>UQWA01000055.1 GCA_900544685.1 uncultured Lachnospiraceae bacterium | reverse complement strand
TTTTTATTCCTACAAATCTTCGTGCAGTTTTACATCGCTATTATCTGCCATGCATTGTTTTAAGGCAATGATCATTTTTTCCGCATCCAGTGGCTTTGCAAGATGAACATTCATTCCAGCCAGCCGGCTGTTGATAATGTCTTCTGCAAAGGCATTTGCGGACATTGCAATGATCGGAACCCTCCTGGCATCCCTTCTTTTCATTTCCCTGATTGTCCTTGCCGCATCCAGACCATTCATCCTCGGCATCATAATATCCATATAAATTACCCCAAAATAATCCGGTGCAGATTTCTCGAAGATTTCAACTGCTTCCTGCCCGTCTACTACACATGTAACTTCCATACCGCTGTCTTCCAGTATACATCTGAAAATTTCCATGTTCAACTCATTGTCTTCCACAACCAATGCCCGCATGCCTTCTACCGAATAATCATCAAGGCTTACTGGCTTATCTGATAAATTACTGTTTTTATCCTGTGTGCCAATTTTGAACGGGATTTTTACAATAACTGTTGTCCCGACACCTGCTTTGCTCTTCAGTTCAATACTTCCATCCATTCTGTCCACGAGTTGCTTCGTAATTGCAAGCCCCAGTCCGGTGCCTTCATACCTGGATCTGCTTGTCTTGCTTTCCTGAAAGAACATATCAAAAGCATGTGCAATAAAATCTTCACTCATACCCACACCCTGGTCTTTACAGTAGAAAGTGAAAATTGCTCTGCCATCATCCAGAGTTTCTTCCTCAACCCAGACCGTAATCACACTACCCGCCTGACTGAATTTTATAGCATTGTCTATAATATTCGACAGGATCCTGCCAAGATATACCGGATTTCCAACCAGCGCGCTATGACTGTATGTACTTTTCCAGTCAATCTCATACCGGATGCCTTTCTTGGCAGCCCGCTCATCATAAATCTGGTTCAATTCCCGCAGTACCATTGTCAGATCAAACAAAAGCTGCTGGTCCTTCAAATCTCCGCTCTGTAGTTTATTCATATCCAATACATCATTTACCAGAGATACCAGATATTTCAGCGCTTCCATTTCCTTTTCTCTGATCTTCTGCTGCATCTGTGGATCATCTGCGTACTGATTTCCCATATTTACCATACCGATAATACCGTTCAGTGGTGTACGGATATCATGACTCATAGTCGCCAGAAACCTTGTTTTCATTTCGGCTTCCCGCTTTGCTGCTTCCGCTGCAAAGTTAAGATTCTCTTCACGTCTCTTGGAATCGCTGATACTACGGACTGTACATAAAACATGGGTTACATTTCCAGACTCATCCCGTTTTTTTACAATAAAAAGCATCCTGTGCCAGCTGCCATCACACATCCTGTATTCTGTAGAAATACATTCTTCCGTCTTCAATCTATCTGAAAGTGTAGAAACATCCAAAAATGGACGTATCAGCGGACGGTATTCCGGTGCAACCATTGTATCACAAAGCTGATACAGTTTCTCCGATGCACATCCTCTGTTTCCTGTCAGTTTGTGTATTTCACTGTCATTTGATACCTCTTCAAAAAAATCTTTCTGCACATCAATTCTGTAGATAGAACAGTAACTCTTGGCAATTGCCGAAATTATTTCATTACTCAGCCGTGTCTCGTCCAGTGCCTGCTTTAATTGATTCTGGATCGTAGTTTCTTTTTCCATGATATCATCAATATGCCGAAAACCCACCAGTGCGAAAAAATGTTTCTCATCCTCGTATATTTTGACTGCCTGTGCCTCAAAAAATTCATGCTGGTTCGGATTCGGTTTACTTCTATAATGGTATGTAATGCGCTCCTTCCGGGAAAGCTGTTCCTTTAGATGCTCTGTCGAAATCCAGTCCTTAAATTCCTGTCTTTCTTTCTCATACAGATATTGAACCGCATATTGGTCAGCAGAAGAATTGAAATTATCACCCTGTTTCAGATTCATTTTTTTTACGTTGGTCCCGGCACTCAAATGGAGAATTTCAAAGGAACCGGTATTTAATTCAACATAATAGACAGCCGTGAAATCTGCAGACATCTTATCCAGAAGTTGTCTTTCTGCCATCTGTTCTTCCAGTATACTTTTTAATTTTCTGTTTCCCATATGTACCATTACAATCAGGACAAGAAGCAAAATGATCAGCACGGCTATGAAAGCCAAAACTGCCATGGACTGCGGTTGCTTCGGAAATATATATTTAATTTCTGTCATAACAAAACCCTCTCTATGTTTCCTAGCTGCTTTTCCCATGCATCCAGGAAGGCAATTACAGCCAGTTTTCCAGAACATCATTCAGCTTATTCATATCCAGCGGTTT
>UQWA01000054.1 GCA_900544685.1 uncultured Lachnospiraceae bacterium | reverse complement strand
CTTTTTTCCTTTCACGTTCAGTATTCTTTCGTTCCATAGCTCTGCCTTGTTCTTCTCCCATTCCATAGATTCTGTCCATTTCTTTGCACATGTATTCTACCCCCTCTGATGTTTCTTTTAATTGTCTGACTCTGGCTGCCAGTACAGCATACAAAAATTAACTGGACTAATAACGCAGAATGAATTTTCATTCTGCAAAGAAGAAAAACGCAGGCGTAGCGGGCTACGTCAAGTTTTTCTGATGCCGCAGATGGAAATTCAGGCAAGTTATGTGGTACAGTTATTTGCAGTATGATGTACTGGTACCTCGCTGTACATTTCATCTGCATTTTTGCAATGCAGGTCATGCATCAGGCGCCCCAGCTTTGTATCATTCTGAATCTGTGAATTAACATACAGGATATGACTGCCATCTCTGAATACCCTGTTACTATCATTTACTTTTCTTTGGATATGATAAACTGGTAGTCCCTCTTTCATCACATCCTCTCTGGTGATGAAGATTTTCAAGAATGCCTCGGCATTCTTGTTGCGAGATGCGCGTCATGCAATGCATGACATACTTCTTCTGCGCATCTCTGCAATCCTGCCGGAGGCTATATCAGATGGGGATTGACTCCCACCACTGATACTGATTTGTTGCTCGCCACCTACAGAGGTGGGAGTCATTTCACATCTGATATAACTTTCCGGAAGTTCTTTTACACTCTGTCCCGGATTCAGGGTATTCATATCCAGCAGTGCACTGTTGTATCGACTCCGCTGTGGTGATGCATCTTTACTTTCCTGCTGGATCTCGATATTCATCTGTCGGTTCTTTTGATCTGTGGCAACACAGTCCATAATAGTAGATCTTCCCTGTAGATTCTTATAGTCATGCTGGATCACCTGATCTTCCACGGTTAGTTCACTCTCCTCCATGATAACCTGAAGAATATATTCCGTACATGCCTTTTCTTTTAAAACGTTTCTCATAAATGCATCACTCATGATCGTGAAATTCTTCAATATCTCCCGGTATATCTGATGACGTTCTTCCATATCCTGATGTGATTTTTTATTTTTCTGTGTCAGTTTTCCTTCTTTCTTCTTTGTCTGTGTTCTCTTCTCTGCCACATAATTCCCCTTTCTTTTGAGAAGAGGATTCTGTGTACAGAAATGCCGTTGATTCGTATTACCAATGCCTCTCACTTCAGTCCTCTTCTGCCTATTCTGTTCTTAGAAAAGCATACGATTTCTGAATTGAGATTAGATATTCTGACAGTGCTGCGCACTACGAATCGAAAAAATATGCTTTATAAGATGTCAGGATTGCGTAAGTACGAAGTACGTAGCAATCCGCAAAGCATCGTATCTGTTCAGTACCTTCACAGTGGGTTCTGAACAGTTACAAAACATCTTTATAATCAAATATTATCATGTATCTTCCTCGTTTTCAAGTGTTGTTTTTTATTTATTTGTCATCACTCTTTGTCTATATTTTACAATAAAAAAATGATCTGGGAGGTTTTATATTCCCAGACCATCTGTATATCATCGGAAACAGGTTTTATCACACGCCCCATATTCTTCCATTCTTGCTTTATATCTTCTTATTTCGATCTCTTTCTTTCTCCAGTTCCAGAATCATCTGACGGTTATAATTCAGATGCATGATCATGGCATTCCGGGCACCGATACTGTCTCCATTCAGAATAGAATCTGTAATTGCACGGTGTGTGGAAACAGTCTCATCTTTTAGCTTGTTACTGGCAACACCCGTAAAAGCATAGACGGCCGAATAAATAACCGGCATTAACACTTCTGTCACTTTGTTTTTACTGCATTTTGCAATATGGGTATGAAATTCGATGTCCAGCTTCAGATGATCTTTCCCTTTAAGGAACAGTTCTTCAACAACATCACACAGCCGAACCAGCTCTTCTTTTTCTTCTTCCGTTGCCTTCACACTCGCCAATGCCGCGATTTCCGGTTCAAACATCAGCCGGACTTCAAAAAGCTGAAGTGCCAGTTCATACTGGTCATCCAACACATTTGCCAGTCCCAGCGGATCTTGTTCCAGCGTACTGGTACTGATTACAAAAGTGCCCAGACCTCTGCGTACTTCCAGAACACCTTTAGATGCCAGGCTTTTCACAGCTTCCCGCACCGTTCCTCTGCCCACTCCAAACATTTCTGCCAATGTAAATTCATTCGGTATCTTTTCCCCGATCTCAATCGGTTCCTCCAGTATATAATTCATGAGCCGTTCTTCCACCTGCGATGTCAGCAGCCCTTTGTCGATTTTCTGTAGTCCATCCATGTACTTTTCCCCCATCATACCTGCTGCCTGATCCGCATCTGCAGCTTTTTTTAATACCCTTCTTTTTTTCCGCTCTCTGTCTTTTATGTTCGAAAAAACTGCCGCAGGGAGTTGCCCCTTTTTCGGCAGTTACTTATTCAGACAGATACCCTGTCACTTCATTCTGTTATCACGGCTGTTCTTGCTTTACAATACAGATTATCTCTGTACACGTGCGCCTGCTCCGCCCATGATTCCTTCTACTTCTTTCTTGCTTGCCATAGTGGTATCACCTGGTGTTGTCATAGCAAGTGCGCCGTGAGCTGCTCCGTAATTCACAGCTGCTTCTGCATCACCTGTAGTCATCAGACCGTAGATCAGTCCGGATGCAAAAGAATCTCCTCCACCTACACGGTCCATGATCTCCAGTCCCTTGTAGTCTTTTGCCTTGTAGATCTCTCCATCTGCCCAGCAGATTGCGCTCCAGTCGTTTACCGTAGCGGTTCTTACGGTACGCAACGTGGTAGCAACTGCTTTGAAGTTCAGGTAGGTCTTAGCTGCTTCGTTGATCATCTTCTTGTATCCATCCAGATTCAGTTCCTTCAGGTTGGCATCATTTCCTTCAATTTCAAATCCAAGGC
>UQWA01000053.1 GCA_900544685.1 uncultured Lachnospiraceae bacterium | reverse complement strand
CCAGACCTTCAGCATAAGGCATTTTCCCAAATAACATCTGAATCAGAGTTTCTGTACTTTCTCCCATCTCATCTGTCAGATACTGGCTGTCTGTTCTCGGATAAGTGACAAGCTTCTGCTCATACATCTCCTGCACAGCATCCAATGTCTGCTGTGCGGTATAGCCAAACATTCTGTTAGCTTCCCTCTGCAGGGTGGTCAGATCATAAAGCTTCG
Organism: uncultured Lachnospiraceae bacterium; assembly: GCA_900544685.1. GTDB lineage: Bacteria > Bacillota > Clostridia > Lachnospirales > Lachnospiraceae > Marvinbryantia. Next base: position 3,570 of record UQWA01000053.1, on the reverse strand, counting down.
GAGGGCGGACCGTTTTCTCTTTCACATCATCCTTCTCCACTTCGCACATGCGCTCCTGACACTCTGCAGCCACTTTATCTGCATCTTCTTTTTTCTGAAAATTCTCTGTGACCGCATCCATATCGTCAAATTTGATATGAGCCATATAATATTTCTCTTTGGTAAATTCCTTGATCTTCTGATTTCGATCCACGATCATGGCAAGTGTTGGTGTCTGTACTCTTCCAACTTTCAGATTCTGGTTATACAGAACAGAAAAAAGACGGCTCGCATTGATTCCCACCAGCCAGTCAGCCTTTGCCCTGCAAAGAGCTGACTGATAGAGACTGTCATAACACGAACCGTCTTTTAATGACGCAAATCCATCTTTAATTGCCTGTTCTTCCATGGAAGAGATCCAGAGTCGCTTCATCGGCTTTTTACATCCTGCCTGCTCATACACCAGACGGAAGATCAGCTCACCTTCACGTCCTGCATCAGTGGCACAGATCACTTCATCTACTTTGGAATCTCTCATAAGTTTCTTTAAGATTCCAAACTGCTTTTTCGTACCTTCCAATACCTTATGTTTCCAACATTCTGGCACAATCGGCAGATCATCATATCTCCATTTTTTATATTTTTCATCGTATTCCGATGCATCACATAATCCAACTAGATGTCCTACGCACCAGGAAACGATATAACCGTTTCCCTCCACGTAGCCATCTTTTCTTGTTCTGGCTCCAAGCACGGAAGCCAGTGCCATCGCAACCGATGGCTTTTCTGCAATCACTAATTTCATTTACTCCTGCTCCTCTTCTTCATCTTCTAGTACCTCATCATTGAAATCTTCATCTTTCAAAACTTCTGTCCCTGCATTTTCCTGTTCTTCCTGCTCATCTGCATCGTCTACTTCCCGTTTTTCTGACTCTGAATCTTCGGATTCATTTTCATCCTCTTCCATCTCATCTTCATCATCATATTCATGTTTCGGTTTGTAGACTTTCAAGTAATAACCACCTGCCGCAGCTCCAACAGCAACCAATCCGATCAGTAGATAAGTCCCTGCCAAACTTTTGTCTTCTGGCATCTGAATTTCATCCTCTACCTTATCTTTCTCATCTGTCTCTGTCGTTTCCGGCTTTTCTTCTTCAGCCTGTTTCTCTGGTTCTGCATAAACAATATCTACTTCCGGAAGTGTCACAGAATCAGAAAGTGTGAAGTTCATCAGGTCTTTCTCACTGACTTCGGTAAGGAAATACACATTATCCTGAGATTTTGAATTGTCGATGATCAGATAAAAAATCTTACCACTCTTAGTTGAAATGGTATAAAACTCTTTTGTGCCTTCCGTAGCTGTTTTGGTAACAGAATCTGCTGTCTCGCCTTCTTTATTAAGCTGTTCCTCAATACCTGTCACTGTCCGATCATCCACAGTTCCTTTTGCATCTGTTGGCTCAGAAGCCTGTGCATCCTGCGGAAGTGGTGAAGTCGTTGTTTTCTCAGTCCCAGTTGCATCTGCACTGGTCGTGGTTGCCATCGCACCATTGCTGTCACCTGAAGTTTTCTGTTTCTCTGCCTGCTTCTTTGCCCATTCATAATAAGGATTCTGCAACACATACTTTTCAGAAGTATTTCCGGCACCATCCGTTACCGTGATTTCAATCTGTTTTGTTGTAAAATCTTTCTGTGTCAGTTGCACTCTCAGCATTCCATCCTTCAGATCTGTATAAGTGGTGCCATTAACTGTCACAGAAGTAATGCCGGAAACGGTATCATTTCCCTGAATCGTCAGTACACCATCTGTCAGAGATGCAGAAAGCGTAGGCTTTTCTGTGTCATAACATTTAATAGAGCGATTCTGCTCATAGACCTTCCCCTCACCATCTGTCACACGCACATAGACCGTCTGATTACCAGTAATGGAAATACTTCCATTCCCTGTCACATCCTGCCAGCTTCCGTCTTTCCCAGCTTTCGCTTCAATTTTTGTGATAGAAAATCCTTCTGGCATATGACTGGCATCCACAGTAATTGCGACTGCCGTTTCCCCCTGTCTCCAGCCATCTGGCTTTTCAATCGTAATTGCGGGTGCTGTATTCTCTGCCGCTAACACACTCTGTGTCTGCAACATAGGCGATGTCAAGCAAAGAATCGTTGTTGCCGCAAGCAATCCTTTTTTCACGCTATTTTTAGATTTCTTCTGTTTCATCTTCTCTAAATTCATCATCAGACCTTGTTTCCTCCTTCTGTATTTCTACCCTGCCGGGCAGTTCATTTTTCATTCTCTTTTTGAAAGCTTCCAGCTCTGGAATGCTCATATCCATTGCACGGATAATTTTTACAATTTCCAGATTTTCCGCTTCTGTTTTTGCTATCTCCGCAGCCTTGAAACGCTTTAAATCTGCTTCATATCTGGCTTTGGATGCTTCCATTTTTTCCTTGGCTTTCTCATAATCTGCCGTTGCTTTTTCAAGACTTTTCATCGCTTCTCCTTTCCGGACGGCTGTTACACCGCCCTTTTCCTTACCATCGTCCGAATCCATAGAAATGACTCTGCCAGTATGGAGAGTTGATGGACGTATACTGCACCGGATGCCCACAATGGATCATCTGACCATTGCCCACATAGATTCCGATATGCGTTACCGGAACTCCTGCATCGTAAGTACCTGTAAAGAAGATCAGATCTCCCGGCTGTGCTTCTGACTGAGATACCGGCGTGCAGATGTCATACATTCCCTGTGCAGTCAATCTTCCTGTATTCCTTACACCAGAGTTTGTCAGGCAGTAACTTACAAATCCAGAACAGTCAAATCCACTTGGAGAATATCCACCCCACACATACGGTGTTCCTAGATATCTCGCTGCTTCGTTCAACAAACGCTGTGCCGCTTCACTGGTGTATTCATTGCCGCCAAAGCCTGCCCCTTCTCCAGTTTCCAGATAAAAGATCGGGTTTAAGCGCTCTCCATTTTTCAGAAGTTCAATATGAAGATGGCTTCCTGTAGAATTTCCAGTATTTCCTACAAGACCAATCTCATCACCTTTCGTGACGGATACACCTGCAGATACACTCCGGCTGCTTAAATGTGCATACCGCAGCTCATAGCCTTTACTGTCCTTGATCACAACATAATTGCCATAGCTGTCGTTATAAGCAGAAGTTGTAACCGTTCCGGTCAGCCCTGCCATTACTTTTGTCCCTTCCGGTGCTCCGATATCCATACCATTATGAAGCTGATTTGCTCCTGATATTGGATGAATCCTGTATCCATAATAGCTGGTCACACTGGAATACCAGTTAAAATCAACCGGTGTTGCAAACATCTGCAAGTTGCCTTTCGTATCGTTATAGGCACTGAACAGTTCTTTCTGGAAAAATCCCAGCCTGTCCTGACAGATTGACATCAGGTTTCCACTATTTAAGGTGACATTCAGCACATCTACATCTCTTGTCCTGGTCACTTCCACTTCATTGCTTCCATTATCATCTGCCAGATAACATTCCCATGTTTGATGTCCATGTGCAGATGCTGCCGCATGACTGTCATAATAGACATCAAACTGTACACCGTATCTTGCGAA
>UQWA01000052.1 GCA_900544685.1 uncultured Lachnospiraceae bacterium | reverse complement strand
TAAAGCTACTCCCTCCACCTGCCGAGCAGGTGGTTTATTTTTCTGCCATACAACATAAAAGCACGAAGAATCCCAAATATTATCTGGAATTCTTTGTGCTCTTTTCTTTTTCATTATTCAGTTCTTCAGCTACGCCTCAGACATGTAATTTCGGTGTACTTTCTTCCTTACAAACCAGAAACAGACAACCTGCAGAATAATTGTAACTGCCCAGGATCCCGGATAGCAGACAAACAGGAAACGCAGTGTCCTGTGATGTGGAAATGCACCAAAGATCCAGATAATTCTGGTTCCTACGGTTCCGATGACAGACAGGATCATCGGCACTCCGGAATGTCCCATTCCGCGAAGTGCTCCCGGAAACAGATCCATGATTCCGCACAGGAAATATGGCATTACCGTAATGGACATAATCTCCATGGCATGGGTGATGACCTCTGGATTATTGGTGTATACACGCAGAATCTGTGGTCCGAAGAACCAGAAGCAGCTTCCCATCACAGCAGCTACTGCAACTGACAATATCATACAGTTCCGCAGCACCTTGTCCATTCTTTTATAATTTCCCACGCTGTAATTCTGACTGGTAAAGCTCATACACGCCTGTGTCACAGCATTAACCGATACATATATGAATCCCATCAGGTTATCCGCTGCCGTATAACCTGCCATAGATACAGAACCAAAGGAATTCACTGAGGACTGTAACAGTACATTGGAAAAATTAATGACAATACTCTGAATTCCCGCCGGTATTCCCACCTGGAAAATCTGTTTCAGGTAATAGCTCTTTATCTTCAGTCTGGAGAACCGGAGCTGATAACAGCCTTCTGTATGATGCAGACAGCGTAATACCAGCGTACAGGACAGTATCTGAGAAATCACTGTCGCAATAGCTACTCCCTCCACACTCATATGAAAAACAATAACAAAAGTCATGTTTAACAATGCATTGGTTATACCTGACACAATCAAAAACAGCAACGGTCTTTTGGTATCTCCCACTGCTCGCAGGATTGCCGCTCCATAGTTATACATCATGAAAAACGGCATTCCCAGAAAATAGATCCGCATATACAGTGTGGACTTGTCAATGACATCCTCCGGCGTGCCCATAAGCTCCAGTGCACCTCTTGCAAAAATCTGTCCGATGACTGCCATCACCAGTCCGCTGATCAGTGCTAATGTAATTGCTGTATGTACGGTCTCTGACATCTCTTTTTCTTTTCCTGCTGCATAGAATCTCGCCGCCAATACGTTGGCTCCCAGAGATACCCCTATAAAAAGATTGGTAAATGTATTAATCAGTGCCGTGGTAGATCCCACAGCTGCCAGTGCCTGACTTCCACTGAATCTTCCCACCACAATGACATCCACTGCATTAAACATCAGCTGCAAAATGCTGGACAACATCAATGGCAGTGCAAAAGAAATCAACTTATCCATAATGGTACCATGGCACATATCAATTTCGTATTTATTCTGTTTCATGTTTTCCCCTCTTATCCACAAATTTATCTGTTTTCCCCAAGCACGATGTGAATAAGGCTCTTACTGAGCATCATCGTACAGTCCCAGGGATTCAAAATCAGTCCCTCTATTTCTTCTGTCTGCAGTGTCATCTGGAACAATTTTTCGATCTCTGCCGTAAATGCTGACATCACCGCATTGCTTCCCTTCATCTGTTCCTCAAACCCGGTAAACGCTGCAAACCACCGTTTTCCATCTGCTGTCTGTATGGTCTGGACCTGCAGGCTCTCCATTGCTCCTGCCGGATCCACTGCCACAATCAAATGTCCATTCTCTTTCATTCTTCTTCTGACCACCGTCAGGGCATGAGCCAGCATCTCCTGTGTTGGCTCATTTTGAAGCCCCCGAATGGCTTCTTCTATCTTCTCATTTCCCTGTAAAACCTGATCTTTCTCCATATTCCTCTCCTTGTATCCATCTGCCTGAACTGTTCTGCCGCCTGACAGTTACCGTCTATTTATTATAACAGTAAACATAAATGAATCCAGTCCCAAAATATATTTTCTTTAAATTTTCTGTGCATTGCAAAATATGCTGTCAGCACAAAAGTAAGCTGTTTCCTTTTTATTTGCGAATATAACCTTGATTTTCAGTGCATACTAGTACAGCATACAAAAATTAACTGGGCTAATAACACAGAATGAAAATTCAAGTAAGTTATGTGGTACAGTTATTTGCAGTATGATGTACTGGCTCCATATGAAACAATAAACTATTTGGAAAGGACGAAATAATATGATTTTAAGTGAAAAAGAACGTGCTGTCATTGAAGATCTGCAGACTCAGGAAAAAAGTTGTGTGGAAAAATACGGGCGTTATGCTCAGCAGGCAAAAGATCCTGAACTGAAAAATCTCTTTCAGATGCTTCAGGAAAAAGAGCGCACTCACTTTTCTTCTCTCGCAGATGTTTTAAAGGGACAAGTTCCATCCTGCAACTGTAACGACAGTGACGGACGTAATTACACTCCAAAAGCAACCTACACTGAAATTGCCGTATCTGAGGATAAAATGCAGGATGCCTTTCTTGCCACAGACTGTATTGCTACCGAAAAACTGGTATCCGGAGAATACAACACAGAAGTCTTCGCCTTCGGCTCCAGTGACATCCGCAGGCTGCTTGCCGATATTCAGGTAGAAGAACAGAACCACGCCGAAATGTTATACAAATATAAATTGGCAAATGGTATGGCTTAGACCATCCTGATACAATATCTTTTACAGAAATGCTCTTACGCCTGAATATCTGTCAGACATAAGAGCATTTTTTAACTGTTGCTTCCCAGTGCCTTTTTCCTTGCACGGTACTGGGTTCGGATATATTTTCCGGCTTTGGAAAGTTCTGAAGTCTTCCATTTACCAATCTTTTTTGTTTTTGCCGAAAGCAGAGAACAGGATTCATTCTTATTGCTCAGACTCCAGCAGAAATAACTGATATTGGCATCATTCAGCCGTTTCATCCATTTATCCGCTGATTTTGTACTGATCCCACCGCCTCCGCTGGCTGCGGACAGCCCAAATTCAGAGACAATCACTGCAAGGCCTTTTTTTCTTGCAGTATTTAATTTTCCCGGAAGGTATTGATTATGACTGCACTCATTGGCATAAAAATGCAGGGCATACATCAGATTCTTATAACCTTTCAACGGATTTCCAGTTACATCATCTCCAAGCTGCGACTAGGTCGGTGTACCAATAATAATAAGTGCATTGGCATCATTTTTACGGATTACTTTGATAATCTGCTCCGCATAGCTTTTCACATCTTTCCAGCTGCATCCGTTTGGCTCATTGCAGATCTCATAGATCACATTGTTATGATTTTTATATTTTTTTGATACTGTATTAAAAAATGACTTTGCTTCTTTCAGATGGGACTTAGGATTCCCATCTCTTAAAATATGCCAGTCAATCACCACATACATGCCAAGATCTGTTGCGTATTTTACTCCGTCATAAACCTTCTTTCTTAGTGCACCCTTATTGCCGCCAGAGCAATATCCATTATATTCAGCAGTATACATGGCAAGCCTCACCGCATTGACTCCCCAGTCATCCCGCAGTGTCTGAAACGCTGACTTGTTCACAAAAGGTGCACCCACATCCCAGTTGATGCCGTGTGTACTGATTCCTCGAAGCTGAAACTTCTTTCCTTTCGTATCCACCAGATTGGTGCCTTTCACCGACAGTCTTCCGTGGGTGGCAACCGGTGTCTTTGCTGCCGCTGTTTCCATACTCTGACAGACTAAAAGACACACCAACAACAGTAACACTTTGAAAAAGCTTCTTTTTCCCTTCACACCCATACCTTCCCCTTCTCCATGATCTGTTACTTTGCCTTCTGTTATCCAAAAGACCTCCTCCAATCCGATCCACAAAACTGTTTACAATTGCCTACACAATATATCCTACGAAACAAGCTGTGATAGTTTTATTGTATTCATTTTTCATAATCTTCAAATCATATGCCTTCATTACATCGCATTTTTCTTCGTCATGAAAGAAACAAATTTCACATGATGATCCATACACTCTCCAATGCTTCCAATCACTTTTCCCATAGTGAATGCCGCAATGACTGTTCCAATCCCAAGACCGTCAATATGCCCGAGAAAAATTCCCGTCAGAAGTCCTGTTACTGCAAGACAGGTCAGATCACAGGTGATCTTCACTCTGGAATACTTCCAGTTTTTAATGGCTGACACTTCTCTTGGAAATAAGTCCGTTGGGATAATCGGGAGCCCGCAGCGATTAGACAATGCCACACCAAAGGCAATCAACAGATAACCTGCCGCAAAATACAGTACGCGGCACGGTACCGTCATTGGCAGCCATGCCAGTTTCAGTTCATACACATCCAGCATCATACTGAATGCAAATCCAACTACAAAACTAAACAGATAGTTCGGTACAAACTTCTTTCTCATAATCATAAGAGAAAAAATCAGTGCTCCCTGAAAAATATAGGTCCAGGTTCCAAGGGTCAGGTGCGGAAATACCAGGGATAATGCATACGGTACACTGGAGATTGCTGAAATACCCGATCCCGCAAACAACATCAGCACCACACCTAAACTGTTGATCATAATAACCGCCAGCAGAGAAATCTCCCCTCTGAATACAGGTAACTGTTTTTCTGTTTTCTCTGTCATTTTTTTCATACCTCCGTTCTCACAAGGATTCATTGTAGTACGAGGGGAAGGCAGATGCAAGCATTTTCTGTTATTTTTCCCGCAACGCAGTCAGATAGCCGATCAAACGGTCTTTCTGTCTGCTATGCAGATCTCGGAAACCTTCTAACAGAAATTCTTCCTCTTTATCTAATGCCAGAATACAATCCATTTTACCATCTTTACTGATATCAGACTCTGACAGCAATTCATACGGTGTCACTCTCAATACTTCACATATTTTCAGGATTTTATCTGCTGACGGGTTCGTCTTCTTCCTTTTCCAGTCACTGATCGTACTCTGTGAAATACCCGTCTGCTCTGAAAATTCCTTCTGGGTTAATTTATTTTTTCCAATTAAATAAAATATTTTTTCACTGATTAACACAGTTCTACTCCTGTTCTGATTTCATTTTCTTAAATAATCTCTTACCATATTACACTTTATCATATTACTTTTCAATTGCTTCACCAGTTTTTTCCAGGATGCTGCCGGTGGCAAAGATTGAAATCGATTTCAGCAATCCATGATTTTTATCCTAATACAGTGCTTTGGTGGGACAGGCTTTCGTGCATTCGTAGCATAAAATGCACTCCGTCCCATTTTTGCGCTTACGAGATTCTTTGTTGACTTCAACATTCATGGGGCAAACCTGCAGGCATTTGCTGCAAGGAACATCCAGAACATGATTTTCTCCAGATTTGTGATTTTCATCAAAAACAAGCCAGAAACCATTGCCAGGGATACTGCAAACATCACGTAACGCAGAATGCCCAGCTTTTCCTTTCTTGGCTTTTTCGGCTGTTTGTAAGGCAGAAAATCCAGTACCATAGCCGTCCAACAGGCATAACCACACCATCCCCGCCCAAAAAGCAAAGGACCGAAAATCTTTGCCACCGCATAGTGAATTGTTGCTGCCTCAAAAACACCTTGAAACAAATAATACCAAAAACCTTCAATCTGCATATTTTCACAGGAGATTATCCCAAGGTACAACAACATATAACTTCCAACCGTCAGTTGCACGAAATGCCTGGCATAGTGTTTTCCTGCAGTAAAAAGTGCTGTTCCCAATACAAGGCAGCACTGTAAAATCAAAGTAAATATTTCGATCAACAGAACCTTTTATGACAACAT
>UQWA01000051.1 GCA_900544685.1 uncultured Lachnospiraceae bacterium | reverse complement strand
CTTTTATATCATAGCACTGCTTTTGAAGTTTGTCAACAACTTTTTTAACTTTTTTCAATCTTTCGATTGAAGATTTGTGTTTCTTGCTGTCTCTGTCAGACAGCTCCATTATATTATCACCCGTGCCAGTATTTGTCAACACCTTTTTTTGACTTTTTTTATTTTTCTTGTCAGATCACAAATACACCAGGCAATTGCCATTCCTCCGGAAATCCCCAATGCACACAGAAAGGTCTGTCCCCCATATTTCTCTGCCTGCATAATATTTCCTTCTGCCAGTGCACTCATGCAATAATAAAGAGTACTTCCCGGTATCAGTGGTATGGCCGATGTAACAAAAAACGGTGTGGACGGAGCACCATACAAACGAGCCAATATTTCTGCATAAACTGCCACGCAGAAGCTGGCAGCCAACATAGATACAAAAATATGATTTCCATTATGTGACAATAGCAGATAAACCAGCCATCCAAGTGCCCCTCCCATAGCTGCTGCAGGAAGATATTTCTTGTTAATATGAAAAATCAGACCGAATCCCACAGATCCTGCTGCCCCTGTGATCAGTTGTATGATTGCATTCATTTATCAGATCCCCCTTACCAGCCATATAGCTGCAAAAAATCCCAGTGCCAGTGCCGCTGCCAGCAGCAATGCTTCGATTAAACGCATGCTAGCCGATATGGTGTCACCAAGCAATACATCACGAATAGCATTGGTAAACATCAGTCCCGGTATTAACAGCATGATGTCTCCTATCATAATTTTATCCATATGCAGTCCCGGAAAGATCCTGCTGACCATACAGATCCCCACACCGCTTAAAAACGACGCTGCGATCTGATAGGCAACTGAATTCAGACAGATAGGTGCCATATATTTTTCCAGAAGCCAGATCACTGCGCCCATCATTCCTGCCACCAGAAAATCCCATATTGACCCTCCATAAAATACAGCAAAGCTGGCTGCTGCCAGTACATTTCCCAGCAACAACATTTTTTCACTGGAACTACTGAAAACAATCCTGTCCAACTGCTGTTCAAACTCATCTACTGATATCTGGCTGCTACAAATTTTCCTGCTAAGTTCATTTAGGGCCTCCAGTTTCACAAAGTCATTGCCACCGGATTTTTTCAGCCGTCTCGTCTGTGTCAATGGTTCCTTTTCAGGCATCTTGATCGTAATGATAATGCTGGAGGTAATCACAAACACATTCATCTCTTCCGCCCCATATGCATACCCAATACGATTCAAGGTATCTTCTACACGATAAATCTCTGCTCCGCTGTTCTGCAGAGCTTCTCCCATCTGAATCAGTACATTCAGCAGACTGCCTGATAGATCTTTCTTCATCTCTGTTGCCTCCGTCAGTCCCGATTCTGTGTGCCAAACACACTTTCTTTCATTCTTTTTGCTGTTGGTGTATTGGCAAGTCCTCCCTGTGCAGTCTCCTTCAACGCACATGGTAGACTGTCTCCAACCTCCTTCATTGCGTCTATGACTTCATCTGCCGGGATTCTGGACTCTATACCTGCCAGCGCCATATCTGCAGAAGAAAATGCAACCATAATGCCTGCTACATTTCGTTTGATACATGGTATCTCCACCAGCCCGGCTACCGGATCACACACCAGACCAAGCTGATTTTTCAGTGCGATGGCACAGGCATCCGCCGCCTGCTTGGGCGAACCGTTCATCATTTCCACCATTGCTGCTGCTGTCATTGCTGCCGCCGACCCACATTCTGCCTGACATCCGCCTTGCGCACCTGATACACTTGCTCTTTTTGCAATGACCATTCCAAATCCTGCTGCTGTAAACATACCCTCGATTACTTTCTCTCTGGAGATGTTACGTTCCTTCATCACACTTACCAGACAGCCCGGCATAATTCCACAGGAACCTGCTGTCGGAGCCGCTACAATCTTTCCCATCGCAGCATTGTACTCCGATACTGCCAGTGCTCTGGCCATGGCACCTGTCATAAAACTGCCTGTGATTCCGCCACTTTTTCCATACTCCATCATCTTCCAGGCATCTCCTCCGGTCAGGCCCGAAGTAGAACGAAGCTGTGGATCCATACCTCTCTCCACAGCCTTTTCCATAACCTGAAGGCTTTTCTCCATCTGCGCCATCAATGCTTCTTCAGACTGCTCCATCTGCACTGCCTGATCCTCCAACACCGCTTTTCCAATACTTCTGCCTTTTTCCAGTGCTGTCTCTACCAGCTCTCTGATTGTTGTGTATTCCATATCCACTCCTATATCACTTTCAGAATAATCGCACTGATTACATGCGGCAATACCTTTAACTGTTCCGTCAGCTTTTCCGGTGCTTCCCCGTCAATCTCAATGGTCATAATGGCCTCCCCGCCTTTTTTCTGTCTGGAAAGCCTGAAATTGCCGATATTAACATCAGAATACGCCATAAAATTCGTCACCGCTGCAATTGCTCCGGGGCGGTCATAATGCCGCACTAAAATAGTGGTACTTTGTCCGGTATAAGATACATCCATGCCATTGATCTTCTCTACCAAGATGTTTCCGCCTCCCACCGATGCTCCCTGAATATCTACAGTTTTGCCGCTTTTTCCAAGAAGATGTATCCGTGCAGTATTCGGATGACTGTCTGGTATTGTCACTTCATGGAATTCATATTCCAGTCCCTGATCCCTTGCCAGTTCCAGAGAACAGCGGATTCTCTCGTCAAACGAATTCATTCCCATGATCCCTGCGATCAAGGCTTTATCTGTTCCATGCCCCCGATAGGTCTGTGCAAAGGAGCCTGACAGCTCAATTACCGCTTTTTGCGGTTCATCCTCCAGGATCTGCCATGCTACACGCCCCAGCCTGACTGCCCCGGCTGTATGAGATGACGATGGTCCGATCATAACCGGTCCAATAATATCAAAAACATTCATACCTGAATTCCTTTCAGACTAAATCAAATTTTTTCTCTATTTTAACGCGATTTGTCCGGCATGGATAGTCCCTATTTTTCTCAGTGACAAAATGCTATGTGGATTATATCAGTGAAAACAGGAAAATTGCCGCTCCCAGAATGACCAGAACTACTCCGGTCGCTCTGTTCAGTACTTTCGGGTCTGCTTTATTGGCAAATACTGCTGCAATCCTTGCCCAGATAAAGGTAAATACCACACACAGGACCCAAACAGTCCAGTCTGGCATTCCACCGATAGTAAAATGGGATACTGCTCCTGTCAGCGCCGTAAATGTCATAATAAATACACTGGTTCCTACGGCTGTTTTCAGCTCATATCCCAATACGCTGGTCAGAATCAGAAGCATCATCATACCACCACCGGCGCCTACAAAACCACAGATAAATCCAATCAGCATTCCACAGATAATCGACTGTATCGCACGCTTTTTTGCAGATACTCCCTGCATACTCTCTTTCGTTGTCATAACCGGTTTTACAATGAACTTCACCCCAAGGAAGAAGGTCATGACTGTGGAAAAGCCTCCCATGGTCTTAGATGGTACCAGACTGGCAATGAAGCTTCCCACTACCGTAAATACAAGAACACTGCACATCATAATAATTCCATTTTTAATATCCAGATTTTTATTCTTTCCATATGTATAGGCAGATACTGCACTTGCCAGTACATCTGAGGACAGCGCAATTCCCACTGCCATATACGGATCCATATGAAGAAACGTAATCAGCATCGGACTGATTACTGCCGCTGCACTCATTCCTGCAAATCCGGTACCGAGACCTGCCCCCATTCCTGCAAAAAATGTTACTAAAATCATGATAACCCAGTTCATCTTTTCTTATCTCCTTTTTCTGTCAATTTTATTTTGGTGCCAGTACGTTTTGCAGCTTCTATATTCTGCCACATCGTGTCCATGCATCGTCCGAACGCTTCCATGTCGGATGGTGCAATATGGGCCGTCAAAATCTCTCGGTAACTTTGTTGCACTGCTCTTCCCTGCTCAACCACATTGATACTCTTTTCTGTCAGTAGAAGTTTCACCCGGCGTCGATCTCCCGGCACTGCTTCTCGCTGCAGATAGCCTGCCTGCACCAGCTTCTCTACATGGAAAGAAACCAGATTTGCCTTGATTCCACGAATCCGGCAGATATCCCTGGCCGTATCATATTCTGAATTATTTGCCAGAAACAAAAGAATGTCCAGCGCAGTCTGTGGCAAATTCCACTCCCTGCAAACCGGCTGGCACAGGCTTTCATATAATTCCAATGAATTATGTACCATAAAAAGTATTTGATTCATGCCTTCCTCCTTTTTTATTTCAATATTGAACTATTCTTTTTTGAAATAATAGCACTGTATCTGACTTCTGTCAATCAAAAACAGGGCATCCCATTTCTGAGATACCCTGTTCTGTCATATCTGTTATTTAATTTGGTAAATTCCTGTTTTTCCGTTTACTGCCACTTCTTCTGCTTCTGCATCCGCATCATAATAGGTATGCAGATATTCCATGGTCCTGTCGATTTCTTTATCCACCAGATAAACCTTCTCATTGCCAATCATATCCCGAAACGGATTGGTCACACCATATTTTTCCAGTAATTCTGTATAGACTGGTGTATTAGCTGTCCATCCGCCAAGGGGATACAGATTATCAGCCATTCCCTTTGGAATCACATCAAACACGTCATATGCCTTTGCAAAAGATACCGTTCCCATCTTTGTCAGATACAAATGTTCCTGGTCACTGTGGAGTTCTTTAATGAACGCCCTCATCTTGGAATAATCTTCTTTGGCATTCAGTCGCAGGCGTGAAACCCAGTTGCCCTGTGACACACTGACTGCAAGAGCCAAGGTTGCCAATACCGCTCCTCCGACACATGAATATTTTCCATTTCCTGGACGATAATTCCACACTATTACCAATGAAGCAGCCAGCCATATTCCCACATCAACTCTATTATAGAGATATCTGCCCTGATAATACAGGTAAAAATACAACAGCATCACCATCACTGCTTCAATTATCAGTGACAGCACCGCTTCACCGCTGACTGTTCCGGTCAGAAAACTGTAAAGAAATACCATCAGAAAGATATGGAATACCGCAATGGTAAAAAACTTCACTGGAAACAGCTGCAGATACCCGGAAATCAGCTTTTTATTAACTGCCTTCTCCGGTTTTGCAGAAGCGATGCTCCCCATTACTTCTGTGGACATTTTCTCCGGATCTCCATGATTCCACTGCTTATAGAACTTGAATGCATTTTCATCAATTTGTAATGCATTGTAAGTCTCTTTATAGGATTCGTAGTCCGGGAAACCATAATCATACAGTTCTGTACGGGCAGTATTATATGCCAGATAATCCTGCCATACTTCCAAGCGGTATGCCAGTTTATCTGCTGCGAACAGGCCGCCAAGCACCACTGCCAGAATCGCACATCCTGCCAGTCCCTGCACCAGAATGGTATTTTTCTTTTTCTTTAACTGACGGGAACAGGAAAACAATACCGGAATTCCTGCTACAGACATCAAAGCTGCCTCTGCAAAAAACTGTACATTCCGATACATGAATCCCAAAGCACACAGTAAAATGCTGCCAAGTAGTCTCTGCTTATATTTTTCTTCACTGACCACTGCATAACAGAATAAGAACAGACCTGCTGCCGACAGAATTCCAGCTGTTTTCGTATACTGTATTCTGATATAGGCTTCATAGGAAAATGCTGTCAGGAGCGCTGCCAGGATCCAGATCACATTCCGACTCTCGATCTTGTTCAGACATACATAAGTAATGGCAGTAAATGCCATCAACAGCGCACCATACTGAACCATCGCATACCACGGTACACTGCCTGCCGCCTGATAACACCATGCCAGAAGCTTCCCTAGCACATAATTAATATACACCAGATGGGCATCTGCCCCCAGCTTCACACCACTGACCATACACAAGATTCCCATATCATCATTTGTCTCATACTTGGGACGGAAAATCAGTAAAAGCAACAGCAATAATGCACCATTGATCAGCAGTGCGAACCAGAACTTCTTTTTATTCTTTTTTATCCAGTTCATGTATTCCTCCATCTTGTCCGATAGCGGATAATTTTAAAATACCAGGAGCAGTTAATTCAACTCCTGGCATTCATTATATCGGTTTGTGTTGTGCATTTCAAGTTATCAGTACTTTTTCCACTTCAGGGATTTGAAGGACTTGCCTTTTTCTCCCTTCACCACTTTCTTCGTATAAGCAATATATTGTTTTTTACTGACAGCCTTGCTTTTTACCGCATAGGTTGTCTTCGATGGTCTTTTAGAATAATCATATGTTTTATACTCATAGCTTGCAGTTGCTACCCATTTGTAGCTTTTTCCGTTAAACTTCAGATAGAAATCAGATAAATATCCCATATGACCTGACTTCTTAATAAAAATAGCTTTATGCTTTGGATAATAAGTCGTAAATGTTCCCTGTGAACAAACTGCTACAGATTTTACTTTTCCATTCTGGTAATCATAGATAATCTGGCTGCAATATCCATATCCAGGTTCCGTAATCAGTTCATCAACCTTGTCCCCATCAATATCTGCATAAGCATACTTCAGCTTTGATTTTGAAAAACTGCAAAACTGCTTCTTATCCTTCTTCAACTGGGATGTGAACGCCTTATGCGCTTTTTTATTTGTTGCACTCATGGCATTGGCAGATACCGGCATGCTACAGATAAGCATCATGGTAAATAGCAGTAATAACATTCTGGATTTTCTCTTCATTTTATGTTCCTCCCTCGATCTTTTTAGATATTTATAGTATATTACTTTGCTGACAGTTTTTCTATATACAATCAATCCATTTTCTGTAACTTGCCTGGTTTTTGTTTCTTCCAAATTGCCACTCCATTTCGGTATCAATTGATACTTATACTCTATTATTCTTGATTTTGTCAATAAAATATTATTTCTCCAAAAAACTTGAAAGGTCTGATTCAGAATCATTGACAGACGCAAAAAAAGGCTGTACTTTTTACATGATCTCATGTAAAAATGTACAGTCTTTTCTTTGTTTTTATTGAATTTACTTACTGCTTATTCTTTTCGTAAATGATATAGAGTCCTTTCAGCATCAGTTCTTCATCCAGGATGATTTCCCGTTTGCAGTGCTGTACGATGCTCTTTGCCAGGCCACCTGTAGCGATCACAGTTGCCTTACTTCCCATCTCTTCTTCGATTCGTTCAATCATTCCGTCCATAGCCGCTGCATTGCTGTATACAATACCGCTCTTCATACACTCAATCGTGTTCTTGCCGATGATGTGCTTCGGGGCTTCCAGGCTGATGCCACTGAGCTGAGATGCGCGGGATGTCAAAGCATCCAGAGAAATGCGCGGTCCCGGCAGGATCATGCCGCCTATGTATTGCTTTTTATCATCTACTACAGACAGGGTGGTTGCTGTTCCCATATCGATGATGATCTGAGGCACCGGATAATATTTGACTCCTGCCACTGCATTGGCTACAAGATCGGCACCGAGCTGAGCCGGATTATCAATCTTAATATTAAGTCCGGTCTTCACGCCTGCCGCCAATACAATTACTTCTTTTTTCAGGATCTTTTCTGCGGCAATTCGCACAATATTCGTAATCTGCGGTACTACAGAAGAGATAATACCTCCTTCTATCTGATCCGGACGGATCTTGTAGATGTCCAGAAGAAGCTTGATATCTATGGCATATTCCAGTTCCGTCTTGGTACGCACGGTGGAAAGTCTTTCTATAAAATATGTTTTATCTTTGTCGATACCACCAACCACGATGTTGGTATTTCCGATATCTATGGTCAGAATCATTGATGTTCTCCTTTTATCTGCTTAACACTTTTGCTCGGAATAATGCACTTCCTACCGCTCCGGTGATCAGTGTTGCTACAACCATCTCTACTACTGCATTCACTCCTACAAATGCGCAGATGAAGACGATTACATTTCTTCCGGCGATCAGTCCCTGTACATATTCGGTGTTACCAAATAACAGTACAAGCGCTCCCATAAAAAATACAGTATTTAAAAACGCTGAGAAAAATCCGGTAATCGCACAGCCTGCATAAACGTTTTTCTTGCTGACTGCTCTGAAAATATATCCGAGCAGTAATCCGTCTAAGAGCCTTGGCACAAATCTCTGAATAAATGCCAGAACCGGATTAATTCCTACTAAGATAATTCCCATTCCACTTGGGATACCGATTCCGAAGCACTGCAGAAAACTTAATAATCCGAAGATTGCTCCTGCCGTAGCTCCTCCTGCCGGTCCCATGGCTATGGCACAGATCGCTACCGGTATCATATTCAGAGAAATAGATAACGGACCGATCGGGATTGTTCCAATTGGTGTGCAGGCAAAGATCAGCAGTACCGCTGTCATAAGCGCCATAATTGTCATGTTACTTGTTTTTGTGTTTCTCATAATTTCCTCCTTGTTACTGTTCCCCTCCGGGATACAATACGGTGATGGACGGACAGTTCATTTCTGTCCCAAATCCTGTTAACGGGTTACGTCAGAGGTGGATTACATCGCACTCCTGATGGTATCCAGGATCTTATCGGCTACCTCCTCCTTACTCATTAATGGAAGGGCAATTTCCTGATCCTGTGTAATCAGAGTCATTACATTCGTATCCCCCTGGAAACCTGCGCCTTCTACTTTTACGTTGTTGGCGGCAACCATATCCAGGTTCTTTTTCTGTAATTTGGCTCTGGAATTACCTATCATATTCTCCGTTTCCATGGAAAATCCACATAAAAACTGATTTTCCCTTTTATGTTCTCCAAGATAGGCCAGAATATCTCTGGTTCTCTCCAGCTCGATTGACATCTGTCCATCCTGTTTTTTTACTTTATTCTCATAAACTGTCTTTGGTCTGTAGTCTGCTACCGCAGCCGCTTTGATAATAATGTCCTGCTCATCACTTCTGCTGGTGACTGCCTGGTACATTTCTTCTGCTGTGGTAATCTGCACATAATCTACAAACATCGGCGGTGTCAGAGCTGTCTGTCCGCTAACCAGAGTAACCTCAGCGCCTCGCAGCATAGCTGCTTTTGCCACTGCATATCCCATCTTTCCAGATGAGTGGTTCGTGATATAACGTACCGGATCGATGTTCTCCTGCGTCGGTCCCGCAGTGACCAGAACCTTTTTTCCTGTCAGATCCTTCGGGCCTGCCAGTTCACGTTCTATATACTGAAACAGAATCTCAGGCTCTGGCATCTTCCCTGATCCGGTATCCCCGCATGCCAGATAACCACTGGCTGGAGTAATCACTTTATAACTATATTTTTTCAGTATTTTTAAATTATCCTGTACTATTGGATTCTCATACATGGCTGTATTCATTGCCGGAGAAAGGAACTTTGGACATCTGCATGCCAGCAGTGTAGTGGTCAGCATATCATCCGCAATTCCATGTGCCAGTTTTCCAATTACATTGGCACTTGCCGGTGCAATCATCACCACATCTGCCTGTTTTGCCAGTGACACATGCTCTACCTGAAATTCAAAATTCCGGTCAAAGGTATCTACCAGACACTTATGACCTGTCAGTGTCTCAAAAGTAATCGGATTGATGAAATTGGTTGCATTCTGTGTCATGATAACGTGTACATTAATCTGCTTCTTCACAAGCATGCTTGCCAGTGATGCAAGCTTGTATGCAGCAATGCTTCCTGTCACTCCCAAAACAACTGTTTTTCCTTTGAGCATTCTGATTTCTCCTTTCATTTCCAATCGAGGTACCTTGCCAATTATAGAACATTGTAGCTTTAGATTCAACTTATTTCTGAAATAAAAACAAAAAGCAGCGGATTTACCACTGCTTTCAAGCTGGGCTACAAGGATTCGAACCTTGAAATGACGGAGTCAGAGTCCGTTGCCT
>UQWA01000050.1 GCA_900544685.1 uncultured Lachnospiraceae bacterium | reverse complement strand
AAAAGAAAAATGGTGCTGGGCATAACACCCAACACCAAGTTTGTCTACAGTCTGAAAGGAGCATCTCGATTAAGAGATGCTCCTTTTAGAAAAGAGAGTGTATATATTAACAGATGTCAGCGCGACAGTTCTGAATATCAGGTCAGAACGTGCTGCCGCACCTTCCTATCTACGAAACAGATTTCTTATAAAAGAAAGAAGACTGAATCGATCGGATTTCATATAATCATTTACAAAATTGTCACAGTACATATAGCGCTCTGTCTTGATCCATTCCGGTACAGAAAGAGTATCCATAGAATTTGTATAAGTTATGAATCTCATAACCTCGCCTCCTTTAATATGTTCTTTTTTATCTATTTATATTCTAGCACAAAAAAACAGAAAAACTATGGAAAACAATTCTAAAAATTCTTGTTAAAATATGTGCCAACAGCACAAAAAACTGTTATGATAGATGAGAGATGTATTCTGTATCTAAGCAAAGTGGGCAGGAATTGTCAAAAATATAAAAAACACTAAAAACTGTATCAAAGCGAGAAAAAGAGAGGAAGGAACCAATGAGTTTTACGATTGAAGATATGGTGCTGATTGCAGAAAAGCGGTATGATATGCAGTTCCTGGCAGGAAGAAAAGGATGGTCCAATTCCATAAGCTGGGTGCACCTTTTGGAAGATACTACAATTATACAGAATTTCTGGGGAAAAGAACTGGCAGTAACCACGGGCTTAGGATTTCCGAAAAAAGAGGACTGGATGCATCTGGCGCAGCAGTTGAACCGACATCATGCATCGGGGCTGATTATCAATGTGGGACAATATATTTTTGAAGTACCGGAAGAACTAAAGGCATATTGTGACGAAAATGATTTGCCACTTCTGACAGTTCCGTGGGAGGTACATCTGTCAGACATGATAAAAGATTTCAGTATTCGTGTATTTTTACAGGATAACGCAGATGAGCAGATCATAGAGGCATTGATTGCGGCTATTGAGACACCGGATAATCAGGAAGCGTATCGAAAAGAACTGTTGAAGTATTTTGCTGTGGACGGAAGTTTTCAGGTGTTGCTGTTGACTTGTGAGGGACTGGATGCTATGGATACAGTAGAACGCAAGAAATTATCTTACCGCATTCAGGTGTATCTGGAAGAGATTACCCACAATGCAAGTTTTTTTTACTACAATTCAGATTTTGTCCTGGTGGCAAATGCAGTTCCGGAAGAATTCTTGTATCAGCTTGCTGAAGGAACGATCCGAAGGGCAAACAGGCGTATGCCGGGTCTGAAACTGTATGTGGGGATTGGAAGCAGGCGCATGGATGTATCACATCTGGCAGTCAGTTACCAGCGGGCGAAGGCAGCAGTACATATGGCCATGACGCGAAAACTGCCAGTGGTAAAGTTTGATGAATGTGGACTATACCGTCTTCTCTATACGGTTGGGGATCCGGAGATTTTACAGGAAATGAGGACAGAACGTCTGGAGGCATTAGAAGACTATGACAGGGAACATCGCGCCGGTTACGTGGAAACACTACAGTCTTATCTGAAACATAATGGGAGCATACAGGCGGTAGCAGGAGAACTTTATACTCATCGAAATACTGTATTATATCGGATGGGAAATATTAAAAAAATTATAGGAAGCAACCTTGAGACACCAGAAGAGAGACTTCCGTATCAGATAGCTTTCTATATCAGAAGCATGCAGGAAAACTGTGAATGAGAGAAATAGAAAAAGATCTGGAAGCATCTCTTGCGGCAAAGAAAAAACTCTTTTATAATAGAGAGAAAATGAATTCACAGAATGACAGGATTAGCGGAAAGTAAAGCACAAAGTCATTCGCACAGTCAGGATTAGAATGCAAAATAAGGCAGGAAGGAGATATACAGGAATGGAGATAAAGGAAGAAGTTAAAAAAGTGAAACAGTCAGCACCATTGCTGGCAGGCATGTCAGAAGAAAAAAGGAACCATGCATTACAGGCAGTAGCAGAAGCACTGCTGTCTGCAAAAGAAGAGATTTTTGCAGCAAATGCACAGGATATGGAACAGGCAGAAAAAGATGACATCGCAGCACCGGTATTGAAGCGTCTTAAATTTGACGAGGGTAAGCTTCACGATGTGGCAGAAGGAATTCGCGATCTGATCAGGCTGAAAGATCCGCTTTTCCAGACTCAGCTTGCCAGAGAATTGGATGAGGGACTGACCTTATACCGTGTAACCTGTCCGATTGGGGTGATCGGTGTTATTTTTGAGGCAAGACCGGATGCGTTGGTGCAGATTTCGGCATTGTGCATTAAGAGCGGAAACTGCGTGATTTTAAAAGGTGGAAGTGAGGCAATCCGTACGAATAAGATTCTGTTCCAGATTATCCACCGTGCTGTGACGGAGGCAGGTCTTCCGGAACACAGTATGATGCTTCTGGAAGCCAGATCAGAGATCACAGAACTGCTGGAATGCGATGGATATGTAGATCTCCTGATTCCGAGAGGATCCAATCAGTTTGTACAGTATATCATGAATCATACAAGAATTCCGGTTATGGGACATGCAGATGGTATCTGCCATATTTATGTGGATAAGGATGCCGACATACGGAAAGCCATTCCAATTATTCTGGATGCCAAGACACAGTATGTATCTGCCTGCAATACGGTGGAGACGCTGTTAATCCATGAAGAGATAGCAGAGAAGCTTTTACCGGAACTGGGAAAAGTATTAAAAGAACATGGAGTAGAACTGCGGGGAAGTAAAGCAGTGCAGGAGCTGACCGGTTGTGTGAAAGCAACGGAAGAAGATGACCGAAAAGAATATCTGGATTATATTGTATCAGCCAGAACAGTGAAGAATATTCGCGAAGCAGTAGATCATATTAATTATTATGGATCCCATCACACGGACTGTATTATTACAGAAAATGCACAGACTGCGGAAGAATTTATGATGCTTGTGGACTCTGCCGGAGTATATCAGAACTGCTCTACCAGATTTGCGGATGGTTATCGGTATGGATTTGGAGCAGAAGTGGGGATCAGTACCGGAAAGCTTCATGCAAGAGGACCGGTAGGACTGGAAGGCCTGGTCAGCTATAAATACAAACTGTTCGGAAACGGACAAATTGTGGGAGATTATGCCAGCGGAAAGAAATCATTTCATTTCCGGGATCTGCCTTTGGCAGAACGCCGGTCAGAGTGTTAGAACAGAAAAAGAGGTACAGGAAATATGGGAGAGCAGCTCACAGAAAATGATGTCAAAAAGATTCAGAAAGAGATAGAATATCGAAAGCTGGTAGTCCGCAAGGAAGCACTGGAAGCGGTAAAAGAAGCTAGGGCACAGGGAGATCTCAGTGAGAATTTTGAATATCATGCAGCCAAGAAAGATAAAAATATCAATGAGAGCAGGATCCGCTATCTGGAAAGAATGCTAAAAAATGCCAGAATCGTTTCAGACCGGTCGAATGAGGATGAAGTGGGGCTGAATAATACAGTAGAAGTTTATTTTGAAGATGATGATGAGACAGAGACCTATAAGCTGGTAACCTCCATTCGCGGAAATTCTATGAAAGGGCTGATCAGTATAGAATCTCCGTTGGGAAAAGCCATAAGAGGGCACAAGGCAGGCGACCGTGTCATGGTAAAAATTAATGAAACCACAGGGTATTATGTGGAAATCCGTTCAATCAGTAAAGAAAATGATGACAGCGAAGATGAGATCAGAAGATTCTAATATGTCCTGAAATCCTTACAAAAAAATATCAAAAATGTCTTTCTTTTTTGTTCATATTGGTGTATGATAGAAAAAGAAATACGCAGGTGGGAGACAGAAACTCTCATCTGATATAGTTTCCGGCAGGATATCGGGACATTTTGAATACGTATTGGGGTGAACGGTATGATTTCGAATCAAATATTGCAGAGTACAGTAGAAGGATTGAAGCAGATCAGCAGGGTAGAACTTGGTGTGATCGACACAGAAGGGAATGTATTGGCAGCAACATTTCCAGAAGCCGCAGATTTTTCAGAGCCGGCCAGAATTTTTGTGAATTCTCCTGCAGACAGTCAGGAGGTTCAGGGATATCAGTTTTTCAAGGTATATGATGAGACGCAGCTTGAGTATGTGCTTCTGGCAAGTGGCAGTACAGATGATACCTACATGATAGGCAAGATGGCGGCATTTCAGATTCAGGGACTGTTGATTGCCTATAAGGAACGGTTTGATAAAGACAATTTTATTAAGAACCTGTTGTTGGATAATTTGCTTCTGATTGATATTTACAACAGAGCGAAGAAGCTTCATATCAATACCGATTCCAGAAGAGTAGTGTTCATTCTGGAGACGAATCATGAGAAGGATACGGTATCCATGGAGAGCATCCGCACGAATCTGGGGAATAAGCCGGGAGATTTTATTACGGCCGTAGATGAGAAGAGTATTATTGTGGTGAAGGAACTGGAAGAATCGGATGGCAGTGAGGAGCTGGAGCAGACAGCCCGTACGATTATCAGCAGTTTGGATGCAGAGATAAGAGAAGTGGCACATGTGGCTTACGGAACTGTGGTGAACGAGATCAAGGAAGTGTCCAGATCCTACAAGGAAGCCAGAATGGCACTGGATGTTGGTAAGATCTTTTTCGATGAGCGCAATGTGATTGCTTACAGTTCACTGGGAATTGGACGTTTAATCTACCAGTTGCCGATTCCACTGTGCAAGATGTTTATCCGCGAGATTTTTGGTGGCAAGTCAACTGATGATTTCGATGAGGAGACATTGACGACGATCAACAAGTTTTTCGAAAACAGCCTGAATGTATCAGAGACATCCAGACAGTTATACATTCACAGAAATACACTGGTTTACCGTCTGGATAAGCTTCAGAAGAGTACCGGACTGGACTTAAGAGTTTTTGAAGATGCGATTACTTTCAAGATTGCGCTGATGGTCGTGAAGTATATGAAGTACATGGAGACTACTGATTTTTAACAGGAAAAGATGAAACGGGGGTTTGAGTATGAACAACATACCAGACCCTCTTTTTGCGCAGTGGGAAAATTCGGAGTTTTGGTTTGAAAACGATTGAGGTGATACAAAGAAAGTGAGGAGTGACTGTATGGAACAGGAACAAAAGGAGAAGGAAAATGAGATTCAGAACCAGGAGAACGACCAGAATCATGGCTCTGAAAGTGGAAGCTTTATAAAAGGACTATTCTGCGGAGTTTTATTGGTGCTGATTTGTATGGCAGGGATGCTGTTTTGTGCCAGATGGAAAATTACAAAGCTTCAAAGTGGAACGATATCCAGTGAAGCATCTGAAAAACTGGATTTGAATCTCGGTCAGGTGAAGCACAAGACAGGAGAGATTGAGGCACTGATCAATGCTTATTATTTGGATGAGATTGACGGACAGCAGGTAGAAGATACAATGTACACCGGAATGGTTGCCGGACTGGATGATCCATATTCTGTCTATTATTCCAAAGAAGAACTGGAAAGTATGGAAGAAGCCACCGCTGGAGAATATTCCGGTATCGGTGCGACACTGAGCCAGGATCCAGAGACAAAAGAGATATCAGTTGTGTCCTGTTTTACTGGAACACCGGCTGAAGAGGCTGGCCTGCTGCCGGGAGATGTGATTACTGGCTGGAATGGAAGTTCCGTATCAGATATGGAACTGTCAGAATTGGTGTCTAAGATCAAGACAGATCCTGATGAGCATCTGACTCTTTCAATTGAAAGAGATGGTGAAGAACTGGAAGTGGAATTAACAAGAAGAGCGGTAGAAATACCTACTGTTGAGTATGAGATTCTGGAAGATCAGATCGGTTATATCAGACTTTTGGAATTCGATGAGGTGACTGCTCAGCAGTTTGAAGATGCAATGGCTGATCTGGAAATCCAAGGCATGGAAAAGCTCATTATTGATGTGCGCAACAATCCGGGAGGTGTGCTGCAGACGGTTTGTGATATGCTGGATCAGCTTCTGCCTGAGGGAATGATTGTATATACGGAAGATAAGAATGGAAAAAGAAAAGAATATACGTCAGACGGAGAACACCAGTTTACAAAGCCATTGGCAGTACTGGTAAATGGCAACAGTGCCAGTGCATCAGAGATTTTTGCAGGAGCGGTTCAAGATTATGGAATTGGAACAATTGTCGGTACGACCACATTTGGAAAAGGAATTGTGCAGAAAATCTTTTACTTGTCAGATGGAACCGGTCTGAAACTTACAGTGGCAAAGTATTACACACCAAAGGGACACGACATTCATAAGAAGGGGATCAGACCGGATGTGGAAGTGGAACTGGATGAAGTTCTGCAGAATCAGAGCAGCATCAGTCATGAAGAGGACAATCAGCTTCAGAAAGCAATCAGTGTTCTTCAGGAGCAGACTCAGGAATAGTCACAGTAGTATCATGAGTAGAGGGGTCAGAGAACCGGAGAAAGAAGTCATCGTCACTCATGGAAACCAGTTCAAGGAGTCTGGCAAGTTCCTGATCAGTAAAATTGTGAAATAATTTCATAGATTTACCTCCTGAAAATAATTTTTCAATATCATTTTAGACATTATAAGTCTAAAAGTAAAGGAGAAAAAGGATGGATAATAGAAATTAAATGGGATGATCTAATCGATATAATGAATAAAACTGATGATTAAGTATCATAACGGGACAGCGGTTTTTTGGTTGACAAACAAAAATGCCGCTGTTATCATTTTTTCAGAGCAAAGGCGTTCGAACACAGGGTGTAGAATGCCTTTTTTTCAAATGAAATGTATGAACATTGGACAAAGGAGTGATGGTTTATGAAGTTTACCAGAGAAGACATTATCCGTATGGTAGAGGAAGAAGATGTGGAATTTATTCGTCTTCAGTTTACGGACATTTTTGGTACCATGAAAAATATTGCGATTACAGCCAGCCAGTTGGAGAAAGCTCTGGATAATAAGTGCATGTTTGACGGATCTTCTATTGAAGGATTTGTCAGAGTGGAAGAATCTGATATGTACCTGTATCCGGATCTGGATACTTTTACGATTTTTCCATGGAGACCGCAGCAGGGCAAAGTGGCAAGACTGATCTGCGATGTGTATCGTCCGGATGGAACCCCGTTTGAAGGAGATTCCAGATATATCCTGAAAAAAGTGATAAAAGAAGCGGCAGATATGGGCTGTCAGTTTGATGTGGGGCCAGAATGCGAATTTTTCTTATATCATCTGGATGATAATGGACAGCCTACAACCATCACCCATGAAAAAGCGGGATATTTTGATCTGGGTCCTGTCGATCTGGGCGAAAATGCCAGAAGAGATATGGTTATGACATTGGAAGATGTGGGAATCGGCGTGGAGGCATCTCATCACGAAGTGGCACCGGCGCAACATGAGATTGATCTGAAATATGGAGATGCACTGACTACGGCAGACAATCTGATGACCTTTAAATTTGCAGTAAAAACCATTGCTAAGAGACATGGACTGCATGCATCCTTTATGCCAAAACCAAAGCAGAATATCAACGGTTCCGGCATGCATATTAATATGTCTTTATCCAGAGATGGGGTGAATATATTTGCAGATCCGGAAAATGAAAAAGAATTAAGCAAAGAAGCACGTTATTTTATGGGCGGTCTTCTGAAATATATGAAGGGAATGGCAGCGATTACTAATCCGCTTGTGAATTCCTATAAACGTCTGATTCCGGGATATGAGGCTCCGGTTTATATTGCGTGGTCTACGCAGAATCGGACACCATTGATCCGTATTCCAATGACCAGAGGTGAGGGACAGAGAATTGAATTACGAAGCCCGGATCCGTCAAGCAATCCTTATCTGGTACTGGCAGTCTGCCTGGCAGCAGGGCTGGACGGTATCCGCAATCAGATTGAACCACCGAAAAGTGTGGATGGCAATCTGTATGAGCTGTCTGAGCAGGAGAAAAAAGACATCAGTCTGGAACGGCTTCCTGAGAACTTAAGTGAAGCTATCCAGGAACTGGAAAAGAATGAATTTATCTGTAATGTGCTTGGACATCATATTGTAAAAAATTACTGCAAAGCCAAAAAAGCAGAATGGGAAGAATATACCAATCAGGTTACACAGTGGGAACTGGATCAGTATTTATACAGAATTTAACCACCTGTTTTCAAAAATTATTATAACAGGAGGTGCGTGAAGAATGACCAGTATCATTGTGGCATTCCCAAAAGCAGAGGATGCGAAAAATATCAGGAATATTATCGCGCGCAATGGATATCAGGTGTCAGCCGTTTGTGTCAGTGGAGCACAGGTACTGCAGGCTGCCGATAATCTGGGTGAAGGCATGGTGGTCTGCAGTTATCGCTTCAGGGACATGCAGTATGATCATCTGAAGGAATGCCTGCCGAAGGATTTTGAAATGCTTCTGGTTGCATCGGAAGGTGTGCTTGGGGGATGTGTGGATCCAGATATCGTGCGACTATGTTTGCCTCTGAAGGTACATGATTTGATAAATACCATAGAATTTATGCAGGCATCGATCATCCGAAGGCAGAAGAAAAAGAAAAAGATACCAAAGATCAGATCGGAAAAGGAACAGAAGATCATAGATGAGGCAAAGAAATTGCTTATGGAGCGTAATAGCATGACAGAAGAAGAAGCTCATCGTTACATGCAGAAGTGCAGTATGGACAGTGGAACTAATCTGGTAGAGACAGCGGAAATGGTATTTGCGTTGATGACAAATTAAAGGAAAAGGAGATAGAAACCATGAAATTTACAAAAATGCATGGAATCGGAAATGATTATGTGTATGTAAACTGTTTAAAAGAAAACGTGGAGAATCCATCCGAAGTAGCAATTAAAATCAGTGACCGGCATTTTGGAATTGGCTCCGACGGACTGATACTGATTAAGCCATCTGATGTGGCAGATGGAAAAATGGAGATGTATAACGCAGATGGATCCCAGGGTGCCATGTGTGGAAATGGTATCCGCTGTGTAGCAAAATATATGTATGACTATGGGATTACTGATAAAACCAGCATCAGTGTGGAAACAAAAAGTGGCATTAAATATCTTGATCTGACTCTGAAAAATGGAAAAGTAGATACCGTAAAAGTAAATATGGGAGCACCGATTTTAAAGGCATCAGAGATTCCGGTGATTTCAGAAAAAGAACAGGTAATCAGTGAGCCAGTTACGATAGACGGAAAAGAATGGAAGATTACCTGTGTATCCATGGGGAATCCACATGCAATTACTTACATAGACGATGTAAAGCATCTGGAGATCGAGAAAATCGGTCCAAAGTTTGAAAATCATGAGATTTTTCCGGATCGTGTGAATACGGAATTTGTTCACGTGATTGATCGGAACACGGTGGAAATGCGTGTATGGGAACGTGGATCAGGTGAGACTTATGCTTGCGGAACAGGAGCATGTGCGGTAGCGGTATCTTCCATCTTAAATGGTCTGACGGAAGAGGAAGTGACAGTGAAACTGCTGGGCGGTGATCTGAAGATTTTCTGGAATCGTGAAGAAAACAGGGTTTATATGACCGGAAGTGCAACAAAAGTATTTGATGGTGAGATTGATTTATAAAGGGGAAGAACAATGGTAAAAGTAAATGACAATTATTTAAAACTGCCTGGCAGTTATCTGTTTTCTATGATTGGCAAAAAGATAGCAGCATTTTCAGCAGAAAATCCGGACAAAAAGATCATTCGTCTTGGTATCGGGGATGTGACTCAGCCTCTGGCTCCGGCTATTATCGAAGCACTTCATGACGCAGTAGATGAAATGGCAGATGCAGCTACTTTCCGAGGTTATGCACCAGATTTGGGATATGAATTCTTAAGAAGTGCCATCGCAAAAAATGATTATCAGGAGCGTGGCTGTGATATCACAGCAGATGAGATCTTTGTATCGGATGGTGCAAAGTGTGATTCTTCTAATATTCAGGAGATCTTTAGTCTGGATAACAAGATTGCTGTTTGTGATCCGGTTTATCCAGTATATGTAGATTCTAATGTTATGGCAGGGCGAACAGGAACCTGGAATCCAAAGACAGCGACCTGGAGTGATGTGATCTACATGCCTTGTACCGCAGAGAATCACTTTGCACCAGAGCTTCCGAAGGAAACACCGGATCTGATCTATCTTTGCTTCCCAAATAACCCGACTGGTTCAACCATCACAAAAGACCAGCTTCAGGTATGGGTAGATTATGCCAATAAAGTGGGAGCTGTCATTATATATGATGCTGCCTATGAAGCCTATATTTCCGAAAAAAATGTACCGCATTCCATTTACGAATGTGAGGGAGCCAGAACCTGCGCCATTGAGCTGCGCAGCTTTTCCAAAAATGCCGGATTTACCGGAGTACGCCTGGGCTTTACCGTCATTCCAAAGGAATTAAAGGCAGGAGAAACCAACCTGCATCCACTGTGGGCAAGAAGACACGGAACAAAGTATAATGGTGCACCATACATTGTGCAGCGAGCCGGAGAAGCTGTGTATTCACCGGAAGGAAAGGCACAGTTGAAAGAACAGGTGGCCTATTACATGAATAATGCAAAAGTGATTTATGAAGGCTTGAAATCTGCAGGCTATACGGTATCCGGAGGTGTTAATGCACCATATATCTGGCTTAAGACACCAGATCAGATGACTTCCTGGGAATTTTTTGATTACCTGCTGGAAAAAGCAAATGTGGTAGGAACTCCTGGATCAGGATTTGGACCAAGCGGAGAAGGATACTTCCGTCTGACTGCATTTGGCAGCTATGATAATACGGTTGAGGCAATTGAACGTATGAAAGCGTTATAAGAATACTTGTATATTTTTCAGAATCTGTTATACTTAGATTTTGGAAAATATGAGGAGGATATGGACATGAACAATTTGATCATTCCGGAAGAATATGCTTCTGCTTTGAATTTACATGACACACAGGTAGCCATCAAAGTAGTAAAAGATTATTTTCAGAAGGCACTGACTACCAGACTGAACCTTTTGCGTGTGACAGCACCGTTATTTGTTACACCACAGTCTGGTTTGAATGATAACTTAAATGGTGTAGAACGTCCGGTTGCATTTGGAATCAAAGAACAGAACGATGCGCAGGCAGAGATTGTACATTCTCTGGCAAAGTGGAAACGTTATGCATTAAAGAAATATGGTTTTTCTCATGGAGAGGGACTTTACACTGACATGAATGCGATCCGCAGAGATGAGGATACCGATAATATTCACTCTATTTATGTGGATCAGTGGGACTGGGAAAAGATTATTTACAAAGAAGAACGCAATGTAGAAACGTTGAAAAATGTGGTAAAAAATGTGTATAAGGCATTAAAAGCCACAGAGACTTATATGTCCCTGCAGTATGACTATATTGAAGAGATTCTGCCAAAAGATATTTTCTTTATCACGACTCAGGAACTGGAAGATATGTATCCAGATTGTACACCGAAGGAGCGGGAATACAAAATTACCAAGTTAAAGGGTGCAGTATTCATTATGCAGATCGGAGGCAAGCTGGCATCAGGAGAAAAACATGACGGACGGGCTCCGGACTACGATGACTGGTCCTTAAACGGTGATATTATTGTATATTATCCGGTACTGGACATTGCACTGGAATTATCTTCCATGGGTATCCGTGTAGACGAAGAAGCACTGTTAAAACAGTTAGACGAAGCAGGCTGTCCAGAAAGAAAGGAACTGCCATTTCAGAAAGCCATTCTGGATGGTAAGCTGCCATATACCATCGGCGGCGGTATTGGGCAGTCACGAATCTGCATGTTCTACTTAAGAAAAGCACATATCGGAGAGGTGCAGGCATCCCTGTGGCCGGAAGACGTGACAGAAACAGCAGAGAAGGCTGGAATACAGTTACTGTAGATTATTGAGAACGGTGTTTTCGGACTGTTTATTACAGTAAAAAATAATATTTGAGAAAAGACTATAGAATTTTCAGAAATGAGATTCTATGGTCTTTTTGTATAATAAAAAAATCAAAAATAGATTTTGAAAAAAGTCGAAAAAAAGTGTTGACAAATACTGGAACAGGTGATAATATAATGAAGCTGTCTGAGA
>UQWA01000049.1 GCA_900544685.1 uncultured Lachnospiraceae bacterium | reverse complement strand
TATCCCCTCAAGATTGAGGGGCAGGGGAGTTGAAGTGTCGAAGACACTTTTTTATTATAGATCAGATAACAGATGATAGGTATAGTTGGTAATATTTTCAGGACTTTCCAGAAAAGCATCATTGCATGAAAAATACAACTGCCTGTGATAATAATCTGTTTTAAAGACAGGTTTAAACAGGGCCTCGTTTTGAGGAAGATAGAATCCTTTCTTTTTACTATAGCAGGTTGAGGCTCTGGCAGGTTCGCGATGAGCCTTATCTACAAAGGCTGCTATACTTTTATGAAGCGCCATGTCTTCTTCTGGAAGATAATAATAATTTTTGAAATCTGGATAAAAATACTTTAATGGTTCCCGCCTGCCCGGAACCGATATTAACATTTGATCCTTTTCGGCACGGATCGTGTATAATTCACCAATATATGTAAAGGCTCTTGGCAGCATGACAGGTAGCCTTGCATGAATGTCCAGAGTGTCATCGTTAACCTCATAACCGGTGATATGATAGATTTTATTAATAATAGTCTGATAGGAGAGGATTGGAAGAATAGCGATCATTCCGAGCAGATCCTCATAATTATGAAGAAACAGACTATTCAGTTTATCCTGATTAGGAACTCGGAGATAACTCTGATAAACAGAAATTAATTCTCCACCGGTAAATTCATCGTCGCGATTTACATGAAGAAAAGCTTCCAGACTTTTCTGTTTCAGAGAAGTAAGCTGAAGCATTTTACGCAAAGGTTGTATCATACGAAGCAGATCACGACTTACAATGGAAGAAAGAGTCGTATTGAAATGATAAGTTTCACATTTTTCATTGATATAAGGGATATCAAAACGATCTCCGTTAAAATGAATCAGGAGAGAACGTGACTGGCTATAATCCAGAAATTCTTTTAGGACTATGGACTCTTCATAAGTACTTTCAGCAAACCATTGTGTGCATGTCCAGGTATGATCCTCCCACGCAATTGCTCCGATTAGATAAATGTATGACATACGTGCAGATAGACCAGTCGTTTCAATATCAAAAAACAGGAGACTGGATTTATTATAATCCTGAAATTGTGTTCCTGCGAGGTTAAGTTGTAAATGAATAGTTCTTTTAATCATAAGAATAAAACATCCCTTCTAGTTGGTCGAACGACTATATTCTACAATAAACAAAAATAAGTGTCAATGCAACAGCGAAGAGCTCGAATATTAGAAGAGCCCGACAGGGCTTATTATGCACAAAAAGAGGTATCCATCGGACACCTCTTTTTGTGCATAATAAAAGCGCGAGACGGGACTCGAACCCGCGGCCTCGACCTTGGCAAGGTCGCGCTCCACCAACTGAGCCACTCGCGCATTTCTTTTGTCGCATCTCTCAGCGACAAATAATACTATACACGAAGAATGTAATATTGTCAACTGTTTTTTAGAAAAAAATAGAAAAAGTTGTTTGCATTATACTTATGCATTTATTTCATTAAACATTGGGTTGTAATTTGCAAATCACTGTGTTAATATGACTGACATAAATGAGATGCAAAGCAATGAAGGAGACTCCGGCAGAGGAACCTGACAGGAATACAACGTCATCGACTGAGAGCGTTGTTTAGGGGAATCACCAATGGGGAACACTCTGGAGCAGACCGGTCGAACAGACCAGACAGGTAAGTAAATCGGTACGTGGTACGCGTTAAGTACAAAAGTGGCATGCAAAGGCGCGTGCAACTGCGGGTGGCACCGCGGCTATATGAGAATATACCGTCCCGGAACAGGAGTGAGAATTCCTGTTTCCGGGACGTTTTTGTATTTACAGAATTGCGAGAGCTGAAGGGCAACAGAGCAATTCGTGGAAATACAATGCAGAAAGAAAGGAGCATGAACATGGAATACTTAAGTGGAGTAATCAAAAAAGAGACAAAAGAGATCAGCGAATTAGTAAAGCCGGAACTTATAGGCCAGACTGTAAAAGTAAACGGTGCAGTGCATGTCATCCGTGACATGGGAGAGATTGCCTTTGTGATTTTACGAAAGAGAGAAGGTCTTCTACAGTGTGTTTATGAGGAAGGAAAGGTGAATGTACCCCTTTCAGAGATGAAAGAAGGAACTACGCTGGAAGTAACCGGAATGGTAAAAGAAGAAGCAAAAGCACCGCATGGCATTGAGCTTCGCATGACAGAAGTGACGATCTTGAGCCAGACGACAGAGGCCATGCCACTGGCGATTTCAAAATGGAGGATGAATGCATCTCTGGATGCCAAATTGAATATGCGGGCAATCTCCCTTAGAAATATCCGGGAGCGCGCCAAATTCAAGATTCAGGAAGGCATCGAGCGTGGATTCCGGGAATTCTTATATGAGCAGGGATTTACCGAAATCCGTACTGCTAAGATTGGTGCAAGAGGAGCAGAAGGAGGGGCGAACCTGTTTCGTCTGGATTACTTTCACAAGCCAGCAGTACTGGCACAGAGCCCACAGTTTTACAAACAGATGATGGTTGGCGTATATGATCGCGTATTTGAAACCGGACCGGTATTCCGTGCAGAAAAACACAACACCAAACGTCATTTAAATGAATATACCAGTCTGGATTTTGAAATGGGCTATATTGACAGCTTTCTGGATATCTGTGGTATGGAAACAGGATTTTTACAATATACCATGAAGTTTCTGCAGGAGCATTACAGTGAAGAATTGAGGATTCTGGATGTAACCATTCCAAAAACAGACAACATTCCGATGGTACGTTTTGATGATGCCAAGCGAATGGTATCCGAGAAATATAACAGACGCATCAAGAACCCATACGATCTGGAGCCGGAAGAAGAAGCACTGATCGGTCAGTTGTTTAAAGAAGATTACGATGCGGACTTCGTATTTGTTACTCATTATCCATCCAAGAAGAGACCATTCTATGCAATGGACGATCCGAAAGATCCAAAGTTTACATTAAGCTTTGACCTGCTGTTTCATGGAATGGAAATCACCACAGGTGGTCAGCGTATTCATGATTACCAGATGCTGCTGGATAAGATTGCGGCAAGAGGCATGACTACAGAAGGCATGGATTCCTACCTGGAAGCCTTTAAACATGGCATGCCGCCTCACGGAGGACTGGGTATCGGACTGGAAAGACTTACTATGAAGCTGGTAGGAGAAGACAACGTCAGAGAGACCACACTGTTCCCAAGAGATCTGTCCAGACTTGAGCCATAGAAAGATACAGAATGAAGACATGTAAAAAGACCGCAGAAAGTGAGGAGTAGCAACCATGGCAAACATTATTTCCGACGAAACAATGGAATATGTAGGCATTCTGGCGAAGCTGGAATTGTCTGAAGAAGAAAAAACACAGGCGAAAAAAGACATGGAAACCATGCTGGATTATATTGACAAGTTAAACGAACTGGATACTTCAGAAGTAGAACCTATGTCTCATGTCTTCCCGGTACACAATGTATTCCGGGAAGATGTGGTAACGAACGGGGATGACAGCGAGGACATGCTGAAGAATGCTCCGGCAAAGAAAGATGGCGCATTTATGGTTCCGAAAACTGTAGAGTAAAGGAGAACAGATATGGGATTACTGGATGATACAGCGGTAGAGCTGGGAAAGAAAATAAAAGCCGGGGAAGTAACTGTAAAAGAGGCAGTAACCGCTTGCCTGGATCAGATAGAGAAAGCAGAAAGCACCATTCATGCATATGTAACTATTGACAGAGAAGGAGCCTTGAAAAAAGCAGAAGAAGTGCAGAAAAAAATCGATGCCGGAGAACTGACAGGTCCTCTGGCAGGAGTGCCGGTAGCCATTAAGGACAATATGTGTATTGCAGGGATGCGAACCACCTGCAGTTCAAAAATACTGGATAACTTTGTACCAACCTATACAGCAGAGGCGGTAAAGAATCTGGAAAAAGCAGGGGCAGTGATTCTTGGTAAAACCAATATGGATGAATTTGCCATGGGAAGCACCACAGAGACATCCGCTTATGGTGTCACGAGAAATCCGTGGGATCCGGAGCATGTACCGGGTGGCTCATCCGGTGGCTCTTGTGCAGCTGTAGCAGCAGGAGAATGTTTTTATGCACTGGGGTCTGATACCGGCGGATCCATCCGTCAGCCAAGCTCTTTCTGTGGTGTAACAGGAATCAAGCCAACTTACGGAACGGTATCCCGTTATGGACTGATTGCCTATGGATCCTCGCTGGATCAGATCGGACCGGTGGGAAAAGATGTAACAGACTGCGCGACCATTCTGGAAGAGATTGCCTCTCATGATAAAAAAGACAGCACTTCGCTGGATCGTACGGACTGTGATTTTACATCAGCACTGGTAAAAGATGTAAAGGGTATGAAGATTGGTATTCCAAGAGATTATCTTGGAGAAGGTCTGGATTCGGAAGTAAAAGAAGCAGTGCTGGCAGCGGCAAAGGTACTGGAAGAAGCAGGAGCCATCGTAGAAGAATTTGATTTGAGCCTGGTGGATTATGCAATCCCTGCCTACTATACCATAGCAGCAGCAGAAGCAAGCTCCAACCTGGAACGTTTTGATGGTGTGAAATATGGCTATCGGGCAAAAGAATACGAAGGACTTCACAATATGTATAAAAAAAGCCGTTCCGAAGGCTTCGGCCCGGAAGTAAAGAGGAGAATTATGCTGGGTTCTTTTGTGCTCAGTTCAGGATATTACGATGCTTACTACTTGAAAGCATTACGCACCAAAGCGCTGATTAAACAGGCATTTGACAAAGCATTTGCCACTTATGATGTCATTATGGGACCGGCGGCACCGACGACTGCACCGAAGCTGGGAGAGAGCCTTGGTGATCCGCTGAAGATGTATCTGGGAGATATCTACACGATATCCTGTAACCTGGCAGGACTGCCGGGCATGACGGTACCATGCGGTATCGACAGTAAAGGACTCCCAATTGGGGTACAGCTCTTGGGAGATTGTTTCCAGGAGAAGAAAATCATCCGTGCGGCATATACCTATGAACAGAGCAGACAGGAAAAAATTATTTGTCCGGATATGAGCGAAGTGTTAGAAAAGGCGGTGAAGTAAATGGCAAAGCAATATGAAACAGTCATTGGACTGGAAGTACATGTGGAACTGGCCACAAAGACGAAAATATTCTGCGGTTGTTCTACCGCATTTGGGGGAGCACCCAATACCCATACTTGTCCGGTCTGCACCGGTATGCCGGGGTCTCTTCCTGTATTAAATAAACAGGTGGTGGAATATGCGCTTGCAGTTGGTCTGGCAACGAACTGTGAGATCAATCAGTATTGCAAGTTCGACCGTAAAAACTATTTTTACCCAGACAACCCGCAGAACTATCAGATTTCCCAGCTCTATCTTCCGATCTGCCATGATGGAAAAGTGGAGATCGAGACAACCGCAGGTAAGAAATATGTCGGCATTCATGAGATTCATATGGAAGAAGATGCCGGAAAACTGGTACACGATGAATGGGAAGACTGCTCCCTGGTGGATTACAACCGAAGTGGCGTGCCACTGATTGAGATCGTGTCTGAACCGGATATGAGAAGTGCAGAAGAAGTCATTGCGTACCTGGATAAGCTGCGTCTGATCATTCAGTATCTTGGAGCTTCTGACTGCAAGCTTCAGGAAGGTTCCATGCGTGCAGATGTGAACTTATCTGTCCGGGAAGTGGGCGCAGAAAAATTCGGCACCCGTACGGAAATGAAAAACATCAACTCCTTTAAGGCAATTGCAAGAGCTATCGAAGGCGAACGTGCCCGTCAGATTGAACTTCTGGAAATGGGTAAACCAGTTATTCAGGAAACCAGGCGCTGGGATGACAACAAAGAGTATTCCTATGCGATGCGATCCAAGGAAGATGCTCAGGATTACCGGTATTTTCCAGATCCGGATCTGGTACCGATTATCATCAGCGACGAGTGGATTGACCGGGTAAAAGCAGCACAGCCGGAACTTCGTACAGAAAAGCTGGAACGCTATAAAAAAGAATTTGACATTCCCGATTATGATGCGGAAATTCTTACTTCCTCCAAGCTTATGGCAGATATTTTTGAAGCAGCAACAGCCATCTGCAAAAAGCCAAAGAAAGTATCTAACTGGCTGATGGTAGAGACTCTGCGCCTGTTAAAAGAAAAAGGACAGGATCCGGAAGATATCACATTTTCACCGGAACATTTGGCAGCTCTGGTAGAGCTGACAGAATCAGGAATCATCAACAGCAGTGTGGCCAAGGAAGTTTTTGAAAAGATCTTTGAAGAGGATATCGATCCGTCTGTCTATGTGGAGGAACATGGATTAAAGACAGTCAATGACGAAGATGAACTTCGCAGTACTATAGAAGAGATCGTGGCAGCTAATCCACAGTCAGTAGCTGACTATAAAGGAGGCAAACAGAAAGCCATCGGATTTCTGGTAGGACAGACGATGAAAGCCATGAGAGGAAAGGCGAATCCGGCATCTGTAAATAAGATATTAAAGGAAATTCTGGATGCCTGATTTTTCCGGCTTATGAAAGAGGCAACATGAATTACTGAGCACCCAACATCACGCTTTTACTTGTAATTTTGTATAAGAGTAGATATACTAAGAAACATGGAAAGGAGAGATCCATGAAGAAAAAGATATCTACTCTTATTTTATGCCTGCTGACTGTGAGCCTGACATTGACTGGATGTACCAGATCACAGATGAATGAACAGATCGCAGAGAGTATCGGGACACTGGGAATGTACGAGAATAATGAGCCGGTAGAGACCCCGAAGATGAAAGCAGAAAAAGAAATACAGGAAGCAAAGAAGGAAGAAGAAGATAATGTCAGTGAACATCTGGAAAAAGCTCAGAGGCTGGCAGCTTCTTATGATTATACAAATGCGCTGGCAGAACTGGCGCTGATTAATGAAGAGTATCAGGATGATGAGCGGGTTATCAGTGCCAAGGTAGAGTATCAGAGACTACAGGGAACACTGACTACTTATGGAGGTGATTTCGCACATTTTTCCGTAAAGAGCCTGATTGCAGACAAAGAACGGGCGTTTGGGGATGCAGATATGGCATATTACTACAATAACTGGTCTTTGACCATTGATGAATTTGAACAGATTCTGCAGTCTTTGTATGACAAAAATTACATTTTGATGAGTATTTATGATCTGGTGGTAGAAGTGGAGAATGAGGATGGAACGATCAGCTTTGCACTGAATACACCAACTGTTCCGGAAGGGAAGACACCGATCATCTTTTCTTTTGCGGAAGCCAATTATTACAGTGACACCAATTATGGTGCATACTCTGACAAGATGGTGCTGGCAGATGACGGCAGTGTACAGAATGAATACGTGGATGAGCAGGGAAATACGCTGGTGGGAGCTTATGACGTAGTGCCTGTTTTGGATCAGTTTGTGGAAGAACATCCGGATTTTTCCTTAAGAGGTGCCAAGGGAATCATTTCCCTGACGGGATATGAAGGTGTTTTTGGATATAATATAAGTACCGATGCAGAAGAGATCAAAGCAATTGCTGACAGTCTGAAGGAAGACGGATGGCTGATTGCGTGCAATGGTTACAGTAATCTAATGATGGAAAGTGAGATGGATACCAATGATCTGCAGGAGGATCTGGATGACTGGCAAAGCAGGGTGGCTTCACTGGTTGGAGATACGGATCTGCTGTTTTACCCGTTTGGAGACTCCGTATCAGCAGGAAGTTACAAGCAGGGACAGCTGTTTGATGCAGGATATCGATTCTTTTTTAATCTGTGGGCAACAGCAGATTATCTGGAAGTAAACAGTGACTATGTGATCCAGTCCAGGCGTGTGCTGGATGGTTATGACCTTCATTATTACGGAGAAGACATGATGGATTTCTTTGATGCGAAGACAATTTTAGATCCGGCAAGACCGGCATTTGAATGATATACAGGATCAGTGTGAAAGCACCATCCTATTTGTGAAACCACGTAAAAGTACAGGCAGAAGAACAGGAGAGATGAAGTATGTACGTAATCAAAAAAGATGGAACCAGAGAAAAATTTGATGTACAGAAGATTGTCCGTGCAGTAAATAAATCTGCCGCCAGAGCGATGTACACATTTTCAGAGGAAGAAACACAGGAACTGTTCCGTTATGCAACGGCGAGAGCGGAAGGTCTGGGAAAAGAGGGCATTACCATTACCGATATGCACAATATCGTGGAAAGTGCTCTGGAAAAAGTGAATCCGGACGTGGCAAAAAGCTATCGGGATTACCGGAATTATAAAGTAGATTTTATTCATATGATGGACGATGTTTATACCAAGAGTCAGTCCATCCGGTATATAGGCGACAAGAGTAACGCCAATACGGACAGTGCACTGGTGGCAACCAAGCGAAGCCTGATTTTTAATGAATTAAATAAGAATCTGTATCAGAAGTTTTTTATGACCCGGGATGAGCGTCAGGCATGCAAGGATGGATATATCTATATCCATGACCAGTCAGCCAGACTTGACACCATGAACTGCTGTCTTTTTGATGCGGGAACCGTGTTAAAGGGCGGATTTGAAATGGGAAATGTATGGTATAATGAGCCGAAGAGCCTGGATACCGCATTTGATGTGCTGGGAGATATTGTTTTAAGTACGGCAGCACAGCAGTATGGTGGATTCACGGTGCCGGAGGTGGATAAAATTCTGGGACCTTATGCAGAAAAAAGTTACGTGAAGCATAAAGAGGAATTTTTAAAATATACAGATCCGTCATGGACGGGCGTAGAGGAGAAGGCAGAAGAATATGCCATGAACAAGCTGCGAAGGGAGTTTGACCAGGGCTGGCAGGGAATTGAATATAAGTTAAACACGGTAGGATCCTCCCGTGGGGATTACCCGTTTGTCACCGTGACCATGGGACTTGGAACAAAGCGTTTTGAAAAAATGTGTAATATTTCCCTTCTTGAGGTGCACAAGGGAGGTCAGGGAAAGCCTGGAAATAAAAAGCCGGTGCTGTTTCCGAAAATTGTCTTTTTATTTGATGAGAATCTGCATGTACCGGGAAAAATCTGTGAAGATGTTTTCGAAGCAGGCATCGACTGCTCTTCTAAGACCATGTATCCGGACTGGCTTTCTCTTACCGGAGAAGGCTATATCTGCGAGATGTATAAAAAATATGGTCGTGTCATCAGCCCGATGGGATGCCGTGCTTTTTTAAGTCCGTGGTATGAGCGGGGAGGCATGGAACCAGCAGATGAGAATGATAAACCGGTTTTTGTGGGAAGATTTAATATTGGGGCAGTCAGTCTGCATTTGCCGATGATACTGGCAAAAGCGAGACAGGATAGTGTGGACTTTTATGAGGTTCTGGACTATTATCTGGAGATGATACGTAAGATTCACATTAGGACTTATGAATATCTGGGAAATATGCGTGCATCCACTAATCCACTGGCCTACTGTGAAGGTGGATTTTACGGTGGCCATCTGCAGCCGGGAGAACGGATTGAAAAGCTGTTAAAACCGATGACAGCATCCTTTGGAATTACAGCATTAAATGAACTGCAGGAATTGTATAACGGAAAGTCCATTGCAGAAGACGGACAGTTTGCGTTGGAGGTATTGCAGTATATTAACAAAAAAGTCAATGAATTTAAAAAAGAAGACGGATGGCTTTATGCTATTTATGGTACACCGGCAGAGAGTCTGTGTGGGCTGCAGGTAGAACAGTTCCGTAAAATATACGGTATCGTAAAGAATGTATCGGATCGTCCATATGTAAGCAATAGTTTTCACTGCCATGTAACTGAGAATCTGACTCCAATTGAAAAGCAGGATCTGGAGGGAAGATTCTGGGAACTGTGTAACGGCGGTAAGATCCAGTATGTACGCTATCCGATTGATTACAACAAAGAAGCCATCAAAAAACTGGTACTGCGTGCCATGGAACTGGGGTATTACGAAGGAGTGAATCTGTCACTGGCATACTGTGATGACTGTGGTCATCAGGAACTGGATATGGATGTCTGCCCGGTATGCGGCTCTAAGAACCTGACAAAAATCGACCGTATGAACGGATACCTGTCCTACAGCCGTGTCCATGGAGATACCAGATTAAATGCAGCTAAGATGGCAGAGATTGCGGAAAGGGTGAGCATGTAGCGATTACAGCGGGGCGAATTGTGGAAGTGCGCAGCACATAACAATTCGTGTAATTGCGTAATAAATTGCGTGAGAAAGGGAAAATATGTTCGGAGAGTGTCATGCACATCTCTTTATGAACGGTACTGACTACCGTCAGGCAGTGCGGGATCATAAAGACTCAGTAAATGTGCAGAAGATAAGGGAAGAATTATCTGCCTACCAGCAGAATGGAATAGATTTTGTCCGGGACGGCGGTGACAAATACGGTGTGTCAGAGAGAGCAAGAGATCTGGCACAGGAGTATGGTATTGATTACCGTACTCCTGTATTTGCCATTCACAGAAAAGGACATTACGGCGGCATTGTAGGAAAAGCTGCTGAGACATTAACGGAATATGCGGATCTGGTGTCAGAAGTCAGACACAGGAACGGT
This sequence comes from uncultured Lachnospiraceae bacterium, assembly GCA_900544685.1. Lineage (GTDB taxonomy): Bacteria > Bacillota > Clostridia > Lachnospirales > Lachnospiraceae > Marvinbryantia. Next base: position 1,660 of record UQWA01000049.1, on the reverse strand, counting down.
GATTTTATTAAAATTATGGTTTCCGGTATTATGGAGTACGAGACCTTTGGTGCACTCAGTGAACCGGGACTGGAAGCTGACTGGATCCGGGAGATGGTGCATATTGCCCATGAAGAAGGCTTTTCGGTTATGGTGCATGGAAATGGCCGGGAGACGGTGCTGGCAGCAGTGGAAGCCGGGGCAGACAGTATTGAGCATGGTAATTATATTGATACAGACTGTCTGGATGCCATGGCAGAGCGGGAATGTGTCTGGGTGCCTACGATTGTGACCACCAGGAATCTGCTGGGATGTGGCAGATACCCGGAACATGTGCTGGAACAGATCTATGAAAAAGAGTGCGAGAATCTGGTATATGGATTTGAAAAAGGTGTGAAGCTGGCGGCAGGCAGTGATGCCGGAGCGTATCTGATTCCTCATGGAGAGGGAGTTTTGCAGGAAATACAAATCTTTGTTGAAAGTTTAACGAACATAGGGTATAATGAGACTGGTGTGAGAGAGCGGATACAGCAGGGAGAGCGCTGGATCCGGGAGCACTTTCACAGAAAGTGAGGAGATATAGCATGAAAATATTATTTTTCGGAACTAAAAGTTATGATAAACAGTTTTTTAATGATACATGGAAAGATAAAGTATATGAACAGATTGAGATTGATTATGTAGATGTACTTTTGACACCGGATACTGCAAGACTGGCACAGGGGTATGAAGCTGTCTGCGCATTTGTCAATATGGATCTGAGTACACCGGCAGTAGAAACACTGGCACAGTGTGGCGTAAAGCTGATTCTGATGCGCTGTGCAGGGTTCAATAACGTGGATCTGAAGACGGCGCAGGATAAGGGGATTACGGTTATGCGTGTACCTGGCTATTCGCCGGAAGCAGTGGCAGAACATGCCATGGCACTGGCACTGACAGCTAACCGTCATACTCACAAGGCATACGTAAGAGTACGTGAAAACGACTTCAGTCTTGGCGGATTGATGGGTGTGGTATTACACGGAAAAACAGCCGGTATTGTAGGAACCGGTAAAATCGGTGCAGCCATGGCACGTATCTGCCATGGATTTGGCATGAAGGTTCTGGCATATGATGTATATCAGAATCCGGATCTGGATTTTGCAGAATATGTAGATCTGGATACTCTTCTGGCACAGTCAGACCTGATTTCCCTGCACTGCCCGCTGATGGAATCCACCCATCACATGATCAATATTGATACCATTAACAAAATGAAAGATGGTGTCATTCTGGTCAATACTTCCAGAGGTGGTCTGATCAAAACAGATGACCTGATTCAGGGAATCCGTGAAGGTAAGTTTTTTGCAGTCGGACTGGATGTATATGAGGAAGAAAATGCGAACGTGTACGAAGACCGTTCGGATCAGATTCTGGAACATTCTACCGTAGCCAGGCTGCTTAACTTCCCAAATGTCATGGTAACTTCCCATCAGGGATTTTTTGCAAGGGAAGCACTGCAGGCAATCAGTAAGACGACCATGGACAACGCACTGGCATTCATGGAAGGAAGAAAGAACGGAAATGAAGTAACTGCATAAAAGCGCATGAAAGTGTAAGAAAGAAAAAGGCATCTCCGGATGGTATTGATATGATACCTCTGAAGTAGACAAGGTAAATAACCAAAATCTACTTTGGAGGT
>UQWA01000048.1 GCA_900544685.1 uncultured Lachnospiraceae bacterium | reverse complement strand
TCTTTCTAAGAGCTGAGTTAGGCTTCTTAGGTGTAGCTGTCTTAACAGCTGTACAAACTCCTCTTTTCTGTGGAGCAGATGTATCAGTGCTTTTCTTCTTCAGGGAGTTAAAGCCTTTCTGAAGTGCTGGAGCAGTAGATTTTTTAGTTGTTGTCTGTCTGCCTTTTCTTACTAACTGATTAAATGTTGGCATTCTTTTTACCTCCTGTGTTATTCCCTCATGGGGTGTGGTTGCCGGTTATTCATTCTTGAATAATTCCGTGTATGCGCACTTATACCTTAGAGTTTCATCGCATACGTTTAAATTATAGTGATTAGATTTCCTTCTGTCAAGAACTTTCTTATATTTTTCTAAAAACAATAGACACTTTTTCTTTCTCATGATATGATTAGGAACAAATTTAAAGAAAAAGGAGTGTTCTTATGATCAGGACTTTATTAAAACCCCTGTCATTTATTCCGGCCATTTTGCTAATGATGATGATCTATCATTTTTCTGCCCAGCCGGCGGACGTTTCTTCTCAGTTGAGTTATAAAGTCAGCTATAAAATAGTAGAAACTGCTGATTATGTTTTTGAAACCAATCTGGACTACTGGCAGATGGATTCATGGGCGCAGCGCATTCACGGAGTTACCCGTAAGCTGGCTCATATGACAGAATATTTTGCACTGGCCATTGCGGTATCTTTTCCATTATATGTGTATGGCGTTCACGGCATCTTGCTGATGCTCCTCGCTGGCATGATCTGCGTAGGATTTGCTGCTGGAGATGAGTACCATCAATCTTTCATATCTGGGCGAAGTCCTTCCGTTCGGGATGTGGGAATAGACAGTTTCGGAATCTTCTGGGGAATTATTCTGGTACGTATTATCGGATGGACTGGAAGGAAAACCATTTTCCGTCCACGGAAAAAGAAGGTTAAAACAAAAAAGGTTAAAAAATACAATAATAAAAACTATAATTATAATGACACATATCATTACAATGAAGAAGAAGATCTTCCTCCATACAATCCAGGCGGCAATTACCCGCCTTATCCTGAACAGCCACGCTATCAGGCTCCACCTTCTAACTGGAAACAGCCGGTATTTCGAGATGAACCGCCTTATCAGCAACAACCGCCATTTCAGGAATATCCTCCTTATCAGGAACAGGCGCCTTATGATATGCCGCCTCAGATAGACGATGAGGATTTTGATTATGAAGAGACTGATTCTGATGAAAAAGAACCTTTCTTTATGAAAAGTGCTTACGACGGCAAGCCAAAGCCTTATGATCCAAAGGATCCGTTTCAGGACTGGATGGATGATTATTTTCCTGAAGATAAAGATTCTTCCAAGTGATACAAAAATATATCTCCGATACATATACAAATAAGAGCCATACGTCAATACAGCGACGTATGGCTCTTATTATTCCATTGTTATTGCTCAGATTCGAAAGCGGTTGAACCTTCGAATCTGACCATTATAATTATTCTTCTGTATCTTCTACAGCTTCTTCTGTAATATCTTCGATTACATCCTCTGCTGCAGTCTCTTCTGCCATTTCTTCTACATCATCGTAATCCATCAGGTCATCATCGAAAAGAATATCGTCATCTTCCTGTTCATCCTGCATATACTCTGTATTCAGGTGAACATTACGGTATCTCTTCATACCAGTACCAGCCGGAATCAGTTTACCAATAATTACGTTTTCTTTCATACCAATCAGTGGATCGACTTTTCCCTTGATGGCTGCTTCTGTCAGAACCTTGGTTGTTTCCTGGAAAGAGGCAGCTGACAGGAAGGAGTTGGTAGCCAGGGAAGCCTTGGTAATACCAAGCATTACCTGTTTTCCTTCTGCAGGCTCTTTGCCTTCTTCGATCATCTTCTCATTGGTATCTTCAAAATCAAGGATATCAACCTGTGTTCCCGGAAGGAATTCGGTATCTCCTGCTTCCTCAATTCTGATCTTCTGCAGCATCTGGCGTACAATTACTTCGATATGCTTATCGTTGATTTCTACACCCTGCAGACGGTATACACGCTGTACTTCCTGGATCATGTAATCCTGTACGGCACGAACACCTTTGATTCTTAAGATATCATGTGGGTTTACGCTACCTTCGGTCAGTTCATCACCGGCTCCCAGTTCTACGCCATCCAGAACTTTGATTCTGGAACCATATGGGATCAGGTAAGTCTTAGACTCTCCTGTTTCCTGATTTGTCACGATAATCTCACGTTTCTTCTTGGTATCACGAATCTCAACCTTACCGGCGATCTCTGTGATGATTGCAAGACCCTTAGGTTTTCTCGCCTCGAAAAGCTCCTCAACTCGAGGAAGACCCTGTGTAATATCTCCTCCGGCCACACCACCGGTATGGAAAGTACGCATGGTCAGCTGTGTACCAGGTTCACCGATAGACTGTGCAGCGATGATACCTACGGATTCACCTACCTGTACCGGTTCACCGGTTGCCAGGTTGGAACCATAACATTTTGCGCAGACGCCGATGTGTGACTTACAAGTCAGCACGGTACGAATCTTAATCTTTTCAAATGGCTTGCCTTCTGCATCTACACCTTCAGACATGATCTTCGCAGCACGCTTTGGTGTGATCATATGGTTAGCCTTAACGATTACTTCACCATTCTTATCACAAATTGTCTCGCAGGAGAATCTTCCTGTGATACGTTCCTGAAGGCTCTCGATTTCTTCCTTACCATCACGAAGTGCCTGTACATACATACCAGGTGCTTCCTTACCTTCACAGCAGTCTGTCTCACGAATAATCAGGTGCTGTGATACGTCTACCAGACGTCTGGTCAGGTAACCAGAGTCGGCGGTACGAAGAGCGGTATCGGACAGACCTTTACGTGCTCCATGCGCTGACATGAAGTATTCCAGTACGTCCAGACCTTCACGGAAGTTGGACTTAATAGGAAGTTCGATGGTGTGGCCGGTTGTATCGGCCATCAGTCCTCGCATACCTGCCAGCTGTTTGATCTGCTTATCAGAACCACGGGCTCCGGAATCAGCCATCATGTAGATGTTGTTGTACTTATCCAGACCATCCAGCAGAGCTTTGGTCAGAATATCATCGGTATTCTTCCAGGTCTCAACGACTTCTTTGTAACGTTCTTCTTCTGTGATCAGACCACGTTTGTAGTTTTTGGTGATCTTATCTACGGTATCCTGAGCCTCAGCAATCAGCTGTGGTTTCTGTGGCGGCACGGTCATATCAGAAATAGATACGGTCATGGCTGCTCTTGTAGAATATTTGTAACCCATGGACTTGATATCATCCAGCACTTCTGCTGTCTTGGTAGCTCCATGTGTATTGATAACTTTCTGAAGGATCTGTTTCAGGCCTTTCTTACCTACATGGAAGTCTACTTCCAGGGCAAGATCATTTTCATGATTGCTTCTGTCTACAAATCCAAGATCCTGCGGAAGGATCTCGTTAAAGATAAATCTTCCCAGTGTAGAACTTACGGTTCCTGTCTTTTCGGTTCCGTCCGGCATTGTCTTAGTAACACGAACGTGAATCTTTGTCTGAAGCGTAATTACCTGGTTCTCGTAAGCAAGGATTGCTTCGTTGACGCTCTTGAAGAACTTACCTTCTCCCTTTGCTCCAGGTCTTTCCTGTGTCAGATAGTAGATACCAAGGACCATATCCTGTGAAGGAACAGCTACCGGACCACCATCAGATGGCTTCAGCAGGTTGTTCGGTGAAAGAAGCAGGAAACGGCATTCTGCCTGTGCTTCTACGGACAGAGGAAGATGAACTGCCATCTGGTCACCATCGAAGTCAGCATTGAACGCGGTACAAACCAGTGGATGAAGCTTAATTGCTTTTCCCTGTACCAGAATCGGTTCAAATGCCTGTATACCAAGTCTGTGCAGTGTAGGAGCACGGTTCAGCATAACCGGATGCTCTTTGATAACCTGTTCCAGAACGTCCCATACCTGCGGTTCCAGTCTCTCGACCATCTTTTTGGCATTCTTAATATTATGAGAAGTACCGTTTGCCACCAGTTCTTTCATAACAAAAGGCTTGAACAACTCAATCGCCATCTCCTGTGGCAGACCGCACTGGTAAATCTTCAGTTCAGGTCCAACAACGATAACAGAACGTCCGGAATAGTCAACTCGTTTTCCCAGCAGGTTCTGACGGAAACGTCCTGATTTACCCTTTAACATATCAGACAAGGACTTCAGTGGTCTGTTACCCGGTCCGGTTACCGGACGTCCTCTACGTCCGTTATCGATAAGAGCATCTACAGATTCCTGCAACATTCTCTTTTCATTACGAACGATGATATCTGGTGCACCCAGTTCCAGCAGTCTTTTCAGACGGTTATTACGGTTAATAATACGACGATACAGATCATTTAAGTCAGATGTGGCAAAACGTCCACCATCCAGCTGTACCATCGGACGGATATCTGGCGGAATAACCGGAATAACAGTCATAATCATCCATTCTGGTTTATTTCCAGATTCACGGAATGCTTCTACTACTTCCAGTCTCTTTACGATACGGGCACGCTTCTGCCCTGATGATTCAGCCAGGGCAGCCTGTAATTCTGCTGATTCCTTGTCCATATCAATTGCTTCCAGAAGCTCTTTGATAGCTTCTGCACCCATGCCAACACGGAATGCGTCTCCATAAGCTTCTCTTGCTTCCTGATATTCTTTTTCTGTCAGCACCTGCTTATACATCAGGTTGGTATCACCGGCATCCAGCACGATGTAGTTTGCAAAGTACAGGACTTTTTCCAGTACACGCGGTGATAAGTCCAGCATCAGACCCATTCTGGAAGGGATACCCTTGAAATACCAGATATGAGAAACTGGTGCAGCCAGTTCAATATGACCCATACGCTCTCTACGAACGCTGGATTTGGTAACTTCTACACCACAGCGATCGCAGACAACACCTTTATAACGGATTTTTTTATATTTACCACAGTGGCACTCCCAGTCCTTGCTAGGTCCGAAAATACGTTCACAGAAGAGTCCGTCTTTTTCCGGTTTCAGTGTTCTGTAGTTAATGGTTTCCGGTTTCTTTACTTCTCCATGGGACCACTCTCTGATTTTCTCAGGAGATGCCAGGCCAATCTTGATTGCATCAAACGAAATTGGCTGATAAACTTCTTTATTTGTTACTTCTGCCATGAATGGTTCCCTCCCTATTCTACATCGTCATCGAAGCTGTCATCCACATCAACGGTTTCTTCATCTTCGGACTCCTGTACGTCTACAAGCTCATCACCAGAGAATTCCTGCTGGCTGAATCCATAACTGCCAAAGGAATTTTCCTCACGCTTATAGCCTCTGTCTCCTTCAATGACGGAACGGATATCTGTTTCACCATAATCAACAGTTTCCATAATCTCTACTTCCTGCTGGTTCTCGCCAAGGACTTTCACATCCAGACCAAGAGCCTGCAGCTCTTTCAGCATAACCTTAAAGGATTCTGGAATACCCGGTTCAGGAATATTCTCGCCCTTAATGATTGCTTCATATGTCTTCACTCGACCAACAACGTCATCAGATTTTACTGTCAGGATTTCCTGCAGCGTGTAAGATGCTCCGTATGCTTCCAGAGCCCAAACTTCCATCTCTCCGAAACGCTGTCCACCGAACTGAGCTTTACCACCCAGAGGCTGCTGTGTTACCAGTGAGTAAGGACCTGTAGAACGTGCATGGATCTTATCATCAACCAAATGATGCAGTTTCAGATAATGCATGTGTCCGATGGTTACAGGGCTGTCAAAGAACTCACCTGTTCTACCATCACGAAGTCTTACCTTACCATCTCTGGACAGCGGCACACCCTTCCACAGTTCTCTGTGATCTCTGTTCTCATACAGATAATCCAGAACTTCCGGGAGCAGTTCTTCGCCATGTTTTGCCTTGAATTCATCCCATTCCAGATTGACATAATCGTTTGCCAGATCCAGAGTGTCCATGATATCGATTTCGTTTGCACCATCAAATACCGGAGTGGAAATATTAAAGCCCAGAGCTTTTGCAGCAAGACTTAAATGAATCTCCAGCACCTGTCCGATATTCATACGAGAAGGCACACCCAGAGGATTCAGCACGATATCCAGTGGACGTCCGTTTGGCAGGAATGGCATATCTTCTACTGGTAATACACGGGAAACGACACCCTTGTTACCGTGACGTCCGGCCATCTTATCACCAACGGAAATCTTTCTCTTCTGTGCAATATAGATTCTGACTGCCTGGTTTACTCCAGGTGCCAGTTCATCACCATTTTCTCTTGTGAATACTTTTGCATCTACAACAATACCATATTCACCATGAGGTACTTTCAGAGAGGTATCTCTTACTTCACGTGCTTTTTCACCGAAAATAGCACGAAGCAGTCTCTCTTCAGCTGTCAGCTCTGTCTCTCCCTTCGGAGTTACTTTACCAACCAGGATATCACCGGCACGAACCTCTGCACCGATACGGATGATACCTCTTTCATCCAGATCCTTTAATGCGTCATCACCGACACCAGGAACATCTCTTGTAATCTCTTCCGGTCCCAGCTTGGTATCACGGGCTTCTGCCTCGTATTCTTCAATATGAACAGATGTATATACATCGTTCATAACCAGTCTTTCACTTAACAGAACCGCATCCTCGTAGTTGTAACCTTCCCATGTCATGAAACCGATCAGTGGGTTCTTACCAAGAGCGATCTCTCCATTGGAAGTAGATGGTCCGTCTGCAATAACCTGTCCTTCTGCCACACGGTTGCCTTTGAATACGATTGGCTTCTGGTTATAGCAGTTGCTCTGATTGCTTCGCAGGAACTTGGTCAGATGATATTCATCCTTCTGTCCGTCATCTGTTCTGATTACGATCTCTTTGGATGTAACTGTTTCTACCACACCGGCATGTTTTGCAACAACGCAGACACCTGAGTCAACAGCTGCCTTAGTCTCCATACCTGTACCAACTACAGGTGCTTCTGTAGTCAGAAGAGGTACAGCCTGACGCTGCATGTTAGATCCCATCAGCGCACGGTTCGCATCGTCGTTCTGCAGGAAAGGAATGAGGGCTGTAGCCACAGAGAACACCATCTTAGGAGATACATCCATGTAATCAAACATACTGCGTTCGTATTCCTGTGTCTCTTCTCTGTAACGACCGGATACATTCTTACGAACAAAATGTCCATCTTCATCCAGCTGCTCATTCGCCTGTGCTACATGGTAATTATCCTCTTCATCAGCTGTCATATAGACTACTTCATCTGTGACACGCGGATTCTTAGGATCTGTTTTATCAATCTTTCGGTATGGTGCCTCAACGAAACCATACTGATTAATTCTTGCGTAGCATGCAAGAGAGTTGATCAGACCGATGTTCGGTCCTTCAGGAGTCTCGATAGGGCACATTCTTCCGTAATGGGAGTAATGTACATCTCGAACCTCGAATCCGGCTCTGTCTCGTGACAGACCACCAGGTCCCAGTGCAGACAGACGTCTCTTGTGAGTCAGCTCACCAAGAGGGTTGTTCTGATCCATGAACTGTGACAGCTGGGAAGATCCGAAGAACTCTTTTACTGCTGCGGTAACCGGTTTGATATTGATCAGGGACTGTGGGGAAATACCTTCCAGATCCTGTGTGGTCATTCTTTCACGAACCACTCTCTCCAGTCTGGACAGACCGATACGGTACTGATTCTGAAGCAGTTCACCTACCGCACGGATACGTCTGTTACCCAGGTGGTCAATATCATCGTCATTTCCAATGCCATATTCCAGATGCATGTTGTAGTTAATAGAAGCAAAAATATCTTCTTTTGTAATATGCTTCGGAATCAGGTCATGAATATCTCTCTTAATTGCATCTTTGATATCATCCAGGTTTTCATTTTCTTCCAGTATAGAAGACAGTACCGGATAATATACTAATTCTGTCACGCCAAGGCTTCTTGCTTCTTCTTCATCGATATCTACCCATTTGGTGATATCTACCATCATGCTGGACAGAACTTTTTCATTGCGTTCTTCTGTCTGAATCCAGACAAATGGAACTGCCGCATTCTGAATGTCGTCAGCCAGTTCGCGTGTTAATTTTGTACCTGCTTCTACCAGAACTTCACCGGTGGATGGATCTACTACATCCTCAGACAGTACATGTCCTGCAATACGGTTACGAAGCATTAACTTTTTGTTGAATTTATAACGTCCGACTTTTGCAAGATCGTATCTTCTCGGGTCAAAGAACATAGCCGTTATGAGACTTTCTGCACTCTCCACAGCTAATGGTTCACCCGGACGGATCTTCTTATACAGTTCCAGAAGACCTTCCTTATAGTTCGTAGATACGTCCTTGGTCAGTGTTGCCAGAATCTTCGGTTCTTCGCCGAATAATTCCAGGATCTCAGCGTTAGTGCTGACACCAAGTGCACGGATCAATACGGTAATCGGTACTTTTCTGGTTCTGTCTACACGAACATAAAATACGTCATTGGAGTCTGTCTCATATTCCAGCCATGCACCACGGTTCGGAATAACGGTAGAAGAAAACAGTCTCTTACCAAGTTTGTCATGTGCGATTGCATAGTAAATGCCCGGAGAACGAACCAACTGGCTAACGATAACACGTTCTGCACCGTTAATTACGAACGTACCGGTAGCTGTCATCAGTGGAAGATCTCCCATGAATATTTCATGTTCATTGATTTCGTCAGTCTCTCTGTTATGAAGTCTGACCTTAACTTTCAAAGGAGCTGCATAAGTAGCGTCACGCTCTTTGCACTCTTCGATTGAGTATTTGACATCATCTTCGCAAAGCTTGAAATCTACGAATTCCAGGCTGAGCTTTTCGCTGTAGTCGCGAATTGGTGAGATATCATCAAACACTTCATTGAGGCCTTCGTCCAAAAACCACTGGTATGAGTCCTTCTGAACCTCGATCAGGTTCGGCATCTCAAGAACCTCTTTCTGTCTTGAGTAACTCATTCGGAAACTGTTGCCGTTTGTGATAGGACGTATCCTGTTTTTCTCCATATGACGTTTCACCCCTGTCTTTTTATATAAATGTGCCGGTGTGTTCTTGTTCTTTTTCGTAAAAATGCAACAAGTTTCATTTTGGGTAAATTTCACCCAAAAGCATACTCCCGCACAATAATGCAACCTATACTGTATCACCAATTCAAGAAGTTGTCAAATGGTTTTTTAAATTTTTTTCAAAAGTTTGCCGAACGAATGAACACCCTTCCAACCAGCTAAGATGATAGGAAGGGCGTTTATTCTGCGTGTCAAAAATTTATAGTAAAAATTTCAAAAATATTTTCGCTTCATATATGAAAGCCTTTTGTTTTATATATCCAGTTTCATGTCACCGTATTTAATCCAGCCTTTTTTCCTCATATATTCTGAGATGGCGAGGGTAAGGACTGCCGGAAGGATGATCTGGATCAGAAGAATCTTGATCAGGACGATAGTTCCTGATTCTGCCGGTACCATGGTCTGCCAGGTCATGATCTGACCCACCAGCCCGGCCGTTCCCATTCCGGATCCTGTAGCATTGCTGGTCATCTTGAAGACCATGGTTCCGACCGGGCCCAAGATGGCGCTGGAAAGTATTGCCGGAAGCCAGACGACCGGTTTGCGCACAATGTTCGGTACCTGCAGCATGGATGTTCCGATCCCCTGCGCTACCAGACCGCCAATTTTATTCTCACGATAAGATGCCACCGCAAATCCCACCATATTACAGCAGCATCCAACGGTAGCTGCACCGGCAGCCAGACCGGACAGATTCAGAATAATACCAAGTGCTGCAGAACTGATTGGAAGGGTAAGGATCATGCCCATCAGTACAGATACCACAATCCCCATCAGGAATGGCTGCTGTTCCACACCCCAGTTAATCATAGCGCCAAGGCTTGTCATAATCTTTGACACGCCAGGTCCTACCAGAAGACCTACCAGTGAACCGGTTCCAATTGTCACAATCGGTGTCACCAGAATATCTACCTTAGTCCTGCCCGCCACCAGATGTCCGCATTCAATACCAATGTACGCTGCCAGAAATGCGCCCAGTGGCTCGCCAGGTCCAGCAAACACCATCGTTCCATCCACCAGCACTGTACCCGCCAGAAGCTTGCTGGCAAATGCTCCCACCATACCTGCAGTTGCCGCCGATACTACAACCAGGTAACTTTCTTTAAACTTAGCAGCTACGCCAACACCAATTCCCGCACCAGTCAGTGCCGCGGCAACCTTTCCAACCGCATAGATCATATCTCCTGTAGAGCCACCGACCAATGTCCCGATCTGCTGTATGATTGTTCCGATAATCAGTGTGGCAAACAGCCCCTGCGCCATGCCGCTCAGACCATCAATAAAAATACGGTCCAGTAAATCCTTGATTTTCTTCATATTCTCTTCCTCCTGCGCCTTCAGATGTCTTGTCACCTGCCATGTCACTAGGTATCATACCGTAAACTATGCAGAAAATCAAGTGAATATCTGCTTCTTCTCACACGGTTAAAAATGCTTCATAACGAACAAAATCATGCCGAAGCATGATTTTGTGTGCATCTCTTTTTATCTTGTAAAATTTCCGAACCGTTCTTGTTTACAGTCTGATTGCCGTCTCCAGAGCCACTTTCATCATATTGGTAAACTTGTTCTGTCTTTCTTCTGCAGTAGTAGCTTCTCCGGTCACGATGGAATCTGAAACGGTAAAGATACCAAGTGCTCTCACACCTGCTCTTGCAGCCTCGCAGTAAAGTGCATAACTTTCCATTTCGATACCAAGTACGCCCATCTTCGCCCACTGCTTCCATTCCGGTGTTTCGGTATAGAAGACATCACTGGATAAAACATTTCCTACAATATATGGATAGCCTTCTGCTTCTGCCATCTCCTGCGCGGTCTTTAACAATGTAAAATCCGCAATCGCACTGAATGTACCCGGCAGCTGATACTGATGTACATAATTGCTGTCCGTGCATGCTCCCTGTGCCATAAGAATGGTTCCAAGTTTTGCGTCTTCCTGAGTTGCTCCACAGGAACCCACACGAATCAGATTCTTCACTCCATAAAAATGAATCAGTTCGTGGCTGTAGATACCAATGGATGGCATTCCCATTCCGGTTCCCATGACAGATACTTTCTTTCCTTTATAAGTACCTGTGTATCCAAACATATTACGAACAGTATTAAACTGTACCGGATTCTCCAGAAATGTCTCTGCGATGACTTTTGCACGAAGCGGATCTCCCGGTAATAAAATAGTTTCTGCTATGTCGCCCATATTGGCCGCGTTGTGTGGTGTTGCCATAATCCATTCCTCCTTTGAGTTATAATTCAAACAACTGCATTTACATATAATATATCATATGTAACTATTGTTCGCATACTCTTTATCTGAAAATTTTTGTAACTGCCACTTTCTTTTCCATCACGTGATCCAGCCATTCCAGACACAGTGGCATCCATCTGGCGATGTGCTTGTCCGGATCACGCTGTGCCTCCGGTTCTTCCACCTCTTTGGTGGCCAGAGAAAGTCCATGTACCCCTTCCGGGAAAAGGTGATATTCCACTGGAATTCTGTACTTTGCCAATTTATTTAATAATAACAGTGAGTTCTCCACAGGCACTGCATCATCAGCAAAAGTTCCCCAGAGATAAACCGGCACACAGTCCTCATCCACCAGTTTTTCCAGACTGTAGATTTCCTGTTTTTTCAAATCCTCACCGGCAAGGCGTACCAGACTGCTGCGATGTGCGAATTCTCCGGCTGTGATAACAGGATATGCAAGAATCATACCATCTGGCCTGTGTTTTTTCAGATCTGTATTTTTTTCAAAATATTCTTTCTTATTCCATAAAATACCAAGGCTTCCAGCCAGATGTCCCCCTGCTGAAAATCCACACACGTATATATGTTTCTTCTCCATACGATATTCCTGTGCATGATCTCTCAGCCAGCTTACAGCATCAGATAGCTGCTGCAACGGCAGATTGCCAAGCATCGGCTGCTTTTTCACTTCATACCAGAGCACAACCGCCATATACCCATCCTGTAGAAACTGTTTTGCCACAGGCTCACCTTCCCGATCAGACAAGTTCTCATATCCTCCGCCCGGACAGATCACCACTGCTGCTTTTGGTGGTTCCTTCGTCTCATAAACATCAATACGTGCGCCGTTTTTTTCCAATGTGAATTTTTTCATTTCAGATTAACCCCCCTGTTTTTCAAAAAGTCATAGGATCAAATACTATACTCACAGTCTATCACAGGATGATCTGTTTTCCTATTACAAAATCGGGTAGGAGGTAAATAATTATTTTATTTACCGTCCTCCCACACCACCGTA
>UQWA01000047.1 GCA_900544685.1 uncultured Lachnospiraceae bacterium | reverse complement strand
TAAAATATCATTTACTGGATCAGGAACAGGAAGCAGATGATATAAGAAAAGGTCTAGAGAAAAAGCTGGATGCAATGGTAAATCGTGAGGTATACAGTAAATCCAAAACTGCACCAACAAAAGAAGAACGGGAAAAGTTCCGGCAGGAGTATCTGGACAGAAAAGGAATGTAAGAGAGCTTTCGATGGTAACAGTTCGTGTTGATTACCTTTTTACGGGAGCGTGTCACGCCCCTGTGAGAAGTAAACAAGGAGAAAATTGGTAAGGTGCAGACGGAAAACTATGGCTGGAATGTGAGATTACTGTAAATTTGATAGTTGTGAAGAAGGGAGAAAGATACAATGAAACAGGGAAGATTAGGATATAACAGCAGCAATGACAGATATGGATTGTTGGCATCAGACTTATGGATTGATACGGGATTTCACTGTGGAGAAGGTCTTGAGGTGCTGGTTGATGATAAGTGGGTACGAACAAGAATGGAGATGAATCCGGCAAGAGAATGGTATCTGGTGGGAACACCATATTGCGGAGATCTGGAATATGTATAGGCAAGAATACCAGAATAATTTAGCCGAGAGAGTAACGCAGAAGCCAACCGACTAACGGGAGGTATAAAATAGGTCTTCGCTCCGCTTCGGTCGGTGCAGAACAGACGTCCCCTGGACGTCTTATACCCCCGGAGGGCGCAAGGGTACTTTTGATGGACGGAACGGCTGTCGAAAGTGCTTTTGCGTTACTTTTGACAAAAGTAACAAAACCGCCGTATTCGGCGAAAGTTTCTTAATATTGCCATGACTGGCGTAAATAAAAATTATAATATAAAAGTTAGTGCAGAAGAGATTATATTGAAAAACATGGTATATGTGTGAGTGTGAGAGAAGAGATCGCTCTTTTACACTTTCTTGACATTTTCATGACTGTTCTAAGGATATTTTTACATTTGCCTGAGCTATACTTTAGCCATACCGAACAACCGGTAAATAAAAAATCAGGAGGAACTAAAATGATGAACAGATTATTCAAAAGAGGAATGGTAATAGCACTTGCAGCAGCAATGACTACATCCGCAGGTATTCCTGCCATGGCTGCCCAGAAGGAGACACTGGAGGAGACAGTGACTACATCAGAGGTAACACAAACAAATGTAGATTATGGTTCTCTCACTCAGAAGGAGATTGAAGAGTTTAACTCCATTTATGACCGACTTGACGCTATCGACAAAGAGGTAATGAAAGATGCAGATGGTCTTTCTGATGAAGATATCTATGCCAGATACGATCAGTATCAGGATGAAACCGATACCCTCATGGATCGCCTTGAGGAGCTTGATAGAAAAGCCGGGTGGATCGACAACGAGGAATATGAATATTCCGAGGATGAGTATAATGCTCTGTACGATACAGGCAAGCTCACCGCAGAGGAAGCAGAACAGCTTCAGAAAGCATATGAAAGAATCGAAGAAATTGATGCGGAAGTGTGGACGGACGATGATCTTTCAGACGATGAGATCGAAGCCCGCTATGCAAAGTATGATGACGAGATTACATCACTGAACGCACAGATTGAAACGCTTGAAAAGAAAGCGGGTTGGTATGAGGGATACTATGGAAATTTGAGCGAAGATGAAGTCAATCAGCTTAACAGTATTTACAATAAAATTGATGCAATCTATGACAATATTTATAACGGCTCTGATAACCTCTCTGAAGAGGAATTTGCTTCTCGCTATGCGAAGTATTCAGATGAGATTGATGCTTTGGAGGCACAGGCAATCGCTCTTGAAGCGAAAGCAGAGTGGAACTAAAATACAGATATACTGATTTTGAAAGATATAATATGGGGAATCTCACAGAATTTCTGAGGGACTCCCCTCATGTGGGATTAAAGATATGGCAAAAAAAATCTATTTGGCAGATGATGAACAGGATATACGAGAAATACTCACAGAATTTTTATCCAATGCCGGATATGAGGTAACAGCATACAAGAATGGTGATACACTCTTTTCTGTTTTTCAGGAGAAGCCCTGTGATCTTGTTATTCTTGATATTATGATGCCGGGTTCAGACGGTCTTTCCATATGTAAAAAGCTAAGGACAATATCATCAGTTCCTATTATTATTTTGACGGCAAAGGATTCAGAGTCTGACCATATGAAGGGATTTATGTATGGAGGGGATGACTATCTGATTAAGCCATTTTCGCCGTCACTTCTTGTTGTCCGGGTAAATGCGTTGTTCCGAAGAGTTGAAATGAATATATCGGTAAAGGCAGATATTTCCTTTGGTGATGTGTGTTTTTCATGGGAGAAGCATAATGCCATTGTGAAAGAGCATGATATTGGTCTGACTATGACAGAATTTTCGCTTCTGGGATGTCTTATGGAACAAGGTGGAACGGCAATCCCCCGGAATGAAATTCTCGACAAAGTATGGGGAATAGATTCTACGGAGATAGAAACCAGAGTTGTCGATGAGACAGTAAGAAGAGTCAGGCAGAAAATGAAGACCGCAGGCAGCAAAGTTCGCATTAGTGCTGTCTGGGGCTATGGCTATAAACTGGAGAATTGTAATGAATAAGACACGTTATAAAATTGCCACACTTACAGGTTCCGCCGTTATGGCAGCCATGCTTTTGAGCCTGCTGATTCTGAACATAGTTTTTAATAAAAAAATAGAGCTGAGAGCTGAGAATGCAATTAAAAACGCTTTTACTTTGGATTCAGACGAATATTTGAATTACGAATCTGAAAATGATACGGGCTCTTTATATTATGCCTCACTTGTATATATGGGGGCAGATTCAGAAAACAGGGATGACATATATCAGATTCTGACACCCAGAGAGAAGAAACTTATTGACTGGTATGAAACACACCCGTCTGATGAAATGCAAAGGGCAAAAATTAACGAAGCAACTTATTATATGAAAGCCAGAACAGAGTATTACGAAGACAGCAATGAGAGATTACTTGCTTATGTGGATGTTACCGGCGAACCAGAACTCGTAAAAGAAATCAGTTTTGGTGTTTTGCTGGATGCTTTTGTCATTGCCGCTCTCGGTGCTGCCATTGGATATTTTCTCGGGAAAAAACTTGAACAAAATGACAAAGCTCAGAAGACCTTTTTTGAAAATACATCTCACGAATTAAAAACCCCGCTTATGGCAATTTGCGGATATGCGGAGGAGATTGAAATGGGAGTCATTACCGATTATTCTCAAGCGGGCAGAATGATAGTGTCTCAGACGGAGCGTATGAGTAAACTTATTGAGGATATCCTGTATTTATCAAAAATGGAAAGCGGTACGGAACCATTAAAGTGTGAACCAATAAAAATGGCATCACTGGTTCAAGATATTTTGATGCCGCTTGAAGGAATTGTGAACAGGCGAAACCTTTCCGTATCGTTAGAACTGGACGAAGGATATGTCAACGGAGACCCGGAGAAGCTGGAACACGCTGTTGCTAACCTGATAACTAATTCCGTAAAATATGCGTGTAGTCAAATCGAAATATCGTGGAAAAATCAAGTCCTTTCCATCTGGAACGATGGAGGAGAACTTAGCACAGAGGATTTTTCCCATATGTTTGAACGTTTTCATACGGGACAAAACGGAAACAGCGGAATAGGGCTTGCCCTCTCAAAAGAAATCGTTGAAATGCACGGATGGAAACTTAGTGCGAAAAATGACAGGCATGGCATATGTTTATCAATGGTATGCCACAGTTAATTTAGGAACAATCAGGTTTACAGCTTCCAGTTTGTTGAGATGTTGCAAAATTTGGAATCAGGAGAGAATAAGAATGATTAACAATTTAATGTACATAGAATTAAAAATGGGATATTCTGATGATGATCCGGCATGGATTGGATATGTCAAAACTTCAAAAAGTAGAATAAAAATTTTTTGACATTTCTGCACATGCGTGCTAATATGATTATAGAAAAAGAGTGCTACCGATAGACGGTTAGTCCGATATATGTTTTGACAAAAATTGCCGCTTAGTTTACCAGACCAGGGCGGCTATTTTTGTGGTTTAGTATTATCCTTGCCAAAGGTATATCCAAGACCAAAGCAGGTTAAGCCGAAGCTCACTACTGCTATAAAATCAACAATACTCATGGCTTAGCCCTCCTTTCCAGTGGATTCTCTTTCGAGTTTCTATGTAATCAGAGGGTCACAGGTCTTCGTTTCACTTCGGTCGTTGCAAAACGAGTGCCACTGGCACTCTGCAACCGGAAAGTTGACAGCTCATGAAAATCTGGCTGTGATACCATTTTGATACTAAAAAATGAAGAGAATAGGAATATAGCCTGGAAAATCCACAATACAGGACAATATAGACACGAAAATCATAGAAAATAATGAGTTTTTAAGAACCTCACAGACGTGAAGGTGGACGTACTGTAGGATCAGGACGTGTTTCTACAATCATCGAGTAATCACTGATTGACAGATTATAATTATATATTTTGGTATACACTTCGTGTGTATCGTACTGTAGCGTAAGATGCCCCGGAACCGTAAGGTTTCCGGGGTTTTTCTGTGGTGAAAATATGGCATATATGCATCTGGTATTTTCAATCATAACATTATGGATAGGAAAGATCACGCAATCAAAAGCTTTAAGCTTCGAATGTATTGTTGCTGATGAATCTTATCAGCAACGAGGACAGTAACAAGCTGGGTAATTCCTGCAAGAAGTAAATCAGCTTGTATTGTTTTCTCATGGATATCCATTTTGATGCCTGATGGATGAGTGGAAGATATTTAATTAGGTTTATCAGAACCTGCATATATCGGAGTGCTGACAGAGTTTCTGGAATATGAATTCTATGATGGCAAGCTGTTGTATCCATAAAAAAGGACGCATGAAAAACTTTTGTTTTTCACACGTCCATTCTTCATTTGCTTATTTTTTCTGCAATTGCTTTTCCAGATAATCAAAATCTGCTTTATACTGTGGACTATACCATTTCTTTCTTGCCTTGGCATACAGCTCTCTGGCTTCTTTTTTCTGATGCTTTTCCAGATGATAGAAAATCATCAGAATTGCAGGTGTGGCGCCCAGATGATTTAGTCTGCGGTTGTCCATAAAATCTTTGCCACGCTTGTCAATGATGCGGCATCCATCTTCAGTCTGCCCAAGATAGAAGCAGGTAAGAGCAAAGGTGGACCAGTAAACCGCTTTGTTTGCAATGGAAAGATTACCTGGCTGTACCTGGTTCAGGGTTTCCTGAGCTTTCTTGTGATCCCGCTTCCGGCAGTATGCAACTGCCAGATTCAGCAGTCCCACCTGGAAAATCATTCCGGAAGAAGTCTGCTCCAGAAAGGCTGTCAGTTCGCGGATGTACTGGTCTGGATTCGTGTCCAGAAGTGGCATCAGGGCATCCAGCTTTTTGCCTTCTTTTCCATATGGAAGGAAGAAAACGCCGATGGCGCCTGCCAGGAGGATCAGCACCCAGATGGTCACGTAGCGGAAAACCAGATTTTTGGGAACGGACTGCATCAGGCAGTATAATATAAAAAGGATACTTCCTGCAATCAGAACTGCCCAGTAGGCAGTTCCTGCAATATTTTTCTTTTTCTTCATGAATGATCTCCCTTGAATTCTTAGTTCAGACCGGCACCCTGCATAGCACTGAGTGCATGATCGGTATATCGCTTATAGAAGCCTTTTCTGGCAGGTCTTGGAAGAATACCTTTTTTGCTTCGTTCTTTCAGAATGGCATCGGCTTCTCCCGGAGTAACTTCTTTTCCTGCTATACCAACCAGATCCAGACGACGGTTCTCGATATCATAACGGATCAGATCTCCTTCTTCCACGAAGGCAATTGGACCGCCTGCGGCAGCTTCCGGGCTGATATGACCGATAGCGGCACCTCTGGTTGCACCGGAGAAACGACCGTCAGTGATCAGGGCTACATGTCCGTTCAGTTCCTCATCACACACGATAGCTTCTGTGGTCATAAGCATTTCCGGCATACCGCATCCTCTTGGACCCTCATAACGGATGACAATGATATCGCCAGGCTTGATCTGCTTGTCTACCACAGCCTGGTAAGCATCTTCTTCTTCGTTGAAGACTCTGGCAGGACCGGTGAAGACACGCTGGGACTGTGCAACAGCGGAGTATTTTACCACGCTTCCCTCCGGTGCGATATTTCCCTTCAGAATGGCAACGCTTCCTTTTTCGGTTACTTTTTCAGGAGGGATGATCACATCATCACGGTTAATATGATAGTTGTTCAGATAACCTACGTTACGTTCAAAGAAATTGTCCTTCTGCAGATCCTCCAGGTTCTCGCCCAGTGTCTTGCCGGTAACAGTCATGACATCCAGATCCAGCATATCTTTTAACAGTAACTGTACATAAGGAATACCACCTGCGAACCAGAAACATTCGGTCAGATACTGGCCGCTTGGGAAGATATTTCCGATATGCGGTACCAGATGATTGATCTCGTCGAACATCTCAATTGGAAGGTCAATATCCAGTTCTCGTGCAATACTTGGCAGATGAAGAGTAGCATTGGTGCTTCCACCGATGGCACTGTGAATAATAATCGCATTCTTAAATGCGGCAGGTGTCAGGATATCGGATACTTTGATATCACGTTCTACCAGTTCCATAATTTTGCGCCCAGCCTGACGGGCGTAACGCTGGATATCCATCATAGTAGCAGGAGCGAGAGCGGATCCTGGAAGAGCCAGTCCGAGAGCTTCTGCCATACACTGCATGGTGCTGGCAGTTCCAAGGAAGGTGCAGGCACCAACGGAAGGGCATCCGGTGAGATAGTAGTCGCGGATCTCCTGCGGGGTTACGGCATCTTTTCGTTTCTGACGAAGAGAGATGTCACCGGCCACCAGGCTGGTGGTCATATTTGGACCCGGACGCATGCTTCCGCCCGGCATAAAGATGGTCGGGATATCCATACGGGCAGCTGCTTTTAAATGAGCAGGAATGGACTTGTCACAGCTGCTGGAGAGAATCATGCCATCCCATGGTACAGCGCTTGCATGAACTTCTACCATATCGGCAATGGCTTCTCTGGAAGCCAGTACAATGTTCATGCCGTCATGTCCCTGCGCGCATCCGTCACAGACATCGGTAGTATGATAATGAGCCGGAAAACCGCCTTTTTCATAGACACCATATCCTGCCTGAGTGGATAACTGATGGAGATGGACACTTCCCGGATGGGAATCTCCATATACATCTTCAATCATAATCTGCGGCTTGGCGATATCGGTATCATCCCATCCGCTTCCCATTTCCAGGGCATTAAACTGAGCCCACCATAAACGTTCTTTTTCACTTTTCTGTCTCATATTGAAGTGTTCTCCTTTTCTTTTGATTGATTAAGTTTTTCTTTTATTAACTGCAATGAGTCACGGTTCTGCTGCAGGTGAAGAATCATGGCATCCCTGGCAGCATCTGGATCATGACGCATAATAGCTTCTGTGATAGCGCGGTGCTGAATGATAGTTTCATTTTTCAGAGATCGTCTGGTCAGAGCTCCGAAGAGATCGACAGAATAGACAATGACCGGAATCAGTTTTGGCATCACAACATTATGGGTACAGCTGGCAATGGCGCGGTGAAATGCCTTGTCACTGTCCAGATGATTGATACCCATACGAATATTATTTTCCACATCCTGGCATTTGTCCAGCAGTTTTTTACAGTCTTCTTCTGTTGCATGCTGCGCAGCATTGGCAACCACCCACGGTTCCAGCTGCATACGCACTTCCAGAAGATCAAAAGCAAGCTGAAATTGATCACTGCAAAAGGCAAATCCCAGGGGATCTTTTGTTTCACCAGTATGTCTGGCAATGAATGTACCTTTCCCACGCTGTATTTCCAGAACATTGCGGGCGACCAGAATTTTTACAGCTTCCCGGATACTGCCACGGCCGACCTGAAGCTGTTTTGCCAGTTCAAATTCATTGGGAAGTTTGTCACCTGCCTGAAGTTCCTGAGTGCGGATCAGATTCATAAGCTGGTCTGCTACACGCTCCGGCAGAGATTTTTCGCCGTTATGTACAAGTTTTAAATCAGTCGTAGCCATAAGAAGTCCTTTCGGGAAGACTGATGCATTCTGCAAAAGAGCAGGCAGTAGCTTCCATTGTAGTTGATTTGTTTTAAAAGGAAATCATAAAACAGACGGGAGTTTTACAATTTCCTTTTAAAACAAAATCGGCAGACCGGATAGAAGTCCGATCTGCCGGTTCTTAAAAAATATGATTCGATACGGATTGCTCCGTGTAAGCGCTAATGCTGTGATACGGGAATCATTACATCAGTCCTGGTAATACACCCTGGAAGATGCTCAGGATTGCTACGAAGATCAGGATTGTTACACCTGCTACGAAACCACCCAGTGACCATCCAACGATGGTATCTCTGAAGTCGATGTGGAAGAATCTGTTGATTGCCCAGAATCCAGAGTCGTTTGGAAGGGACAGACCGATACCACCTGCACAAACAGCGATTGCACACAGGATTGGTGATACGCCGCTGGTTGCAACTGCTGTTGCAACGATAGAGGAAGTAACAGTAAGTGCTGTGGTTGTAGAACCAGTAGCAATACGAAGTACCTGTGCGATAACGAAGCACATCAGCAGCATTGGCATATGGAATCCCATCAGTGTGCTGGTTACTACGTCTGAAATACCACAGGCTTTCAGGATTCCGCCGTAAGCTCCACCGGCACCTGTGATCAGAAGGATACTACCAACAGCGTCAGCACCTTCAGACATAATGGTTGTGATAGAACGTTTCAGATAAGGTCTGGAAATAAATGCTCCGTACAGTACACCAAGCAGCATGGCAATATTTTTGTCACCAAGGAAAGTGAGAACTGTCAGGACAGTACCTTCTTTTAAGAAGAAGGATGAAAAGCTTCCCAGAAGGATCAGTACGATAGGAACAAGCAGAATAGACAGAGCCATCATACCACTCATGCTCTTGCCGCCAGCTTCTTCTTTTTCTTCTTCCTCAAGGTCTGAGAAATCCCATGTTTTTCCATTTTTACGGTCAATTTTGTTGATGAAACCACCATATACGATACCACCAACGAGCATACCTACGAAAGCACTGATCAGTGCGTATGGGAAGAACAGACCTACATTAATTCCCATGTTAGCTGCTACAGCCAGAGGCGGTGCAGTAGGAAGTACCAGTGCGAAAGTACATGTGGTTGCTACTGAGATTGCTCCTGCATAAGCAGCCATGGAGTAACCTGTTTTCTTGGAAAGAGCACGAAGCATTGGAGCAAACATGATATAAACAACATCGCCGAATACAGGAATACCGGTAATGAAACCTGCACATGCTACCGCATACTGAGATTTTTCATCGCCGAGAACTTTCAGGATGGCATTACAGATGTTATTGATACCGCCGGATTCATACATGAACATACCCAGCATAACACCAAGTCCGGTTACCATACCGATGGAACCAAGTGTAGAACCAAAGTTATTCTGAATAACAGTACCGATACCAAGTACCTGTGTGCCATCTTCCAGTGTCTTTGTGGCAAGTGGCATTCCGGTAGCAAGACCGGTCAGAGCAGCTACAACCAACAGTGCAACGAATGGGTTTAATTTAAACTTCATGATGCACAGCAGAAGAACTGCGATGGAGATGATAAAAATAAGAATCATCATAATAATTTTCCTCCGTTCCTTGTTTGGATAAAAAATTCCGGCTTTGTGCATATTAAAACCGGAAGGATGAACGGTAGCGCCAAGCCGCCCATCCATCATCATAATATAAATGCCGTTCCTGAGGCATTTACATATGTTTCTCACACTTATGAACATAACACGTGAGACGTCACACGTCAAACACATTTTGCAAAATCAGAATGATGCACAGAAATGAGAAACAAAATTGTGCAATATTGACAACGAAAATGGAGAAAAAAATGGTGGTCAGAAAAAAATAACAACTAGAAAACCAGAAACAAGAAAACAAATAAAATTTTGACGAGGCACACAGAATTTTTTCATAAAAAAAGAATTTAAAATTTATTCATTCTGATGATTGAAACATACGACGTCGTATGCTATATTACAAGTAGCAACTGGTTATGGTCACGAAAAATGATTTCACAGCGCTTATAAAAAAAGAAGAAAAAAGTGATCGTTCCTGAAACCAGAAGTGTACGAAAAAAATAACAACATAACATGTGAAAATCACAGGAGGATGTAAGAAATGAAAGCAATTAAGTATGAAAAACCATGGGATGTAGCTTGTGTAGAGATGGACAAACCGGTACGTAAAAAAGGTGAAGCACTGATTAAGATCATGACAGCAGGTATCTGCGGAAGTGATATCGGAGCTTTCCGTGGAACAAACGGACTTGTTTCCTATCCAAGAGTCATCGGACATGAACTGGCTGGTATTATTGAAGAGATCGATGAAGATAATCCAAAAGGATTCAAAGTGGGAGACCACGTAATCGTTGATCCATATCTTTACTGCGGACATTGCTATCCATGCTCTATCGGACGTACCAACTGTTGTACAGATCTGCACGTTCTGGGTGTACATGTAGACGGCGGTATGGCTGAATACTTCTGTCATCCGGCTGATATGCTGGTTAAGATGCCGGAAGGAATGGACTGGGTACTGGCAGCAATGGCAGAACCACTTACTATCTCTCTTCACGGAGTACACAGAGGCGGACTGAAAGCCGGTGAATTCTGTGCTATCTACGGAGCAGGTCCAATCGGTCTTCTGGCAGCAATGGTAGCAGAAGCATATGGTGCACATGCGATCCTGATCGACGTTGTACAGGAACGTCTGGACTTTGGTAAAGAACTGGGAGTAGAATACATCATCAACTCTGCAAATGAAGATCCGGTAGCAGCAGTTGCCAAGATCACAGATGGTACAATGGCTCAGCTTGTTATGGAATGTACAGGAGCAAACGTATGCATCCGCGGCACACTGGATCTGGTATCCAATGCAGGACGTATCACATTTACAGGATGGCCAAAGAAAGAAACATCCCTTCCTACTGACCTGTTTACAAAGAAAGAAATTGATATCCGTGGAGCACGTACTTCAGCAGGTGAATTTGAAGAAGCAATCGAACTGATCACATCCGGTAAAGTAGATGTGAAGAAGATCCTGACCAAAACAGTTTCTATGGACGAAGCTCCGGAAACCATCATTGATATTGAAAAGAATCCAGGAAACTACATGAAAGTTGTTGTTGATTTAAGATAATAAACAGGAGGGTCCTATTAAATGAAAGAACTCTATTTGACAGAAGAAGAAAAGGGGATCTCAGGAGAACAGCTGGAAAAGATGCTGGATGATCTCCTGGTGCAGTACCCGGATGCAAAGAAGGTACTGATCATTCCTCCTGATTATACAAGGTGTTATTCTTACGCAGGCGAGATTACGCAGCTTCTTTATAAGAAGCTGAGCCCGTCTGCGCAGATTGATGTTATGCCGGCTCTGGGAACCCATATGGCAATGAATGAAGATGAAATGCAGAAGTTCTTCGGTGATGTGGTGCCAAGGGATCGTATTATCGTACATCACTGGCAAACAGATACTGTATGCCTGGGTTATGTTCCGGCAGAAGTCTGCTCAGAGATCAGTAACGGCCTGTTCCCGGAACAGATCGACGTAGAAGTGAACCATCTTCTGGTTGATGGAGGATATGATCTGATCCTTTCCGTTGGACAGGTTGTACCTCACGAAGTAGTTGGTATGGCTAATTACTCCAAGAATATTTTCGTAGGTACTGGTGGACGTGAGATGATTAACAAATCTCATATGCTCAGTGCTATCTGCGGAATGGAAAAAGCATTGGGTGTTATAGACAGCCCGGCAAGAAAAGTATATGATTACGCACAGCAGCATTTCATCGATGGCAAACTGCCTCTGGTATATCTGCAGACAGTTACTACAAGAGAAAATGATACACTGAAGCTTCATGGACTCTACATCGGTGAATCCAGAAAGCCATTTGAGAAGGCTGCAGAACTGGCACAGAAGCTGAATATCATACACGTAGATCACCGTGCAAAGAAAGTAGTTACCTATCTTGATCCGGAAGAACTGAAGACTACATGGGTGGGAAATAAAGGTATTTACCGTACACGTATGACAGTAGCCGACGGTGGAGAATTAATTGTTCTGGCACCGGGCGTAATCGCATTTGGCGAAAATGAAGAGATGGATAAGATGACCAGAAAATACGGCTATACCGGAACAGAACACATCCTGGAATTGTACCGTCAGGGCGTATTTGAGGGAAGACTGATGAGTGCTGCTCATCTGATGCAGGGTTCTACAGAAGGACGTTTTACCGTAACCTATGCAACCAAACCGGAAAATCTTTCTAAAGAAGAAATTGAAAGTGTAGGATATCAGTGGGCAGATTATAACGAGATTACCAAACGTTACAATCCGGAAACACTGAAAGAAGGATGGAACGTACTGCCGGACGGCGAAGAAGTATACTTTGTAGGAACACCGGCACTTGGATTATGGAAAGTAGATTGATTATAAGAAAGGGAAGATTTTATGGAATTAGCTAGTCAGAAGTTTCGTGCAAACGCACCTGAGCTGGATCCACTTCGTATCGGAACTGGCTGGAAAGAAGAAGATCTTGGAAAGGTACAGATCTTTATTCAGAGTACTTTTGGAGACAGCCATCCGGGATCCGGACATCTGGATAAACTGGTAGAAGCAGCAAGAGAAGGTGTGGCTGCAGCAGGCGGTTTTGGAGCAAGATATTTTACAACAGATATGTGTGACGGTGAGAGTCAGGGTAATGATGGAATTAACTATTCTCTTGCCAGCCGTGAGATGATTGCTAACATGATTGAGATTCAGGCAAATGCAACACCGTTTGATGGTGGTGTATATATTGCCAGCTGTGATAAAGGTATGCCTGGTAACCTGATGGGACTTGCCAGAGTCAACATTCCATCTGTTATGGTAACAGGTGGTACCATGGCAGCAGGTCCTGAAATGCTGACACTGGAACAGCTTGGTATGTACTCCGCTATGTTTGAACGTGGCGAGATTGATGAAGCAAAACTGAACTGGGCAAAATGTAATGCCTGCCCTAGCTGTGGAGCCTGCTCTTTCATTGGAACAGCATCTACCATGCAGATCATGGCAGAAGCACTGGGACTGACACTTCCTGGAAGTGCACTGCTTCCGGCAACCAGCCCGGATCTGCTTGAATATGCAAGAAAATCCGGAGAACAGGCAGTGAAACTGGCTCAGATGGAAAACATGAGACCATCCGATATTGTTACTCTGGAAAGTTTTGAAAATGCCATTATGGTACATGCAGCAATTTCCGGCTCTACCAACTCTCTGTTGCATCTGCCGGCAATCGCACATGAATTTGGTATTGAGATTGACGGTGATACCTTTGACCGTCTTCACAGAGGAGCACATTATCTTCTGGATCTTCGTCCTGCAGGACGCTGGCCGGCTGAGTTCTTCTATTATGCAGGCGGTGTTCCGGCTATCATGGAAGAGATCAAGAGTATGCTTCACCTGGATGTTATGACCGTAACAGGCAAGACTCTGGGAGAAAACCTGGAAGAACTGAAACAGAACGGTTTCTATGAGAGATGCCAGAAGTGGCTGGATCAGGCCAATGAAAAATATGGTATCCACATGACAAAAGAAGATATCATCCGTCCATTTGACAAAGCAATCGGAACAGACGGTTCAGTTGCGGTATTAAAAGGCAACCTTGCTCCGGAAGGCGCAGTTATCAAACATACAGCATGCCCGAAGGAAATGTTCAGCGCAGTATTAAATGCACGCCCATTTGACTCCGAAGAAGAATGTATCGATGCAGTACTTCATCACAGAGTAAATCCTGGTGATGCCGTATTTATTCGCTACGAGGGACCTAAGGGAACCGGTATGCCAGAGATGTTCTACACATCAGAAGCGATTTCTTCTGATAAAGAACTTGGAAAGAGTATTGCACTGATCACAGACGGACGTTTCTCAGGAGCATCCACAGGTCCTGTAATCGGACACTGCAGTCCGGAAGCACAGGCAGGTGGACCAATTGCACTGGTAGAAGAAGGCGATCTGATCCATCTGGACGTAAAAGAACGTGTCCTGGAAATCGTTGGTGTAAAAGGCGAACGCAAAACTCCGGAAGAGATCGATGCAATTCTTGTAGAACGTAAGAAACACTGGCAGCCAAAACCACCAAAATATACACGCGGCGTACTGAGACTGTTTTCAGACCTGGCGGCATCTCCAATGAAGGGTGCTTATCTGGATTACGATAGCCATAAGTAAGATAAAACAGAGAAGAGATAAGGAGCAGAGTCATGAATTTAAATTTAAGACCAGCTAATGAGTGTAAATATGATGCAGTATCCCTGGGCGAAGTTATGCTTCGCCTGGATCCGGGAGAAGGCCGTATCCGTACCGCAAGATCTTTCCGTGCATGGGAAGGCGGCGGAGAATACAACGTAGTACGTGGACTTCGCAGATGTTTCGGACTGAATACCGGTGTGATCACTGCATTTG
>UQWA01000046.1 GCA_900544685.1 uncultured Lachnospiraceae bacterium | reverse complement strand
TTTTAGAATCTTTCAAGGTTGTTTCACTGTTCAATTATCAAGGTTCTTTGCTGTTCTCTCTTACGAATCAGCTTCATTATTTTATCAAAGCTTTTTTCGTTTGTCAAGAACTTTTTTTATTTTTTTGAATTTCTTTTTTAATTCAAATTGCTTTGTTCTGTTTTCAAGAAGTTTTGTTCTCTCAAACAGCTTGTTTATAATAGCATTCTATTTTCATTTTGTCAACAGCTTTTTTTAATTTTTTTCATTTTAAATTTTTACTTCATCTGAAGTAGCTTCAGGAATACATTTCCATTATAGAGCTGGTTGAGTAATACGTTCTTTTCTATCATTTCCATAAGCTGTTTTCCAATTGCTGTACTGGCAAAAACTGTAATTGCCAGAAATGCAATCCAGACAATCACCAGTGCCTGACCCGCCCCCAGAACCAGTCCCAGCATCTGATTTACACCATGAATAATCGGAAGATTAGCAATCACATCCAGTGTCATCACTGCCAGCCAGATAAAGCTTGCCACTATAAGCCATGTCACAACAAAAGAGATGATGTTCATAATCAGATTTGCCATGAACTTTGGTACATAATCATTAAAGCTGTTTACTGCCAGATCTTTATAGATTTTTTCTGTATTATTACGAATCAGCAGATTTTTAAGAACACTTGGTAAAGGAAGTTCTTCAATTGCATTTTTCTGCAGCTGGCTGCTGATCGTCCCTGCCACATTCCCGACTGTATCATTGTTGTTTCCCTTTTTCAGGGAAACATCCCCTTCTTCTGTCTCTGACTCTGCCGTCTTTTCATCCGCTTCATCCAGTGTTACGGTAAAGGATTCCTGGCATCTCTCCATAACATACGTATACACCGGTGTCTGTTCCTGCAGGAACTGAGACACATATGGTGTCACAAAGGATACCAGTGCCAGAGACGCAACAAGAGATATCACAGAAGCCAGACTTTTAATCAGACCTCTGCGATATCCTCTTATCATAAATAATAAAAATATTACAATTACGATTCCTGTCAAAATATTCATACTATACCTATCCGATCTTTATAATATCCACACTGTCCGGAGTAATAATCATGTATTTCCCCAGTCCTTCTGCCGGAATCACCTCTGAAATCTGTTTCTCATATCCTGCTGAATATTTCAATTTGCCAGCCGTTGTATAAATCATGATTTCTGAACTACTATACAGAAATACTTCTTCCCCGTGAATCTTTACCTCAGAATATTCCATGTCGAAATATGTCTGGAAACATTTTGTTCCATTTTTCCGATACAGTTCCATTTTATACTTATGATGCTGCTGTTCTTCATCACTTTCTGTAATCATACCAAAATAATCATCATCATAAAAGGTACTGACAATTTCCTGTTCTACAGTGATATTCTTTTTTTCCTCCGGCACGTGCTTTCCGTTGAAAACAGTCACGCCATCATCTCGGAATGCCACAGCATAGTCTTCCCCCAGGAACTGCACTTGAGGAATAACGCTATTCTCATATTCCACTTCTTTTACCAGGTTGTTTTCCTGATCTTTTCCCACAGAAGAAAAATTGTAAAAATCCACTTTAAAATTCAGCATCTGGTTCTGGATTCCCGCAAAAGCTACTGCCATCTTCAGACCATCCGAGGAAATATCCATATCCAGCGGATATCCTGCTTTTCCAATGGATGTCTTATTCTTTACAATAATATTACCCTGTGTGTCATATACATTGATCCATGTAACATCACCATCCTCCAGAACAGCTGCCACTACCCCCTGCCTGGTCACTCTGATTTTGGTCAGTGAATATTCCACTTTAAAGTTCCCCACAAGACCATTTTCATTGAAAATATAGACATCATTACCTCTCTGATCTGCAACTGCCACGGTTGTCCCACAGACATCCAGTACCGGGTTTTGCATGGTAAATGTAGTATTCCACTGTACTTCATCAGACTTGTTCACGCATGTCACACCGTTTGGATTGCACTTCAGCGTAGATCCTTTTTTCAGAAATACATATTGCGTAGCATTATCATCGGAGCGTTCCTCACTGGAAACCAGCGTATAGTGACGATATACCTTCACATGATGATATACCCCATATCCCACAGATACCGCCAGTACAATAGTCAGGATCACTGCCGTTCTGATCCTGACTTTATTCTTATGCAGACGAAGCTTCGACGACAGATCCAGCATCTCATCACTCTGCATATCCTGATTTGCTTTCTTATTATACAGTTCCTTAATATTTACTGCTTTCCCAAAGACAGCCGATTTCAGATTCCCAAGTGCATCCCGGAAAGAAAATTTACTCTCGGAACGTATCGGTTTTACTTTTTCTGCATCTGTCCCTTTTTCTTTTTTCAGTTTATTTAAAAATTTCATCTCTTGTTCCTCATTCCGATTTCATTATTCTTCATCATAACATGCCCGAAAATATTATGGAAGAAGAATTTTCTGTCCCGGCAATATCGGGTCTTCATCCGTAATACCATTCAAATTACAGATTTCCTGCACTTTTTCCGTCGTACCATAATACATCTGGCTGATTCCTGCCAGCGTATCTCCCACTTTCACGGTATAAGATGCCCGCGCCGATGCATCTCCTATGGTATTTTGAGCATCCTGGGGTTCTTTCTCTGTAACCACATTTTTCTCCGATGCCATTTCTGTTTCAGGCTCTGTTTTTTCCTGCTCTGTCTGGTTCCAGAACGTGGTTCCCGTTAAAGTCTCTTCTTCCACCGTTATATCCTCTAAAGACATTGTTTCCGTCTCTTCGGTCACGTCTTTTATATGAGAGACCACTTCTTCTGCTGATTCTGGCTGATCTGTCACATATTCTTTCTGACTATCTACATGATTGGACAGAATTGCAAGGTTCTGCTCCACCTGCTTCATCCGATCATAACTGTAGATAATAGTCACTCCCAGCGCAAGTATGGTCATAACCAGAAAACCGCTGGCTATGTAGGTCAGCCAGCCGTTCTTTTTTTCCTCTTCTGTTTCTTTTTCTGTTTTTTTCAGCTTTACCAGTTCCCGAAAACGATGTATTGCATCATCCTTATTTTCTGTTCCTTTTTCCTGAGATTTTCCTATATTTTTCTCAATCAGTCTATTTTGCATTGGCAGATTCTTTTCATAATAGATCTGATATCCAGGCTGCTCTGTCAACATCTCATCTTCCATAAAAAATGCATTCAGTTCTTCTTCCAGTGGGTCTGATACCAGCAGTACCTGATTTTCTTCTGCGAAAAACTGGTGATAGGTATCTAACACCTCCTGATTATAGATCACCGGACCTTCTTTCGAAGAAAAGAACCACCCCATAATCTTACGTATACCAAATTCCATCTCGATTTTTTTCTCAAATTCTTCCCTTTGTTTCTCATCCATGTGGTAATCTTCCACTTCTACTGCCCCATCTATAAAAATATAGGGATATAGGTTCCGTTCTTTTACCGTACCAATCAGGATTGCCCTCGCCACGTCCTTCTCATCTGCCAGCCGGTTTAAGTATGTCACAACATAATCTTCTACATAGAGTCTTTTTTCCCCGTTTTCTTCTCCTATCTGCCTCGTATTCTTGGGCAGCTTCCATTCTTTTTCTGTTTCTGACATATCTGTGCTCACTCCTTTTTGGATTCAGAGTAGCATTTTTTCTGTGCAAATTTTATCAAAACGTTTTGCAAAATAAGGGATTTTCATCGACAAATTCTGTCGTATACTTTTTCCGTTTTCTGGATAGACTGTACAAAAAATAGTATCTGCAGTAATACATGGCAGATACTTACTTCAAAAACAGTGATTCAGAAAGGATTTTTTATGAGTATATCCCGATCCTCTAAAACACATTATATTAATGGGCACTCTGATCTTGCTCCTTATCTTCTGTCAAGACAGCTTACGTATCTTATGAATGCCTGTTGCCCAAATACTTCTTCGCCAGTATTTGTCTGTATCGGAACAGACCTGGTAACCGGAGACAGTCTTGGACCTATGGTGGGCAGTGTTCTGCGCTGTTCTCCTGATTTTCCTCATACAGTCTATGGAACACTGTCACGTCCGGTCCATGCAGTAAATCTGTCCGACACTATGGCTGAGATTTCCAGCCATCACCCCAATAGTCCAGTGATCGCTATTGACGCTTCTCTCGGAACCAAAAAACATCTTCATTATATAACAATAGCTCCTGGAGCGCTTTCTCCCGGAGCCGGTGTAAATAAATTCCTGGGGACAGTAGGTGATATCTCTATCACAGGTATTATCAATATCTCCGGAGAATATGCACATATGATTCTTCAGTCCACCCGTCCTTCTACCGTCATGAATATGGCGCAGTGCATTGCCAAAGGAATCCTTCTGGCCTGCTGCCAGGTATCATGACAGACTAAAAAGTGCGCGGATCACTCCGCGCACTGTACATTCTTCTTAAAGAAAAGATTTGATTTTGTTGTAGATACCTTCTGCATCCAGACCATATTTGTGAAGCAGATCTTTTGCAGGACCTGATTCTCCAAATACATCATTGATACCGATTCTCAGCATCTGTGTTGGTGCTTTTTCACAGAGACATTCTGCTACTGCTCCGCCAAGTCCGCCGATGACGGAATGTTCTTCTACGGTTACGACTTTTCCTGTCTTCTTCGCTGATGCTACAACCAGATCTTCATCCAGTGGTTTGATTGTGTGGATATTGATCACTTCAGCATCTACACCGTCTTTTGCCAGCATCTCTGCTGCTGCCAGACATTCTGCTACAGGAAGTCCTGTTGCGATGATGGTAAGATCTTTGCCTTCTTTTAAGGTAACGCCCTTGCCGATCTCGAATTTATAGTCTGGTCTGTCGTTGATTACAGGCACTGCAAGACGTCCAAAACGCAAATAAACAGGTCCTTCGTATTCTACTGCTGCTTTTACGGCTGCTTTTGCTTCTACATCGTCTGATGGGCAGATTACTGTCATGCCTGGGATGGTTCTCATCAGCGCAATATCTTCGTTACACTGGTGGGTAGCACCGTCTTCACCTACTGAAATACCTGCATGTGTGGCACCGATCTTTACATTCAGATGTGGATATCCGATAGAGTTACGAATCTGTTCAAAGTTACGTCCTGCCGCAAACATGGCAAAAGAGCTGATGAACGGGATCTTGCCGGTGGTAGCAATACCTGCTGCGATACCGGTCATGTTACATTCTGCAATACCACAGTCAAAATGACGTTCCGGGAATGCTTTTTTGAATACACCTGTCTTGGTAGCTGCTGCAAGGTCTGCATCCAGTACTACTACATTCGGGTTCTCTTTTCCAATTTCTACGAGAGCGTTACCGTAACTTTCTCTGGTTGCGATCTTCTTTACTTCTGACATAATGCTTCACCTGCTTTCTCTAATTCTGCCATAGCAATTGCGTATTCTTCGTCATTTGGTGCTTTTCCATGCCAGCCCACCTGACCTTCCATATAAGAAACGCCTTTACCCTTTACTGTCTTGGCAATAATAGCTGTTGGCATACCTTTTGTCGCTTTCGCTTCATCGAACGCAGCTTTCAGCTGATCAAAGTCATTTCCGTCTTCTACATTGATTACATGGAAATTAAATGCTTCGAACTTCTTATCGATCGGATATGGTGTATTCACCTCTGCAACCGGTCCGTCGATCTGTAAACCGTTATTGTCCACGATTACAACCAGGTTATCCAGTTTCTTGGCACCTGCGAACATAGCTGCTTCCCATACCTGTCCTTCCTGGATCTCTCCATCGCCAAGGAGTGTATAGGTTCTGTAGCTGTCACCACTGATCTTTGCAGATAATGCCATACCAACTGCTGCTGAGATACCCTGTCCCAGTGATCCGCTGGACATATCAATTCCAGGAGTATGCTGCATACATGGATGTCCCTGAAGATGAGAACCAATCTTACGTAAGGTCTTCAAATCTTCTACTGGGAAGTATCCCTTCTGTGCCAGAGCAGAATACAGACCCGGTGCTGTATGTCCCTTAGATAATACGAATCTGTCTCTGTCAGCCTTCTTTGGGTCTTTCGGATCCACATTCATCTCTTCGAAATATAAATATGTAAATATTTCTGTTGCAGACAGGGATCCGCCCGGATGACCTGCTTTTGCACTGTGAACTGCTGTAACGATGCCTTTACGGATCTCATTAGCAGTTTTTTGTAACTCTAATTTGTTCATGATGCCCTCCATTTTTCTTTATTTGCTTTCTAGTATATCACACTTTTATGCATTACCTCAAGATATGATTGTCCTAAGAAAAAAACATTTCTGCATATCCCATCCGTTTACAATTCCACTCTGCCTTCCAGTGCACGCAGAAGTGTAACCTGATCAATGTATTCCAGATCACCGCCCACCGGTACACCACTGGCAATTCTGCTGACTTTAATACCGGTCGGCTTAATCAATTTGCTGATATACATAGCCGTAGTTTCTCCTTCCAGGCTGGAATTTGTTGCAATAATCACTTCTTTGACATCTCCCTGCAGACGTTGGATCAGTTCTTTTAACCTGATATCATTTGGTCCGATCCCAAGCATCGGAGATATTGCTCCATGCAGTACATGATAAACCCCATCGTATTTTCCTGTTTTCTCATAAGCCGCCAGATCTCTGGTATTTTCCACTACCATAATGGTAGACGCATCTCTCTCAGGATTGCTGCAGATCGGACACAATTCACTGTCTGTCAGTGTATAACACTGCTTGCAGTATCTCACATGTTCTTTGGCTTCCATAATGGCATCTGACAAGCTTTTTACTTCCTCAATCGGACGGTTGATAATATGAAATGCCAGTCTCTGTGCGGACTTCGGTCCGATGCCTGGCAGCTTGGAAAATTCTTCAATCAGTCTGCTGATTTGACTGCTATAGTAATCCATTAGAATGGGAATCCTCCACCAAGTCCGCCGGTAAGTTTGGACATCACGGCGCTGGACTCTTCTTCAACTTTACGAAGTGCTTCATTCGTTGCTGCCACAATCAGGTCTTCCAGCATCTCGATATCATCCGGATCTACCACTTCTTCTTTCAGTGTTACTTTAGTCACTTCTCTTTTACCGCTGACTGTTACTTCTACAGCACCGCCGCCTGCTGCTGCAGTAAATTCTTTTTCCTCAAGCTGTTTCTGATTCTCTTCCATCTGCTTCTGCATTCTCTGTGCCTGCTTCATCAGGTTATTCATGTTTCCCGGCATTCCTCCAGGGAATCCTCCTCTTTTTGCCATATTCTTTTCCTCCTAATCTTCAATCTCTATATTGTCAAAATGTACCTGCTGCCGGATCTTCTCTTCTATCGAGACATTCACAAGTCTCACCTGGGATACCTGCGCATCCTGCTGCAGCATCATTTTCACTTCTACTTTTTTGCCGATCTGGTCAGCAATCACTCTCTCCAGCAGTTCCTTAGTCGCAGGATCATTCACATAGCGTTCGCCCAGGAAATCCTGGAACACTACATATAACCGCATATCTTCTCCAGAGGCATTATACTGCACTTTAGCGCTAATCAGAACACTTTTCAAACGTCCGCTGGTGGCATTTACAATATTCCGCCACTTACTGACTACCTGCTGCAGGTCTTCCGGTGCTGCGCTTTCTGTCGCTGCCCCCATTGTTCCTGTTCCCGGATCTGTCTGATCTATATCACTGCCAGATGACATCTCCGGAGCTTTTCCGGATGAAAAGTTCTGTTTCTCACTTCCGGGAACGGTGCCATAACCAGAATTATCTGCTTTTACCACCACGTTCCCGTCCTGAATCATCTGCTCCAGACGCCGTATCCGGTCCAGAAGGGATGTCTCATCCCGCTCCATCTCCGGTCGG
Source organism: uncultured Lachnospiraceae bacterium (assembly GCA_900544685.1). Taxonomy (GTDB): domain Bacteria; phylum Bacillota; class Clostridia; order Lachnospirales; family Lachnospiraceae; genus Marvinbryantia. The sequence continues at coordinate 7,543 of UQWA01000046.1, read as the reverse complement.
CACAGCTTGATCAGTGCTACTTCCAGTGCAATCCGTTTAGACGATTCATACTTGATCTGCCCGGACAATTCAGAAAATATCCGGATATAACGAATCAGGGTATCTTCCCTGACCATGCCTGCTTCTTCCTGCAAGAGCTTTAAGTTATCTGATGACACATCCAGCACATCTTCCAGATCATCCGATGCTTTCAAAAGCAGAAGATTACGCATATACCAGGTGAAATCAGTCACAAACTGTCCCAATTCCCGTCCCTGCATCACTAATTCTTCCAGCATCTTCAGGAGCTCTGCCACATCATTTTTCAGGATCAGCCGGAGCATTCTGCTGAAGATCTCTGTGTCTACCGCACCCAGCACATCCAGAACGTTATCATAGGTCAGCTTCTTACCAAGATAAAAAGCAATACACTGATCCATCAGGCTCAGGGCATCTCGCATGGATCCGTCCGCTTTTCTGGCAATATAACGAATGGCTTTTTCCTCTACATCTACCTGTTCTTCTTTCATTAACTGAGTCAGCCGGTCTGCAATGGTGAGAATCGAGATTCTCTTAAAATCATACCGCTGACATCTGGATAGAATCGTGATCGGTATCTTATGCGCTTCTGTGGTAGCCAGAATGAAAATAACATAAGATGGCGGCTCTTCCAGTGTTTTCAGCAATGCATTAAATGCACCGATGGAAAGCATATGCACCTCATCGATGATATATACTTTGTATTTTCCTTCCGTCGGAGAATAGGTAGTCTCCTCCCGGATCTCACGAATGTTGTCCACACCATTATTAGATGCCGCATCAATCTCGATCACATTCATGGAACTTCCCGCAGCAATTGCCCTGCAGGTCGCACATTCGTTACAGGGATTGCCGTCTACAGGATGTTCACAGTTCACCGCTTTGGCCAGAATCTTCGCCACCGTTGTCTTACCGGTTCCCCTGGTTCCGCAGAACAGATAGGCATGACCGATTCTGTCTGCGTTAATCTGATTTTTTAATGTCTGTACAATGGCATCCTGCCCCTTTACATCCGCAAATGTATCCGGCCGGAACTTTCGATACAGAGCTGTATATCCCATTTTCCAATCTCCTGTCCGTTTTCATGTTATCGCGGCATCTGCGTTCCATTTCGATCGCTGCCCGCGTAAAAGATGCGGCCGAATCTGTCTCCAGGCTCTGCCGCTTCTTCTTATATTTGCTCTTAATCACCAAAACTGATACCGATCAGTTTTGCTTCTTTGATAATCTGATCATCTGGTGATACGGACTTTAACTTTCCTGCCACATCTTCCAGTGGTACCTTCTTGACTTTGCCGTTCACAATACCGATCATGTATCCGTATTCGTTATGAAGGATCGCATCAGCACCTGCCGCTCCCAGTCTGGTAGAAAGCACACGGTCATACGGACATGGACTTCCGCCTCGCTGTGTATGTCCCGGCACCGTCACGCGCACTTCTGTTCCGCTCTTTTCCTGAATGGCTGCTGCCAGCTCATAGGAAACAGAAGGATGCTTCTTGTTCTCCATATATTTTTTCTGTTCTTTTTTGCTCATAGCCGCCACTTCCTTGGAAATGGCTCCTTCTGCTACGGCAAGCACGGTAAAGCCCTTGCCTTGCTGGGTACGCTTGTCGATTGCTTCAATCACCTTATCAATATCATACGGGATCTCAGGAATCAGAATGATATCTGCACCACCTGCAATACCGGCATACAGACAAAGCTGTCCAACCTTGTGCCCCATAATTTCAACAATGAACACACGGTTATGGGAAGATGCCGTGGTGTGAATACAGTCAATTGCCTCTGTAGCAATATTCACCGCACTGTAAAATCCAAAGGTCATATCCGTTCCATATATATCGTTGTCAATAGTCTTCGGGAGGTGAATGATATTCAGTCCTTCTTCACGAAGCAGATTTGCTGTCTTTTGTGTACCGTTACCACCGAGAATCACCAGACAGTCCAGACGCAGTTTGTAGTAATTCTGCTTCATGGCCTCTACCTTGTCCAGTCCGTTCTCATCTGGTACACGCATCAGCTTAAATGGCTGTCTGGATGATCCGATAATCGTGCCGCCCTTGGTCAGGATACCAGAAAAATCCTTTGCTGTCAGCAGTCTGTAATCTCCATAGATCAGTCCCTTATATCCGTTTATAAATCCATATACTTCCAAATCCTGTACATTGGACGATAATGCCTTTACCACTCCTCGCATGGTTGCATTCAGTGCCTGACAGTCACCGCCACTGGTAAGCATGCCCACTCTCAACATATTCCATACCTTCTTTCATCATTCTTACAGATTCCAGTCAAAATCTGCATGTACAAATTTACTATACTACATTTTTTTTGGTATCACAAGAAAAAAGAATCCGCCGGGAATGACGGATTCTGCTCACTCCGTTCACAGCAGTCCGCTTCGCGATGCTGGCTATGAACAGTATCTTTTATTAAATGTATCACTATATGGCATAATCAGATGCGTGCTACGCCTGTCTTCTTTGCAGCTTCTGCAACAGCTTTTGCAACAGCTGCTCCTACTCTCTTATCGAATGCCTTTGGAATAATGTAGTCTGGTGAGAGTTCTTCGTCTGTGATCAGACCTGCAAGTGCTTCGGATGCAGCAATCTTCATTTCATCGTTAATGTCTTTTGCTCTGACATCAAATGCACCACGGAATACTCCTGGGAATGCAAGTACGTTGTTGATCTGGTTCGGGAAGTCACTTCTTCCGGTTGCGATTACTTTCGCTCCGCCTGCCTTAGCATCATCCGGGAAGATCTCCGGTGTCGGATTTGCGCATGCAAAGATAATGGCATCCTTTGCCATGGTCTTTACCATATCTGTGGTAACAGCACCCGGTGCAGACACGCCGATGAATACATCTGCGCCCACCAGCATACCTGCCAGGGAACCAGACTTTTTCTCCAGGTTGGTGATCTTACTCATCTCATCTTTTACCGGATTCATGCCTTCCTTACGTCCTTCGTAGATGGCACCTTTACGGTCACAAAGTGTAATATTCTTTACTCCGGCTTTTAATAACAGACGTGCAATAGAGATCGCTGCTGCACCTGCACCATTCATAACCACGCGTACGTCTTCCTTCTTCTTTCCAACTACTTTCAGTGCATTGGTCAGACCTGCCAGTGTGATAATAGCTGTTCCATGCTGATCATCGTGGAAAATCGGAATATCACATTTTTCTTTTAATTTCTTTTCAATCTCAAAACATCTCGGTGCAGAGATATCTTCCAGATTAACACCCCCAAAAGATCCGGAAATCATATAGATGGTATTGACAATCTCATCCACATCATGGCTCTTGATGCACAGAGGGAAAGCGTCTACATCACCAAATGCTTTAAACAGTACGCATTTTCCTTCCATAACCGGCATACCTGCTTCTGGTCCGATATCTCCCAGTCCCAGTACAGCGGAACCATCTGTAACAACCAGACACATATTCCATCTTCTGGTCAGTTCGTAAGACTTATTCACATCCTTCTGGATTTCCAGACAAGGCTGTGCAACACCTGGTGTATATGCAAGAGAAAGGTCATCCTTATTTTCAACCGGTACTCTGGTTACTACTTCGATCTTACCTTTCCATTCTCCATGTAATTTTAATGATTCTTTTGCGTAATCCATCCTGTTCTCCTCCCTGAGATTGTCAAATTTCACTCGATATGAATTCTATCACTGTATGATGTTAACTGTCAAAGTTTTAATAATTTCCGGTAAAGAACTTGCTGTCTGACGGCAGTTCGTAACCTGGGAAATACTTCTGAAAATCCAGCTTCAGATAGCTGCACAGATTGCCAAGCTCTACCATAGTGTTATCATTAACCGGAATGCCATGTTCCATACGCTCTTTTTCCGCCAGCACTTCTTTTTCCCCATGGGTGTAAATACGTTCCTGACCTTCTGCTTTCGGGCTTTCCCGAAGTGCTTCCAGATAATCTGAAAAATGCTTACGGATTTCATCCGGGTTGCCAAAGACAGCCGGGTTGATCGCGATAAATCCGTGGCAGATTCCTGTCTTATCCGGGAAGGTACAGCAGTGGTCTGATGTTACACCCATGGATAAAATGGAGCTGAATAATTCACAAAGCATACCATAGCCATATCCTTTGTGGCTTCCGGTTACTTCTTTATTTCCACCAAGCGGCATGATTCCGCCGCCCTTTTTGGCAACAATATTAGACAAAACATCCGGTGCATCTGTGCTGGCATGTCCGTCCTTATCCAGTGCCCATCCTTCCGGGAGCGGCTTATCCATCTTGTTGTACATCTCCAGTTTTCCTCTTGTAACTACTGTAGTAGAGCAGTCAAAGAAAAATGGATAGGGATCTGCCGGCATTGCCACTGCAATCGGATTAGAACCGAGCATGGCTTTGCGTCCGAAAGTCGGCACCATGATGGCTTCTGAATTTGTGCATGCCATACCAAGAAGTCCTTCTTCACTCGCCATCTTTGCATAATACCCTGCAATTCCAAAATGATTGGATTCTCTTACACTTACCATACCTACACCGGTCTGTTTTGCCTTCTCGATTGCCTTTTTCATAGCAAAAATGCTGATGAGCTGTCCCATTCCGTTATGTCCGTCTATCACCGCTGAAACAGGTGTCTCGAATACGACCTCCGGCACTGCATGAGGATGGATCGTTCCTTTTTCTATTCCTTTATGGTAACGCACCATTCTCTGCATTCCGTGACTCTCGATGCCATACAGATCTGCTGTCAGAAGCACGTCTTTGATCTCGCTGCTCTCTGTCTCTGAAAATCCGAATGCCTGAAATACATCTTTGCAAAACTGATTTAAAGTATCATATGACCATGTAACATATCCCATTGTAAAAGTCCCCTTTCATTTTGGTCTTCCAATTCATTTTATCGGTATTACCAATTTCATAATTGATTATACCACCGGTCTTACCAAATTTCAAGAGAACATGCATACGTTAATTTTTTATCTTTTATCCTCGTTCTTTCTGCATCTCTTCCATGTATTTTTCAATGGTTTCCATATGTTCTGACATGCACTTTTCTGCTTCTGCCACATTGCCTGCCGCAATTGCTTCCACCAGGCGCTGATGCTGGTCATCCACTTCTCTGGCAGACTGTTTTTTCTTCATAATATAGCTGCGTGTCCCGGAAATAATACTTTCGGTCAGCTGATCAGCTGCTGTCAGCACACTGTACAGCATTGGATTGTCTGCAATCTGGGCAATTTTCTGATGAAGCTGCTTATCCAGTTCCCCGCGGTCACTCTCCTGCTCTGCCGCATCCAGCCTTGCCAGAATCATTCTCAGTTCTGCCGCATCCAGCGGTGTACATTTCTTTGCAGCCAGAATTGCAGTCTCTCGTTCCAGTGCTGCACGGAGCTGCTGATTCTGCTTCAGATAACCATTATTTAAACGAAACATCAGGGACAATGGTCCGATCAGCCAGGTATCCAGCCTGTCCGTAATATAATTACCTCCTCCCGGTACAGACTTTACAATTCCCAGAAGTTCCAGCGCACGGAGTACTTCTCTCACAGCAGGTCTGGATACTCCCATACTCTCTGCCATAGACCGTTCTGCCGGAAGCGCATCCCCGGCTTTCAGCCATCCGGTCTGAATATTTTCTATTATCTGTCCGAGGATGGCATCAAATGCCCGTTCCTCTCCTATCTTCGTAAACATCTCTTTTCCTCCACATCCTGCCGTATTTTTTCGACTTTGTTTTTTATACTACCATTTCCACAAGGCTTCATCAATGGATCAATGGGCTTTTTCATTGTTTTTCTTTACAGACATCCGTAAATCTGCTATACTGATGTACGCAAATTGCTGTTTACGCAGTGACCGGTAATATGCGCAATCTGGGGAGAGTTGTCCGAGTGGTTTAAGGTGCGGCTCTCGAAAAGCCGTGTGGCTAATACCCACCGAGGGTTCGAATCCCTTGCTCTCCGTTTTGCTGTCGGTTGGAATGTATGTATTTCAACCGGCATTTTCATATACTTTGACAGGAGGCAGTTATGATTTCAAATACAGACAGTATTATCTTTGACGTAGACGGAACCCTGTGGGATTCTACCGAGATTGTTGCCATCGGCTATAACCGGGCACTTGAGACTTACACCGATCTTCCCATCCGTGTGGACGGTGCCCGCCTGATGACTTTATTTGGGAAACCTATGGATCAGATCTTCGCAGAACTTCTACCTGAGTTATCAAGAGAACAACAGCATTTCATTTCTGAAAAATGCGTCATTCTGGAAGAAGAAGAACTGGAAAAAGCAGACCCGGCGCCTTTACTATATCCGGGCATTGAAGAAATGTTTCAGAAGCTTTCCAAAAAGCTTCCGCTTTTTATTGTCAGCAACTGTCAGTGCGGTTATATTGAACAGTTTTTGCGTAAAAATCACTTTGAATCTTATATAACCGATCATCTTTGTTTCGGTCAGACCGGTACTTCCAAGGGTCAGACCATTCTCCGTCTGATGAAAGAAAATAACCTGAAAAATCCGGTTTATGTGGGTGATACACAGGGTGATGCCAATGCCTGCCGGGAAGCAGGAATTCCTTTCATTCTTGCCGATTATGGTTTTGGTGACGTCCGGGATCCAGATGCGCGTATTCAGAAACCTCTGGATCTGATATCTATGTTTTAATCAGGACCACCCGTCCAACGGGTGGTTTGCTCTAGGGCTATAAGCCCTTGTTACTAGGCCAGCGTCTCAAGGCGCTGGCTTTCTCTTTCGGCTATGAGAATTCTGTTTACACAGCCTTCCCACAGCTCCGTTCAAGCCATATTGCTCTTGACTCGTCGCTTCCCCTTAAGGAGCCTTGTTACTACTTGGCATTAACCCTTAAAAGGGTCTTCATATTCTTTTACACTTAACTTATCCATTGCAATGTCGTGCTTTTCTTGTTCCTGGATATATTTTTTTATTGTTGCCTCATTTAATCCGACTGTGCTAACATAATATCCTTCTGCCCAGAAATGACGATTTCCAAATTTATATTTTAAGTTTGCGTGTTTATCGAATATCATAAGCGCACTTTTCCCTTTTAAGTATCCCATGAATGATGATACGCTTATCTTTGGCGGAATACTTACTAACATATGGATATGATCTGGCATTAGATGTCCTTCAATAATTTCAACACCTTTATAACCGCACAGTTGCTTTATAATATCTCTTATGTCCTCTTTGTATTGATTGTAAATTACTTTTCGTCTATACTTTGGTGTGAAGACGATATGATATTTGCACATCCATTTCGTATGTGCGAGTGAATTTTCTTTCTTCGCCATAAATTACCTTTCCTTTCTGCAATATAGCCTGAACAACTTTATTGTAAATCGAAAGGTAATTTTTTTTGTATAACAATCGACGCGCACCCGCATAGCGGGTGGTTAAATGTTGAGTGAAATTCCATTTTTCGGAACAGCGAAAAACTCCATCTCACTCAACAGGCTAAAGCCCATAATCGGGTAGGAGGTAAATAATTATTTTATTTACCGTCCTCCCACACCACCGTAC
>UQWA01000045.1 GCA_900544685.1 uncultured Lachnospiraceae bacterium | reverse complement strand
TATCTATAAACTTATTTTAGATTTTTTACTTGTCTACTTGACAGGGGGCTGATCACAGTGGGGAGTGCTGTTTTTTTTACACGGGATTTGTATAAAGCTGTTGAAAAAGTTCAGAAATCGAGGTAAAATGGCATAGGACAATGTAGGATAATAAGATAATTGATTAGTGGCTTTTTGGGAGTATAGAATGACAAAAAGAAAATATAGGGGCAGCAATCGCAGAGAGATCATCTGTATCTCAGCTGTGGTATTTATTTTATTGTGTGTCATGTTGGTACAGAGCAGCCAGCTGAAGGATAAGAATGCAGGATATGCACAGCAGATTGAGAACCTGAATGCCCAGCTTGAGGATGAGAGTGAGCGTACCGAAGACATCGCCCAGCTTCAGGATCGAGTAAAGACAGAAGAATACGCAGGAGAAATGGCAAAAGAGAAACTGGGAATGGTAGGAGAGGATGAAATACTGTTCCGCGCAGAGAATTAACGAGGTAGAAATTCATAAATTCATAAGAAAATAGTTGACAACATTCAAATCATCCATTATAATACTGATTGTTGTGGCGGAATAGCTCAGTTGGCTAGAGCACACGGTTCATACCCGTGGTGTCGAGAGTTCAAATCTCCCTTCCGCTATTTGAGAAAAGCCTCGATAAACTTGAAAGTGCTGGTTTATCGAGGCTTTTGTGTTTGACTGGAATAAAGAAAGAAAGTGGGGGCAACTCGTGAAAAAAGTTATTTTGACAGGGGATCGTCCAACCGGACGGCTTCATGTAGGACATTATGTAGGATCATTAAAGGAGAGAGTCAGACTGCAGAACAGCGGCGAATACGATGATATTTATATCATGATCGCAGATGCGCAGGCACTGACAGACAACGCAGAGCATCCGGAGAAGGTGCGCCAGAATATTATGCAGGTGGCACTGGATTATCTGGCATGCGGACTGGATCCGGAGAAAGCAACGATTTTTATTCAGTCTATGGTACCACAGCTTACCGAACTGACATTTTATTATATGAACCTGGTTACCGTATCCAGATTACAGCGCAATCCGACTGTGAAGGCAGAGATTAAGATGCGTGATTTTGAAGCCAGCATTCCAACCGGATTTTTCTGTTATCCGATCAGCCAGGCGGCAGATATCACTGCATTCCATGCGACTACTGTACCGGTAGGAGAAGACCAGATGCCGATGCTGGAGCAGTGTAAGGAGATTGTACACAAGTTCAATTCCGTATATGGAGAGACGCTGACAGATCCGAGCATTATGCTTCCACAGAATCAGGCATGTTTAAGACTGCCAGGTATTGATGGTAAGGCAAAGATGAGCAAGTCTCTTGGTAACTGTATTTATCTTTCTGAGGAGCCGGAGGATATTAAGAAGAAAGTTATGTCCATGTTTACTGACCCGAACCACTTAAGAGTACAGGATCCGGGTAAGGTAGAAGGCAATCCGGTATTTATCTATCTGGACGCATTTTGCAGAGATGAACACTTCCGGGAATTCCTTCCGGATTATCAGAATCTCCAGGAATTAAAAGACCATTATCAGCGCGGCGGTCTGGGGGATGTGAAGGTGAAGAAGTTCCTAAATGCTGTTCTTCAGGCAGAGCTGGAACCGATTCGCAACAGACGTAAGATGTGGGAACAGAGACTTCCGGAGGTATACGAGATCTTAAGAGAGGGAAGCAAAAAGGCAGAAGCAACAGCAGCAGCCACACTTCAGGAAGTGCGCCATGCTATGAAGATTGATTATTTTGATAATGAGAATTTGCTGAAATAACAGAAGAAACGGAAAGGATGAAAAAGAATGACACTGCAGGAATGTTATGCTATGCTACACGGAAATTATGAAGATGTCAAATCCAGACTGTCAATGGACAGACTGATTGAAAAATTTATGCTGAAGTTTCCGGATGATACATCAATGGATCTGCTGAACAGATCTGTGGCAGCGGGAGATATTCAGGAATCCTTCCGTGCAGCACATACGTTAAAAGGTGTGGCAGCGAATCTGGCATTTACTGAACTGATGGAGCGCGTATCAGAGCTGACAGAACAGCTTCGTCCGTGCAGTGCACCTGCAGATGATGCTTTGTATCAGAAAGTGAAAGAAGCATATGATCTGACAATTCATGCAATTGAGGCGTATAAGTCTCAGATGTAGCAGGCAAAAGAACAGAGTTTAAAAAGGATCTTTCTACAGAAATGTAGAGAGATCTTTTTTTGGTTCTTTATGTATAGTTTTGCAGAACTAATTGACAGGACTATGGAAAAGAGGTATATTTATATTGGAAATTTGTCAATTTCAACAAATTTTATAGAAAAAACAAGGTAGGAGTGGTAAAAATGTATCGAAATGAATACGAGCGTTGGCTTGCTGCGGACCTGGAAGATGCTGACTTAAAGCCGGAACTTACAAAAATCAAAGATAATGAAGATGAGATGAAAGAACGGTTTGCTGTAGCCTTAAAATTTGGTACAGCAGGACTGCGTGGAGTACTTGGCGCAGGAACGAACCGAATGAATATTTATGTGGTACGTCAGGCGACACAGGGTCTGGCTAACTGGGTAAAAACACAGGGCGGCAACCAGACAGTGGCAATCAGTTATGACAGTCGTCTGAAGAGTGATGTATTTGCGAAGACAGCAGCAGGCGTGCTGGCTGCCAATGGCATTAAGGTAAGAATCTATGATGCACTGATGCCGGTGCCGGCACTGTCCTTTGCAACACGTTATTATGAATGTAATGCAGGTATTATGGTGACTGCATCCCACAATCCGGCACAGTATAACGGATATAAGGCATATGGACCGGATGGATGCCAGATGACGGATGATGCGGCAGCTATTGTATATGAAGAGATTCAGAAGACAGATGTGCTGACAGGCGCAAAATATATATCCTTTGCAGAAGGCGTAGAGCAGGGACTGATCCGCTTCGTAGGAGATGACTGCAAGAAGGCTCTTTATGAGGCAATTGAATCCCGTCAGGTTCGACCGGGACTGTGCAAGACTGCAGGACTGAAGCTGGTATACAGCCCGTTAAACGGATCTGGACTGGTACCGGTAACACAGGTATTAAAAGATATCGGAATCACAGACATCACCATTGTACCGGAACAGGAATATCCGAATGGCTACTTTACTACATGCAGCTATCCGAATCCTGAGATCTTTGCAGCGCTGGAAAAAGGACTGGAACTGGCAAAAGAGACAGGTGCAGACCTGATGCTGGCTACTGATCCGGATGCAGACCGTGTAGGTATTGCCATGAAGTGCCCGGATGGATCTTATGAACTGGTAAGTGGTAATGAAGTGGGCGTTCTTCTTCTGGACTACATCTGTGCTGGAAGAATCGAAAAAGGAACATTGCCAGAAAAAGCAGTCGCAGTAAAATCTATCGTATCCACGCCACTGGCTGATGCAGTAGCAGCTCACTATGGCGTAGAGATGAGAAACGTCCTTACAGGATTTAAGTGGATCGGAGACCAGATCGCGCAGTTAGAAGCAGCAGGCGAAGTAGATCGCTTTATCTTTGGATTTGAAGAGAGCTATGGATATCTGGCTGGCCCATATGTACGTGATAAAGATGCCGTTATCGGTTCTATGCTGATCTGCGAAATGGCAGCATATTACCGCAGTATCGGAAGTTCCCTGAAGCAGCGCATGGAAGAGATCTATGCTCAGTATGGCCGTTACCTGAATAAGGTAGACAGCTACGAATTCCCGGGTCTGACCGGAATGGACAAGATGGCTGGTATTATGCAGCAACTTCGTGACAATCCGCCAACAGAATTTGCAGGTTACGCAGTAACCAGAGTAACAGACTACAAGAAGCCGGAAGAGACCGGACTTCCTGCAGCCAATGTACTCATCTACGCACTGGAAGGCGGCGCAATTGTAGTAGTTCGTCCATCCGGAACAGAGCCAAAGATCAAGACCTACTTTACTACGTTAGGTAAAGATCTGGCAGAAGCACAGGCACAGAAAGACAAACTGGCAGAGGCATTAAAACCACTGTTTGCGTAAAATATAGAAAAAGCAGATTGACGGACAAGAGCTAAAATCTGAACTTTAAAAACAGGTTGACAGATCTAACTCATTGTGCTATCTTAAGTGCAGAACAGAATAGAATAGAATAAATTCTTCGGGGCAGGGTGTAACTCCCTACCGGCGGTATAGTCCGCGAACTGCGATGAAGCAGCTGAACTGGTGAGATTCCGGTACCGACAGTATAGTCTGGATGAGAGAAGATGATTCAAGCATGGATGCGTGGCCGAGAAGGCACGTGATATCAGAATTGAAATTAAGATCTCAGGTTCCGAAGAACCTGAGATCTTTTATTTCTTTTATTCTGACAATCCGTACATCTTTCCGGAATTTATCATTGATTACAGTGTCAAAAGTGCGTAGCATAGAGAAAAACGTGTAATCAGGAATTCTGCTCAAATAATATTCTGGAGGAAAAAGAAATGGAAAAGAAAAAATGGAGCACACAGAAAATGATTTACACAGCTATGCTGGCTGCACTGGCGGGAGCGTTGATGTCCCTGGAAATATCTGTACCGATGATGCCACCGTTTTACAAGCTGGATTTCAGTGATGTGCCGTCAATTATTGCCCTGTTTCTTATGGGACCGGCATCCGCGGCAGCGGTGGAAGTGATCAAGATTCTGATCAAGCTGGTGACAGTAGGTACCAACACCATGTATGTGGGTGAATTTGCTAATCTGATCGGTATTGCCCTGTTTGTCATTCCGATGTGGATTGTTTACAAAAAAATGGGAAAGAGCAGAAAAGCTGCTGTAGTTTCTATGGTATCCAGTGTAGTGATTCGTACAGCATTTGCATGCTTCTGTAATGCATGTATTACCCTGCCGCTGTATGCGAAGGCAATGGAACTTCCGCTGGATCAGGTAATCCAGATGGTGGCATCCGTGAATCCATCCATTACCAATCTGACTTCTTTTATCATCCTGGCGACGATTCCGTTTAACGTAATCAAGATCGGACTGAACTGCATTGCCGGATATATTCTTTATGAGAGAATTCACAAAGTCAGCTTTGTAAAGAGGGCAGTAGAGGCATGATTCGTAATTACAGAGACCTGACCCGTCTGGAGATGGAACAGGTAGATAAAAAAGAAACGATTATATTGATTCCTCTTGGTGCGCTGGAGCAGCATGGTAATCAGGCGCCGCTGGGAACTGACGATATCATAGCAGAAGCTATGGTAAAATATATAGGGGAAGAACTGGAAGCAATCGGTGAAAAGGATTTCCCGATTCTGGCTTTTCCAGTGATTCCGGTGGGGTTAAGTACCGAACATAAAAATTTTTGCGGTTCCATCACCTTTAAGCCAGACACTTATTATCACATGCTTTACGATATCTGTGTCAGTCTGGCACACCATGGATTTCAGAAGATAGCATTTCTGGTCTGCCATGGTGGAAATGCACCGGTGGTACAGATCTTAAGCCGGGAACTGCGCAGTGAACTGGGAATTTCCCCGTTCATACTGTCATCAGGTGCATTTAGTCATCCGGATGTGAAAGCCACCATATCAGAAGGCAATATCTGGGATTTCCATGGTGGAGAGATGGAGACTTCTATGGTCATGGCAGTGGATGAAAGTCTGGTAAAACTGGACACTTCAGAAGCCGGACAGCCGGAAGCGTTTATGAACAATCAAACATTACTTCCCTATGGGCAGGTATCGATTGGATGGGTGTCCGAGGACTGGAAGACAAAAGATGGAAAGCCAATCGGGATCGGCGGGGATCCTTCGGGAGCCACCGCGGAAAAAGGTGAAATCATCCTGCGCACCAGTGCAAGGGTATTGATACCTGGACTTCTTGAGATCCGCAAATGGAAAGGATAAAATATAATAGGATACAGATTCCCACAGAGTTTTGACAAATTCTGCGGGAATTTTTTTATATACTAGAGATGCCAGGGTCAAAAGTCTGAAATCACGAAGTTGGGAACAATCCGTGTGACATCTTTTGATTCTGAAGTGGAATTATAGAAAGATTAGGCGGGATCTCTATGGATGAGTGGACAAGTTTAATCGAAAGAGACAGAATAGAAAGATACGCAGAATCTTTTCGCCAGTTAGCAGAGATTTTCCGACAGATGCCGGAGAAAAAAGAGCGGCTGAGTGAAGAAGATATAGAAGAAATTTTTGTAACCGTTCAGGAAAATATCTGTGCTCAGTGTGGAAGAAGAACTGTCTGCTGGATCCGGGAACAGGAGAAAAGCTATCGTCTTGCCTATGGATTACTGGAATCCATCGAGGAAGGAACTGAGCAGATCTCTGAAAAAGAAAAGGAATTCTACCGGTTCTGTGTCAGGGGCAGGACGTTTAAAGAAGCATTGGAAAGGGGATTCCTGAGGGCAAGACTGAATATGATGTGGGTAAACCGTATGATGGAGAACCGGGCGGCAGTGGCAGGTCAGCTTCAGCAGACGGCACAGATTATCCGAGAGATTGCCTGTACTGCTTATCGCGCAGAACCACTACAGGGAAGTCTGGAAAGAAAAGTGAAAATAAGTCTGAAGGTTCATCATGTGACGGTAAAAGATATCGGGATTATAAGAAATGTAACCGGGCACCCGGAGATGATTTTGTCACTTCAGTCTCGACGGGCGGCGGTTCCGGTCAGCCTGATATCCGATATTCTGACGGAAGTCTATGGAAAACCCATGGTACCGGAAAAAGACAGCAGAGTGCTGGTGGGAAGAGATCTGTGTAGCATTCATTTTGTAGAAGAAACCAGGTATTATATGTTGACGGGATGTGCCTCTGCCAAATGCAGCGGTCAGGTATCCTCCGGGGATAATTATGCGATTTTAAACAGTAATCATGGACAGGTAGTAATGGCGGTTTCAGATGGAATGGGAAGCGGCGTGCAGGCAAATCAGGAAAGTCAGACAGTGATTGAGCTGGTGGAACAGTTCCTGGAGACAGGATTTACCGCAGAAACAGCAGTGAAAATGCTGCATTCTTCTATGGTGCTGGAACGTGGTGTACGCCAGTATTCTACGCTGGATCTGTGTGAGGTGGATCTGTACAGAGGAAAGTGCCAGATTCTGAAGCTGGGAGCTGCGGCGACTTTTATTCGCAGAGAAGAAGGTGTAGAAGAGATTATATCCACCAGCCTGCCAGTGGGGATGTTGGAAGAGACAGATGTAGAGACAAAGCAGATTGGACTGGAAAGCGGAGATATGATTTTTATGATATCGGACGGAGTGCTGGATGCTCTTCCACCGAGAGAAGCAGAAAAGCTGTTAATGTATTTTATAGAGAATCTGACCAATGACAATCCGGCGGAATCCGCACAGATTCTTCTGGATCAGATTCTGGAATTCTGTCAGGATGGCGTGCCGGATGATATGACCATACTGGCAGGCGGATTCTGGGAAAAATAGGAGATTGCTGTAACTGGTCGGAAATCATTGTCCCACGAGGTAGTTCGGTTTGATATCTGTGAAAAGGCAGTGAACAGATACAGGTTGCTTTTTCCGTGAAAATTCATTATAGTGAAAAAGAATATAAAGTTGGGACAATAGCCCCAACTTTCACACTACAGGAGAAAAAAGATGCAGAAAGCATTTGAAACAATTGAGAAATACCAGATGATTCAGCCGGGTGGCAGGGTTCTGGCTGGGGTATCAGGAGGCGCAGATTCGGTATGCCTTCTGATGGTGCTTCTGGAATTGCAGAAACTAATGGAATTTGAGATACAGGTAGTGCATGTGGAGCACGGGATCCGTGGGCAGGAAAGCCTTCAGGATGCAGAATATGTGCGCAAACTGTGTGAACAGTATCAGGTGCCGTTCCTGTGCGTATCCCGTGATATTCCGCAGATGGCCAGGGAGAGGAAGCTGTCTGCAGAGGAAGCAGGGCGGCTGGCAAGATATGAAATCTTTGAGGAAACCGCCAGAGAATGGGCAGCAGATCACATTGCGGTGGCACATAACAAAAATGATCAGGCAGAGACAATTTTGTGGAATCTGGCAAGAGGAAGCGGTCTGGACGGTGCGGCAGGAATCCGCCCGGTACGCGGAAAGATTATCCGTCCGCTTCTGGAATGCAGCAGAGAGGAGATTGAAGCTTATCTGAGGCAGAAAGGAATCGTCTGGAGAGAAGATGCCACGAATCAGGGACTGGATTATACTAGGAACATTATCCGAAATCAGATTTTGCCGGAGATGGCGGAAAAGCTGAATGAAAAAACTGCAGATCATCTGGCAGTTTTTGGGACAGAGATGCGTCGGACGGAAGAATTCCTGCAAAGACTGGTGAAAACAGCATGTGAAAAAATGACAGAAATACAACCTGGAAAAGTACGTATTGAGATTGCCTCTTTTTTACAGGAAGATGTCTTCCTCCGAGAACGGGTGATCCGCACCTGTCTGAAAGAAGCAGGGTGCAGCCTGAAGGATATGAGAAGAGAACATGTGGAACGGGTGGTAAAGCTGGCAGAAATGCAGTCTGGGCGCAGGGTGGAACTCCCGGGAGGCTGGGAGGCAAGAAGATCTTTTGAGTACCTGACAGTAGAGAAAGCAAGTGGGCAGGAGATCGAATCTCTGGAAGAAATATGCTTAAAGATTCCGGGAAAAACAGAGACTCCTTACGGAACATTTGAAACGAGAATTTTTTTGAATGAAAATCAGACAATTCCAGAAAAAAAGTATACGAAATGGCTGAGTTATGATAAAATAAACGCGGATATCTGGCTTCGCAGCAGAAAATCCGGAGATTATCTTACCGTGAACCGTCAGGGCGGCAGAAAAAAACTGAAGTCTTATTTTACAGAAGAAAAAATACCTGTAGAAGAGAGGATGCGGACAGTGGTTGCAGCCTGTGGCAGCGAGGTGCTGTGGGTGGCAGGACACCGGATCAGCGAAGCATATAAGGTAGAAAAGAATACCAGAGAAATACTGGAGATTACGTATAAGGAGGCAGCATCATGGCAGAACATATAAGTGTGCTGATAGAAGAAGAGAAAGTTGATAAGAGAATTGAAGAACTGGGAAAGAAGATCAGTGAAGAATATGCGGGAAAAGAAGTACACCTGATCTGTATTCTAAAGGGAAGTATTTTCTTTACCTGTGAACTTGCAAAGAGAATTACTGTTCCGGTAACGATTGATTTTATGTCATGCAGCAGTTACGGTGCAGGCACCAAGTCCAGTGGTGTGGTAAAACTGGTAAAAGATCTGGATGAACCGTTGGAAGGAAAGAATGTTATCGTGATCGAGGATATCATTGACTCAGGAAGAACCTTAAGCTATCTGTTAGAGATCTTAAGCGCCAGAAAACCGGCAAGCTTAAAGCTGTGTACTTTGCTGGATAAGCCAGACAGAAGAGTGATGCCGGTACATGTGGACTACACCGGATTTGAGATCCCGGATGAGTTTGTGGTTGGATACGGACTGGATTATGACCAGAGGTACCGTAATCTGCCGTATATTGGTGTGCTTTCATTTACAGAATAAGGAAGGCACGGAAAGGAGACTAGATTTTTGAACAGAAATTCAAGAGGAATTGGCATCTATTTTTTGACGATCGCCATTGTACTGCTTTTGCTGTATGCATTTCGCGGGGGCTGGTCTGATACCCAGACGATTACACATCAGGAGTACAGCGAAGAGATGACAGGAGGCAAGATTGCCAGAGCAGATATTTATCAGAACAGTCAGGTTCCGACAGGGCGCTTGGAAGTGACTTTGACAGATGGAAGTCGGCAGCAGCTCAATGTCAGTGATGTAAATACAGCACAGACGGAATTAAGTGAGGCTGGTGTGACGACTTATCTTCATGACGTGGAACAGACCAGTATTTTTATGACCAGTATACTGCCGACACTGATTATGGCAGTAGTGGTGATTTTCCTGTTTATGATGATGAACCGTCAGGCAGGTGGCGGCAACAGCAAGATGATGAATTTTGGCAAGAGCCGTGCAACTATGATTATGCCGGATGCCAGAAGGAAAACCTTCAAAGATGTGGCTGGTCTTCAGGAAGAAAAAGAAGACCTGGAGGAACTGGTTGATTTCTTAAAGGAACCACAGAAGTATACAAAAATGGGAGCAAGAATCCCGAAAGGTGTGATTCTGGTGGGACCTCCTGGTACAGGTAAGACACTGCTTGCAAAAGCAGTTGCGGGAGAAGCGGGTGTACCGTTTTTCAGCATTTCCGGTTCTGATTTTGTAGAGATGTTTGTCGGCGTGGGAGCTTCCCGTGTTCGTGATCTGTTTGAAGATGCCAAGAAAAATGCACCTTGCATTGTCTTTATTGATGAGATCGATGCTGTGGCGAGAAGACGTGGAACCGGTATGGGCGGTGGTCATGATGAGAGAGAACAGACACTGAACCAGCTCCTGGTGGAGATGGATGGGTTCGGTGTCAACGAGGGCATTATTGTGATGGCAGCAACCAACCGTGTGGACATTCTGGATCCGGCTATTTTAAGACCGGGACGTTTCGACCGCAAGATTGGTGTAGGCAAACCAGATGTAAAGGGAAGAGAAGAGATCCTGAAGGTACATGCCAAGGAAAAACCGCTGGGAGACGATGTGGATCTGGAAAATATTGCCAGAACAACAGCGGGATTCACCGGTGCAGATCTGGAGAACCTGATGAACGAAGCGGCAATCTGGGCTGCCAAGTCCGGACGTACCTATATTCAGCAGCAGGATATTCAGCAGGCATTTATCAAAGTGGGAATCGGAGCAGAAAAGAAGAGCCGTCTGATCTCTGACAGAGAAAAACGGATTACCGCATACCATGAAGCCGGTCATGCGCTTCTGTTCCACTTGCTTCCGAATGTGGGACCGGTGCATACCGTATCTATTATACCGACTGGTATGGGAGCAGCAGGTTACACCATGCCGCTTCCGGAAAAAGATGAGATGTTTATGACCAGAGGCAAAATGCTGGATACACTGATGGTGGATCTGGGAGGACGAATTGCGGAAGAACTGATTATCGAAGATATCACCACTGGTGCATCCCAGGATATCAAGCAGGCAACTCAGCTTGCAAGAGCAATGGTGACCCAGTATGGTATGTCTGAACGGGTAGGTCTGCTGGATTACGGCACAGATGAGAACGAGGTATTTATCGGAAGAGATCTGGCACATTCCAGAAGCTTCAGTGAAGCTACAGCAGCAGTCATTGACGAGGAAGTGAAACGTCTGGTGGATGAAGCACACACAAAAGCAAAGGCTATTATCAAAGAACATATTGATGTTCTGCATAGCTGTGCGGCTCTTCTGATCGAGAAAGAAAAGATTGGTCAGGAAGAATTCGAAGCCCTATTTGGTAATAATGCATAAAAAATAAACTCTATTTTTGTGAAGTTTGTGCACACGGATTCAAAAAGATATGCTATATTAAATATCGTAAAAACCCCCCAATACATTATATAGTTTTTGCAACACCCATAAGAAGAAATACCTTCTCTAAAAAGGACAGCGTGAGCTGTCCTTTTTACGTTACTGATCAGTAACCTTTTGTGTCACAGAAATATATGCACTTGTAAGAAATGAAGAATTAGGATACAATAAATGAATGGGATTGTGAGAGCAAAAAGTAAAACAATCTGCATGATAATGTAATGGAGACGATAGTAGAGGTAGAAGATATTGGAATGGGAAAAAATAGAACTGCTGATTAAAATGCAATATTATATTCTGGGAATGCGGCCGGTGTTCCGTCCCAGTGCATTATTCAGTGATGAGACAGAGAATTATGTAACACCTGCCCAGCCAGAAGTCGGCGAGACAGTGACGATTCGTTTCCGTACCAAGAGAGACAATGTGGATGCGGTGTATCTCTGTCACGGAGAAGAATCTCAGCTTATGGAGCTGGATTATGATGATAAGAACTTTGATTACTATAAGGCAGAAGTACCGCTTGGAATTCGGCAGCTCCGTTATTGGTTTCAGGTAAAGGCAGGGCGGCTTACCTGCTATTATGACAAATGTGGACTGAGTAATGAAGTACGGCCAGACTGCTGTTTTTGTGTCACACCTGGCTTTCATGTGCCGGAGTGGGCAAAGGGAGCGGTCATGTATCAGATTTTCGTAGACCGTTTTTATAACGGAGATTTGTCAAATGATGTGGAAGACCGGGAGTACTTCTATATCGGTGACACCACAGTAAAGGTTAAGGACTGGAATAAGTGTCCGGCATTTATGGGAATCCGGGAGTTTTACGGGGGAGATATCCAGGGAGTTTGGGATAAGCTGGATTATCTGCAGGATCTGGGCGTGGACGTGATATATTTTAATCCTATTTTTGTATCACCTTCTAATCATAAGTACGATATACAGGATTATGATTATATTGATCCTCATTACGGAAAGATTGTAAAAGACGGTGGGGAAGTACTGGCACCGGGAGATCAGGATAATTCCCATGCAACCAAATACATCCGTCGTGTGACAGATAAGGAAAATCTGGAAGCCAGCAACCGTTTTTTTGCAGAATTTGTGGAAGAGGTACACCGCAGAGGCATGAGGGTTATTCTGGACGGTGTGTTTAATCACTGTGGTTCCTTTAACAAGTGGCTGGATCGTGAGCGGATCTATGAGAATGAGCCAGGATATGAAAAAGGAGCATATGTTTCCGCAGACAGTCCTTACCGTAATTTTTTCAAATTCAACAATCAGAATGCATGGCCATACAATCCGAATTATGATGGATGGTGGGGACATGATACCCTTCCCAAGCTGGCGTATGAGAATTCAAAGGAACTTCACGATTATATCCTTGGGGTGGCAAAAAAATGGGTTTCCCCACCGTATAATGTGGACGGATGGAGACTGGATGTAGCTGCAGACCTTGGATTTTCCAATGAATATAATCATCAGTTCTGGAAGGAATTCCGGGATGTGGTGAAAGAAGCCAATCCAGAAGCACTGATTCTTGCAGAGCATTACGGAGATCCAAAGTCGTGGCTGCAGGGGGATCAGTGGGATACGGTGATGAATTATGATGCATTTATGGAGCCGCTTACCTGGTTCTTTACCGGAATGGAAAAGCACAGTGACCAGTACCGGGAAGATATGCTGGGAAATGGATTGCATTTTCAGTGGGCGATGGGACATTATATGAACAGCTTCCAGGCACCGTCACTGGAAGTGGCAATGAATGAACTGTCCAATCATGACCATTCCAGATTTCTGACAAGAACAAATCACAGAGTGGGGCGTGTGGCACAGCTTGGCTACGATGCGGCGTCTCAGGATGTGAACAAGGCAGTACTTCGAAGTGCTGTGGTAATGCAGTTTACCTGGCCTGGCGCGCCGACAATTTATTATGGAGATGAAGCGGGCGTATGCGGATTTACTGATCCGGATAACCGAAGAACCTATCCATGGGGACAGGAAGATCATGACCTGATAAATTTTCATAAAAAAATGATCCGTATTCACAAAGCCTGTCCAGCCATTATGAAGGGGTCTGTTAAGATCCTCTGGGCAGATTATAATTATCTGGCATACGGAAGATTTACCGAAGAGGATCAGGTTCTGGTTGTATTCAATGCAGGAAAGGATACGATAGAGCGTACGGTAAGAGTTCGTGATATCGGCATTGGGGCAGGTGATAATCTGATACAGCTGTTGATGACAGACGGGGACGGTTATCACACAGATGCAGTAGTATACCAGATGAATCAGTATGATGTAACGGTAAAGCTTCCGCCGACGTCAGCAATTGTGCTTCACGCACAGCAGAGCGGCGAGGATGAACTGCTCCGGAAAAATGGAAATATTGGTCAAATATCCGAAATTCACACCTCATGGACAGATAGTATTTGACATAAGTATACAATTTTTGCTATAATTTTTCTGTTGATTATTAATGAACAATTGAAAAGGGGGGACAGATATGCCTGGGAAAAGTGTTTTCTGGAAATTACATTTCAAGGAATTATACCATCTGGTTTATTCGGAATATGGCGAAATGTATCATCTGACGGAGACAGAGATGGAAATCTTACTTTTCTTGAGAGACGACAGCGCGTATAATACAGCACGGGATATCTGTATGATGCGAGGAATTGCAAAATCTAATGTATCAAATGGGATTCGAATGCTTGAGAGAAAAGGCTATGTCAGAATCCAGATTGATGAAACAAACAAAAAAATTCACCGTCTGTTTCTGACAGAAAAGTCCAGAACAATCGCGGATGTGCTCTACAAGGCGCAGAAAGAGTGTTTGGCAAAGATTCTGGATGGGATCTCAGAAGAAGAGTTAACTGGTATATATCGTTTTTTTGAAAAATGTGATGCCAACATCCAGAAAGAACTCGGCCGCTTAAAAAGTAAAGACAACCAGTAATATGCATAATGATTTTTGCTGAGTACAGAGAAAGAAGGAACGGGAAAGAACCAGTTTTCGTTCTTTTTTTCTGTCAGAATTTCGAAATGTATCGGTTTATATACAAAATAATATCAATTTGTATCTGAATTTATACCGAAAACCTGGATTTTAGGGTTTGATTTAGAGAAACTTTCAGTGTATAGTAAGGGTGTAAAATACATGTGCTTCGATATAGAGGCAATCAGAAGCAAGTTAAAAGGAGAGATTAAAATGAATATTGCAGAACAGTTTGCAGCACTGGGCGTCGTACCAGTAGTAGTATTAAATGATGTGAAAGATGCAGAGCCACTGGCAGATGCTCTGGTAAAAGGCGGACTTCCTTGCGCCGAGGTAACATTCCGTACAGACGCAGCAGAAGAATCCATCCGTGTTATGGCACAGAAGTACCCGGATATGCTGGTTGGGGCAGGAACAGTTCTGACGATTGAACAGGTAGACAGAGCTGTAGCAGCAGGTGCCAAGTTTATTGTAAGCCCAGGATTTGATCCAGAAGTAGTAGATTACTGTATCGAAAAGCAGATTCCAATCTTCCCTGGCATCATTACTCCATCAGAAGCAGCTCAGGCTGTAAAGAGAGGACTGAAGGTAGTAAAATTCTTCCCGGCAGAACAGTTCGGCGGAGTAGCTACTATCAAAGCAATGGCAGCGCCTTATACAATGCTTAAATTTATGCCTACAGGTGGTGTAAGCCTGAAGAACCTGAAAGATTACTTAAGCTGTGACAAGATCCTTTGCTGTGGCGGAAGTTGGATGGTAAAAGGAGATATGATCAAAGCCGGAGAATTCGACAAGATCAGTGAGATGGCAAAAGATGCAGTAGCACTGGCAAAAGAAATCAGAGGTTAATACTGTCAGGTAACAAAAGATAATATATCCAGGATGTGTTAGGAGAATAACAAGAATGAATTTGAATTTAAGACCAGCTAACGAATGTAAATATGATGCAGTTTCTCTGGGTGAAGTTATGCTTCGTCTGGATCCGGGAGAAGGCCGTATCCGTACCGCAAGATCTTTCCGCGCATGGGAAGGTGGCGGAGAATATAACGTTGTACGTGGACTTCGCAGATGTTTCGGACTGAATACCGGTGTGATCACTGCATTTG
>UQWA01000044.1 GCA_900544685.1 uncultured Lachnospiraceae bacterium | reverse complement strand
GTACGGTGGTGTGGGAGGACGGTAAATAAAATAATTATTTACCTCCTACCCGATTGTGACAGAATCGGAAATTTGAGTACCAGACTTAAGCTGAATATGATAAAATAAGACAATATCAGGATTAGCGTGTAAAGTCGGAGGTACAACAGATGGAGTTCAGACCATGTATTGATATACATAATGGAAAAGTAAAACAGATTGTAGGCGGATCTCTGAATGATCAGGGGGATCAGGCGAAAGAAAATTTTGTGGCAGAACAGGACGCGGCTTTTTATGCTGAATTTTACAAAAAAGACGGAATCCGGGGCGGTCATGTGATTCTGCTGAATGCCAGAGATTCTGCATATTATGAACGGACGAAAGTACAGGCAATGAAAGCACTTGGAACCTATCCGGGAGGCCTTCAGATTGGAGGTGGTATCTGCACAGAGAATGCGGAAGAGTTTTTAAGAGCAGGTGCATCCCATGTCATCGTAACAAGTTATGTTTTTAAAGACGGAAACATTAATTATGAGAATCTGGAAAAGCTGAAAAACGAAGTGGGAAAAGAGCATCTGGTTCTGGACTTAAGCTGCCGGAAAAGAGAAGATGCGTACTATATTGTTACAGATCGCTGGCAGAAGTTTACCAGCGTGCGGCTGACAAAAGCAGTGCTGGACGAACTGGCAGATCACTGCAGCGAGTTTCTGATTCATGCAGTAGACGTGGAAGGTAAGGCATCCGGCATTGAAAAAACGCTGGCAGCCATGCTGGGAGAATGGAACCGGATTCCGGTAACCTATGCCGGGGGTGTAGGATCCTATGAAGATCTGATGACTCTGAAAGAACTGGGACAGAACCATGTGAATGTGACTGTAGGAAGTGCACTGGATCTGTTCGGCGGGCAGATGGAATACCGCAGGGTGTTGGAATTGTGCAGAAAATTGTAAAAAGGATTGTGTTTCACAAATAAAATGTCTATACTGAAAATATAAGAAAAAAGAAAAGAGGGATGGAGAATGAAAAGAAAAAAATGGAACAAAATGGTGTTAATGTGTCTTTGCTTTATACTTGCTCTGGCAGTTCCGGTATCAGCAGCGCCGGGAAAAGCAAAGCAAAAGAAGATTTACAGGCAGTTCATACAGAAAAAGACAGTACCTATGTCATCCACATACAGTCTGGGTGGAAGAAAATGGACCGGAAAAACCAGATTCAAAATAGATGCGTTTGTACTGCTTGATATGAATAAAGACGGAACATATGAATTATTTACAACAGATAACAGTTACAATAAAAGCAGAAAAGTAGTTTGCAATAATGTATTTACCATAAATAAAAAAGGGAAAATTGTGTATCTGGGAGATTTTGAAAATTCAACAGAACTCTATAAACAACAGAGAAAAATATTTTATAATTACAAGAAAAAAGGAGTTGTTGAACAGGCATATCTGTACCATTCCAAGTGTAATGCCCTGAAAACGCTGAGTAATAAATATGGGCTTTTAAACACAGATATCAAATATGTTTACAATAAACCATACAGTTCCCTGGTTAAGAATATTAAAGCCTATCCGTATATTACGAATAATGCAGCGAATAGAAATAAATATTTGAAATAAAAATCATCCCGTGGAAAAATCCCACGGGATGAATCATGTCTGTGAATCAATTTAGTGTTCTGGAACGATCATGCCATAAGTGCCGCCTTTACGCTTGTACACGACATTAACTTCATCACTCTCTGCATTATGGAACATGTAAAAATTATGCCCAAGAAGCTCCATCTGGATGCAGGCATCTTCTGGGTACATCGGCTTCATCTCGATCTCCTTGGTGCGGATAATCTTAATCTCTTCCGGTTCGATGTTCTCTTCTTTTTCAAGGAATTCTCTGCGGAAATTGCCGCCGTCCTGCTGCTTGGCTACCAGTTTGTTTTTATATTTACGGAGCTGACGCTCAATTACTTCTTCTACAAGATCAATAGAAACATACATATCGTTGCTGACCTGTTCGGAACGGATAATATGTCCCTTGACAGGAATGGTTACTTCAATCTTCTGTCGTTCCTTCTCAATGCTCATGGTCACATTCACTTCTGTGTCCGGTGTAAAATACCGTTCTAGTTTTCCCAGCTTGTCAATAACAGTGTTCTTTAATCCCTCTGTAACTTCCAGATTCCTTCCGCTGATGATAAACTTCATATGTTCAGCCTCCTTTAATCAGATACCATAAAAGATATCCAGAATAATTTAGAAAACACAGGTTTTCTGGTACTTACAGTGTAGCACATTTTTCGTTTCACCGCAATCTTATGAAAATATTTATTGTGCAAAAACGGGAATAGTGTTAAGATAATGGGTAGTATCTGCAGAAACACCTTTGCTTCTGCAAGTAACAGAGATTTAGGAGAGTAAGAATGAATTTTATTGAAAAAGTGTTTGGTACACACAGCGACCGTGAGCTGAAGAGAATCATGCCGCTGGTTGATAAAGTTGAAGCACTTCGTCCGACTATGCAGGCATTGACAGACGAACAGCTTCGCGCAAAAACCCAGGAATATAAGGACAGACTGGCAAATGGAGAGACATTGGATGACTTGCTTCCGGAAGCATATGCTACTGTCCGTGAGGGCGCAAAGCGTGCTATCGGACTGGAACACTATCGTGTACAGATTATCGGTGGTATCATTCTCCATCAGGGACGTATTGCTGAGATGAGAACCGGTGAAGGTAAAACCCTTGTTTCCACACTTCCGGCATATTTAAATGCTCTGGAAGGAAAGGGTGTGCATATTGTTACAGTCAACGATTACCTGGCAAAGCGAGATGCAGAATGGATGGGAAAGGTTCATGAATTCCTTGGCCTGACTGTCGGTGTAGTATTAAATGATATGGATAATGATGAGCGTCGTAAACAGTATGCCTGTGATATCACATACATTACCAATAACGAGCTGGGATTTGATTATCTGCGTGACAATATGGTGATCTACAAGGAACAGCTGGTACAGAGAGAACTTCATTATGCCATCATTGATGAGGTGGACTCTGTATTGATCGATGAAGCCAGAACACCTCTGATTATTTCCGGTCAGAGTGGAAAATCTACCAGATTATATGAAGTGGCAGATATTCTGGCACGTCAGCTTCAGAAAGGTGAGGCCAGTGGCGAAGTGACCAAGATGACAGCTATCATGGGTGAAGAGATCACAGAGACGGGTGACTTTATCGTAAATGAGAAGGATAAAGTCGTTACGCTGACTCAGGAAGGTGTGGAGAAGGTAGAAAAGTTCTTCAATATTGAGAACCTGGCAGATGCAGAGAACCTGGAGATTCAGCACAATGTGGATCTGGCTCTTCGTGCCAACTATCTGATGTTCCGTGATCAGGATTACGTTGTAAAAGATGATCAGGTTATGATCGTAGATGAGTTTACCGGACGTATTATGCCGGGAAGACGTTATTCAGACGGTCTGCATCAGGCAATTGAAGCAAAAGAACACGTTAAAGTAAAACGTGAAAGCAAGACACTTGCAACCATTACATTCCAGAACTTTTTCAACAAGTACGATAAGAAGTCTGGTATGACAGGTACTGCGCTTACCGAAGAAAAAGAATTCCGTGATATCTATGGTATGGACGTTGTAGTGATCCCGACGAACCGTCCGGTTGCCAGAGTGGATCTGGATGATGCGGTTTATATGACCAAGAAAGAGAAATACCGTGCAGTAGTGGATGAGATTGAGAAAGCACATGCCAAAGGACAGCCGGTTCTGGTTGGTACCATTACCATTGATATTTCCGAACTGTTAAGCGGCATGTTGAAAAAGAGAGGCATTCCTCATAAAGTGCTGAATGCCAAGTTCCATGAACTGGAGGCGGAAATTGTAGCAGATGCCGGTGTACATGGTGCAGTTACCATTGCTACCAATATGGCAGGCCGTGGTACGGATATTAAGCTGGATGATGTTTCTAAGGAACTGGGTGGACTGAAGATTATTGGTACAGAGCGACACGAGTCCAGACGTATTGACAATCAGTTACGTGGACGTTCCGGACGTCAGGGAGACCCTGGTGAATCCAGATTCTACATCTCATTGGAAGATGACCTGATGAGACTGTTCGGATCTGAACGTCTGATGAATATGTTCCGTTCCCTGGGCGTGGCTGAGAATGAGCAGATCGAGCACAAGATGCTTTCTTCTGCCATTGAAAAAGCACAGGAAAAGATTGAGATCAATAACTATGGAATCCGTAAGAATTTGTTGGAATACGATCAGGTAAATAATGAGCAGCGTGAGATTATTTATAAGGAAAGACGCCGTGTACTGGATGGCGAGAGCATGAGAGATTCTGTTCTGAAGATGATCCGAGATGTGACTGGCAAATACGTGGATATGTGCAATGAAGTGGAAAACGGAATGAACATTCAGGAACTGAACCGCATCCTGATTCCGATTATTCCGGTAAAACCATTGACAGAAGAAGACGCAAAGCTTTCGGTTTCAGAACTGAAAGACAAGCTGGAAAAAGAAGCCATTGCTCTTTATGAAGAAAAAGAGAAGATCTTCCCGACACTGGATGAGATGCGTGAGTTTGAGCGTGTGGTAATTCTGAAAGTCATTGACCGCAAGTGGATGGATCACATCGATGATATGGATCAGTTACGTCAGGGTATCGGTCTTCAGGCATATGGACAGAAGGATCCTCTGGTAGAATACAAGATGAGCGGATTTGAGATGTTTGATGAGATGCTGTCAGGTATTCAGGAAGATACCTTAAGACTGATCTTCCATGTCCGTGTGGAAGAAAAAGTAGAACGTGAGGAAGTTGCGAAAGTAACCGGTACCAACAAAGATGATACTGTTGCCAATGCACCAAAGAAACGTACAGAAGAAAAAGTATATCCGAATGATCCGTGCCCGTGCGGAAGCGGAAAGAAATACAAACAGTGCTGCGGACGTAAAAAATAAAAAGATGCAGACTGCCGCAGACAGAAACTGCCTGTTGCAGTCTGTATTTTGTTATTTCAGATAGCACAATAATTCAAAACTAGGAAAGAAGGTGACAGAGTGGTCGAATTAGATCAGTTCAAGTATACGCTTGGCACATATGAAAAACCATTACTGGAAGTGAGGGATTCACTTTGACCTGGCTAACAAGGAAAAGCGAATCGAGGAATTAGAACGAAAGATGGAGGAACCGAACTTTTGGGATGATCCGGAACAGTCTCAGGAGTTTATGAAGAAGTTAAAGTCCATGAAGGACGATATTGCAACTTATCATACTCTGCAGGAGCAGTATGAGGAGATTGAGACACTGATTGAAATGGCAGAGGAAGAGAATGATACTTCTCTGATAGATGAGATTCAGACAACACTGGATGAATTTACAACAGCTTTTGACAATATTCGAATCAAAACCCTGCTTTCGGGCGAATATGACAATGTGAATGCTATTGTATCCCTGCATGCCGGAGCCGGCGGAACAGAATCCTGCGACTGGGCAGGCATGCTGTACCGTATGTATACCAGATGGGCAGATAAAAAAGGCTATGAAGTAGAGGTCATCGATTATCTGGATGGAGATGAGGCTGGAATTAAGTCCGTTACCTTTGAGGTGCGGGGAGAAAATGCCTATGGCTATCTGAAGGCAGAAAAAGGTGTACACCGGCTGGTGCGTATTTCACCGTTTAATGCTGCAGGCAAGCGACAAACGTCTTTTGTACAGTGTGATGTGATGCCGGATATCGAAGAGGATCTGGATGTGGAGATCAAAGATGATGATATCCGCATTGATACTTATCGTTCCAGTGGTGCCGGTGGACAGCACATTAACAAGACATCATCCGCGATCCGTATTACGCATATTCCGACCGGAATAGTAGTGCAGTGTCAGAATGAGCGGTCGCAGTTCCAGAATAAGGATAAGGCAATGCAGATGTTAAAGGCAAAGTTGTATCTGTTGAAGCAGCAGGAGAATGCAGAGAAAGCATCTGGTATCCGTGGTGAGAAAAAAGAGATGGGATGGGGAAATCAGATCCGCTCCTATGTCATGCAGCCATATACTATGGTAAAAGATCACAGAACAAATGCAGAAACAGGAAATGTAGACAGTGTACTGGATGGGAACATTGATTTATTTATCAATGCATATTTAAAATGGATTGCCCTCGGAAATGAGAAAGAAGAGGAACAGTAAAGGAGGATAAAGATGGGAATTATCAGAACAGCAATCGGAGCAGCCACAGGCAGTGTAAGATCAGGATTTCAGGATCAGTTTTTAGAAGCCATTGAACCGGAGGAAATGGATGCCCAGACCGTGTT
The DNA here is from genome assembly GCA_900544685.1 of uncultured Lachnospiraceae bacterium. Taxonomy (GTDB): domain Bacteria; phylum Bacillota; class Clostridia; order Lachnospirales; family Lachnospiraceae; genus Marvinbryantia. The sequence goes on along the minus strand of UQWA01000044.1, from coordinate 10,344 downwards.
TACCAGAGGTGTTATGGTCAGAAAAGGATCAAACAGACCAACGACAGATGTGATATCCGATGGCTCTGTGATCCATGTATACGATAATCAGTTTATGATTCTGGTAGACGGTGGCAAGATTATCGATTATACTGCAGAACCTGGATACTATACGGTAAGTAATTCTTCAGCACCATCGATGTTTAACGGACAGTTTGACGAGGCTCTGAAAGAGACATTTTCCAGATTCAAATTCGGTGGAACAACACCAGTATCTCAGAAAGTATTTTATGTTAATTTACAGGAGATCAAAGGAATCAAATTCGGTACCCGCAATGCAGTAAACTATTTTGATAGTTTCTACAATGCGGAATTGTTTCTGCGCGCACACGGAACTTACTCCATTAAGATTACAGATCCTCTGAAGTTTTATACAGAAGTAGTGCCAAGGAATGCACAGCGCGTTGAAATTGAAGAAATCAATGACCAGTACCGCAGTGAATTCCTGGAAGCGCTGCAGTCATCCATTAACCGTATGTCTGCAGAAGGAATGCGTATTTCTTTTGTGACATCCAAGGCAATGGAACTGGGAAGATATATGGCAGATGTGCTGGATGACCAGTGGACTAAGACACGCGGTATGGAGATTCAGGCAGTAGGAATTGCCAGCATTTCCTATGATGAAGAGTCTCAGAAGCTGATCAATATGAGAAATCAGGGGGCAATGATGTCTGATCCTTCTGTAAGAGAAGGGTTCGTACAGTCTTCCATTGCCCGTGGAATGGAGGCAGCAGGTTCCAATGCCAATGGTGCAGCAGCCGGATTTATGGGCATGGGAATGGGTATGGGAGCAGCAGGCAGCTTTATGGGGCAGGCTTCTCAGACGAATATGCAACAGATGCAGATGAATCAGATGGCACATCAGCAGGCAATGATGCAGCAGCAGACAGCTCAGCAGCAGCAGACACAGGCAGCAGGCTGGACTTGTGGTTGCGGAGCAGTTAATACAGGAAACTTCTGTTCTAATTGTGGCAAGCCAAAGCCATCAGCAGAATGGACCTGTTCCTGTGGAAATGTAAACAAAGGTAATTTCTGCTCTAATTGTGGAAAACCAAGAGCATAAGGAGTAGAATATGGCAGTTGTTACGTTTAAATGTCCGAACTGCGGAGGAGATCTGCAGTTCGATCCTGCCTTACAGAAATTTCGGTGCGAATACTGTTCTTCTGAATTCACACAGGAAGAAGCTGCTGCAGCGAATCAGCAGGCAACAGAATCAAAACAGCAGGAAGAGAAGGATGAGAGTAAGAATGACAGAGAAGCATTTGAAGAAGCAGATCTGTATCTGTGCCCAAGCTGCGGAGCGGAGATTGTGACCGATGCAACTACAGCCGCTGCCTTTTGTTTCTATTGCCACAATCCGGTGATCCTTCAGGGAAAACTCTCCGGACAATACCGTCCGGATAAGATCATTCCATTTGCTGTAGATAAAAAAGAGGCAGTGGACAGCTTCCTGAAGTATGTGAAGAAAAAGCGATTTATTCCCAGAAATTTTTTCTGCAAAGAGCAGATCGAAAAGATCAGTGGAATCTATTTCCCGTTCTGGCAGTATGACTGCAAGTCAGAAGGTGACTGGCACGGAGAGGCAAAGAGAATTCGTGTCTATCGGACAGGAGATATGGAACATACGGAAACGAAAGTTTATCATCTGGATCGTGGCGCTGAAGTGGAGTTCCGTGAACTGACCAGAAATGCACTGAACAAAGATAACAGACAGTTAGTAGAGGCTGTACAGCCGTTCCGCCTGGAAGAAACCAAAGATTTTTCTATGGAATATCTGAGCGGCTTTCTGGCAGAAAAAAGAGATATTGAAAAATCTGATCTGGCAGAGGAATTACATAAAGAGGTGCAGAAGCATTCTGCAGATATGGTGAAAAGCAGTGTGCATGGTTATGATACCGTTTCATCTCTGGGAAGTGAGTTCCATATTCAGGGCGAAAACTGGAAATATCTGCTCGTTCCGGTATGGGTGCTTACCTATCGTGGAAAGAACGATAAGATCTATTATTACGCAATGAACGGACAGACACGGAAAATCAGCGGTGAACTTCCGATTGATAAGAAAAAAGTAATAAAACTGTTTTTTGGTGTGTTTGCAGTAGTGTTCCTGCTTATGCTGTTGGGAGGATATTGGGGATGGTAGAGAGATACAGGTCAAAAAGAAAGATCTCTTTCATATGGTTGACAATGTGTATATGGCTGTGTCTGTCTGGCATGACAGCATATGCAGAATGTCTGGTACAGGATGACGCACAGCTTTTTTCTGACAGTGAAGTGCAGCAGATAGAGACTCTTGCAAAAGAGATAGAAACTTCCTGGCAGATGAATGTATTGGTTATGACTTGTGATGATGCAGATGGCAGGGAATCCAATGAAGTATTGGAAGAGACCTACGAAGAATATGGTCTGGAGAGCAATGATGCAAAAGGCGGAATTGCACTGATTATCGATATGGATAATCGGGAACTGAACCTGGTGACAGAACGTGATATGATCCATTATATTACTGATTACCGGGAGGAAAGTATCTATGACGTGGCACAGAAGTATGCATCAGACGGGGAATATGGCGAAGCAATGACAGCCATGCTGGAGAAGACGCTGGAGTATATGAAGAGCGGTATCCCGGAGAATCAATATTCGTATGATACAGAGACCGGAGAGATTACGTACTATCACAGCCTGACTGCGGACGATGTCCTGATGGCATTTCTGGGAGCATTACTGGCAGCTACACTTGTTACGGTGATTTTGTACAGAAGTTATAAGATTGTAAAAAAATACCGATATTCCACAGAACAGAATGCCAGACTGACGATTACGGCACAGAATGACCATTTTGTGCGTCAGTTTGAGACACATCGCAAGATTGAAAATGAGTCGTCCGGTGGAGGCGGGGACAGTGGAAGAACATCCACACACAGTTCTTCAGGCGGACATACATATGGTGGCGGCAGTGGACGTGGATTCTGAAGAACCTGCCACATAAAGGAGTGAATATGAAAGGAAAAGAACAGTTTTATGTTGTAAAGGAAAAGGCAGTACCGGAAGTTCTGCTGAAAGTGGTAGAAGCAAAAAAGCTTCTGGAGACCGGACGAGCTGCTACGGTTCAGGAAGCCTCTGATATGACAGGGATCAGCCGTAGTTCATTTTACAAATATAAAGATGATATCTCGCTTTTCCATGAAAACACAAAAGGAAAAAAGATTACATTTGTGATACAGATGGATGACCAGCCAGGATTGTTGTCAGATGTTCTGAAGGTAATTGCAGAATATCACGCTAATATTCTGACCATCCATCAGACCATACCGGTCAATGGAGTCGCTTCGCTGACACTCTGTGTGGATATTTTACCGACGACAGGAAACGCAATGGCTCTGTTTACCGATATTGAGAATCTGACAGGGGTGCATTATATGAAGATTCTGGCGAGCGAATAAAAGCAATAAAAAGAAAAACAGGTGGAAACAAAAAACATGGATATTATAAAGACAATTGCTTCCGAACTGGAAGTACAGGCATGGCAGGTAGAGGCTGCTGTAAAATTAATTGATGAGGGCAATACCATACCATTTATTGCCAGATATCGTAAGGAAGCAACCGGAACACTGGATGATGAACAGCTTCGTAAATTACACGAAAGACTGGTGTATCTGCGCAACCTGGAAGAAAAGAAGCAGCAGGTGTTGGCAAGCATTGAAGACCAGGGGAAGCTGACAGAAGAACTGAAGAAAAAGATCCTGGAGGCGCAGACACAGGTACTGGTAGAGGATTTATACCGCCCATATCGTCCGAAGAGACGGACGCGTGCTACTATTGCTAAAGAAAAGGGACTGGAAGGGCTTGCTAATATTATTTTGCTTCAGATGACGAAAAAACCACTGGAAGAAGAAGCCAAAGCTTATCTGAATGAAGAGAAAGAAGTATGCACTGTTCAGGATGCTATAAATGGAGCAAAGGATATCCTGGCCGAAAGTATTTCAGATGAAGCTGCATATCGTACCAGAATACGTGAGATGACAGAAAAAGAAGGTGTTCTGACAGCAGAAGCCAAGGACGAAAAAGCAGAGTCTGTCTATGAAATGTATTATCATTTTCAGGAGCCGGTATCTAAACTGGCAGGACACCGTGTGCTGGCGTTGAATCGCGGGGAAAAAGAAAAATTCCTGAATGTGAAGCTGGAAGCACCGGAAGAACGTATTTTAAGATATCTGGAAAAGCAGATAATCAAAAAAGAGAATCCAAATACAACGGATATCCTGAAAGAAGTGGCAGAAGACAGCTACAGACGTCTGATTGCACCGGCAATTGAACGAGAGATCCGCAATGCACTGACAGAAAAAGCGGAAGAAGGAGCCATCAATGTTTTTGGAAAGAATCTGCAGCAGCTGCTGATGCAGCCTCCGATTGCAGGACAGGTAGTGTTGGGCTGGGATCCGGCATTCCGTACCGGATGTAAGCTGGCAGTTGTAGATCCTACCGGAAAGGTGCTGGATACCACAGTGGTATACCCGACCGCGCCGACAAATGAGAAAAAGATACGGGCTGCAAAAGATAAAGTAAAAGAATTTATCGATAAATATCATATTACTCTGATTTCTGTGGGAAACGGAACTGCATCCAGAGAATCTGAGCAGGTGATTGTGGAACTTCTGAAGGAGATATCCACACCGGTACAGTATGTCATTACGAATGAAGCGGGAGCATCTGTATATTCGGCCAGTAAGCTGGCAACAGAAGAATTCCCGAATTTTGACGTGGGACAGAGAAGCGCCGCATCCATTGCCCGAAGAGTACAGGATCCACTGGCCGAATTGGTAAAGATTGATCCAAAGTCTATCGGGGTAGGTCAGTATCAGCATGATATGAATCAGAAAAAGCTGGGTGAGACTTTAGGTGGTGTGGTGGAAGACTGTGTAAATAAGGTTGGTGTGGATTTAAATACTGCGTCAGCGTCTCTTTTGGAATATATTTCCGGTGTCAGTAAGGTGATCGCAAAAAATATCGTAATATACCGTGAAGAAAACGGACAGTTTGTGGATCGTAAGCAGCTTCTGAAGGTTGCGAAGCTGGGACCGAAGGCATATGAACAGTGTGCCGGATTTATGAGAATCCAGGGTGGTAAGAACCCACTGGATCAGACCAGTGTGCATCCGGAAAGTTACCATGCAGCAGAACTTTTGCTGAAAAAACTGGGCTATACCACAGCAGATATTACTGACCGTAAACTGGAAGGCTTATCAAAGAAGATCAAAGACTATAAGAAACTGGCAGATGAACTGGAAGTTGGCGAGATCACTTTACGGGATATAGTCAAAGAACTGGAAAAGCCGGCCCGTGACCCTCGTGATGAGATGCCGAAACCGATCCTGCGTACTGATGTCCTCGAAATGAAGGATCTGACACCTGGCATGGTATTAAAGGGAACCGTGCGAAATGTTATTGATTTTGGCGTATTTGTAGATATCGGAGTACATCAGGACGGGCTTGTCCACATTTCTCAGCTTACAGATAAGAAGTTTGTCAAACATCCACTGGAAGTTGTGAGTGTGGGGGATATTGTGGAAGTAAAAGTCATGAGCGTAGATCTGAATAAGAAACGAATTCAGTTAACCATGAAAGGCATTTAAAATGGGAAAGATCAGAAGCGTTACGAAAATGACAGATAATCGTTTCCTGAATATGTATTATCTGAATGCGGAAAACCGTCTGGGCGGGGATGTGAATTATTATGTTGCATCCCGTGCACCGGAAGCTGGTCAGATGAAGCTGGCAAAAAAAGATGAGAATCCGGACGGAGTAGCTATCTACAGCCTGTATGGAGAAAAAAGAGATAAAGTTGTACTGGTTCATCAGTACCGTTATGCAATCGATGATTTTATTTATGAATTCCCGGCAGGTCTGGTGGAAAAGAACGAAGACTATCACAGTGCGGCAATCCGTGAATTAAGGGAAGAAACAGGATTGAAGCTGGAGCCTCTTCAGGTATCGTCCTATATGGAAAAGCCATTATACACCACGATTGGAATGACAGATGAATGCTGTTCCATGGTCTACGGCTATGCATCAGGAGAGATCAGTACAGAAGGGGAAGAAGACAGCGAAGAAATCGAAGTGGTCTTAGTAGACAGGAAGGAAGCAAGACGGATTCTGAAGGAAGAGAAAGTAGCCATGATGTGCGCTTATATGCTGATGCATTTTATCACCAGTCCGGATCCGTTCTATTTTTTGAAGTGTGATGAAGATAGAGACATTTAGCGAAAAAGAGACGTTCGAATTAGGAAAAAAACTGGGAACAGAAGCGAAACCGGGACAGATATATGCACTTCTGGGTGATCTTGGCGTGGGAAAAACCATACTGACCAAGGGATTCGCAGAAGGTCTTGGCATTACGGAACCGGTGAGCAGTCCTACATTTACCATCGTACAGGTGTACGAAGAAGGCAGAATGCCATTTTATCATTTTGATGTGTACCGCATTGGAGACATAGAGGAAATGGATGAAATCGGATACGAAGACTGTTTTTTCGGAGAGGGCGTATGCCTGGTAGAGTGGGCGAATTTAATTGAAGAAATCATGCCGGAGGAGACGATCTGGATTACGATAGAGAAGGATCTGGAAAAAGGATTTGATTACCGGCGAATAGAGGTGAAATAAGATGAGAGCTCTGGGAATTGACAGCTCAGGGATGGTGGCAAGCGTTGCGGTAGTGGAGGATACACAGATGCTGGCAGAATATACCATCAATTACAAAAAAACACATTCACAGACACTGCTTCCTATGTTGGACGAGATTGGAAAAATGATTGAGCTGGATCTGTCCACGATAGATGTAATTGCAGTGGCAGCAGGTCCAGGCTCATTTACTGGTCTGCGCATCGGTTCTGCAACTGCCAAGGGACTGGGACTGGCATTGAAAAAGCCGCTGGTATCTGTCCCGACGCTGGAAGGTATTGCGTATAATTTTTGCGGAAGTGACAAGCTGGTCTGCCCAATGATGGATGCAAGACGCAGTCAGGTCTATACCGGAATTTATAAGTTCAGTGGAAATGAACTGGAAAAAGTGGAAGATCAGATGGCAGTTCCGGTGGAAGAGATCCTGGAAAAGCTGAATCAGCTTGGAAAAGAAGTGATTCTGGCAGGAGACGGAGTGCCGGTTTATCTGGATAAGATAGAAAAAGAACTGAAAGTGCCGTACCTGCTTGCACCTTCGCATTTGAACCGCCAGCGTGCAGGAGCAGTGGCAGCTCTTGGTATGCAATATGCACAGGCAGGGCATCTGGAGACTGCCATGGAACATCAGCCGAATTACCTGAGACTGTCACAGGCAGAAAGAGAAAGGGCAGAAAAACAGGCAGGAGAAAAACATGCCTGAATATAGCCGAGATATTTGTGTCAGGAAAATGACAACAGAAGATTTGACAGAAGTGGCAAGAATCGAAAAAGAGACATTTTCTCTTCCATGGTCACAGCAAGGGTTTTCTGATTCCCTGATGCAGGAAAACACCTGCTATCTGGTGGCATGCATAGGGGAAAAACTGGTGGGATACTGTGGTTTTCTGCAGGTGCTGGATGAAGCGGATATTACCAATGTGGCTGTGGATGCGGCATGCAGGAAATGCGGAGTAGGAGAAAGGATGCTTCTGGAACTTCTGAAGTCAGGAGAGGACAGAGGTGTACGGGCATTTACACTGGAGGTGCGGGAAAGCAATCTGGCTGCACTTGCTTTATACCAGAAGATAGGATTCGAAACGTGTGGTGTCCGTAAGAATTTTTATGATTTTCCAAAAGAGAATGCAGTGATAATGTGGAAATATCTCCAGTCGTTTCCGATAGGATAAAATGGAGGTTTCCTGTATAATCTTTTTCATCACAGGAAATGGAGGATGAGAGATGAAACAGGAAAAATGCTGTAATATGTGTGGAAAAAAGATTGTAGAGAAACAGGAAGACTGTCTGGAGGTGCAGAAAGAATGGGGATATTTTTCGGAAGAAGACCGGAAAGGGTATCGTTTTTGCATCTGTGAAAAGTGTTTTAAAGAGCTTGTGACCCATTTTGCGATCTCTGCCGAAATATATGAACAGACAGAACTGATATAAAAGCTGTTCCGAGATCACTGATCCATGAGATTTGACAGGAAGGACAGTAACTAGATAGAAAGTATTGGTGCGATATGTTAGATGTATGTTTACTTGGGTGCGGAGGAATGATGCCGCTCCCATATCGCTGGCTGACTTCGCTGATGATGCGTTATAATGGCAGCAGCATTTTAATTGACTGTGGAGAAGGAACACAGATAGCAATCAAAGAAAAAGGATGGAGTTTTAAACCGATTGATGTGATATGCTTTACACATTATCACGGAGATCATATCAGCGGTCTTCCGGGACTTCTGCTGACGATGGGCAATGCCATGCGCACAGAACCGCTGACGCTGATCGGACCAAAAGGTCTGGAACGTGTGGTCAGTGCTCTTCGTGTAATTGCGCCGGAACTGCCTTTTGAGATACGGTTCCGCGAGATTCAGGGACCGGAACAGGTATTTGAGATGGACGGATATCGTCTGATTGCTTATAAGGTGGACCATAATGTATTATGTTATGGATATTCCATTGAGATAGACAGAGCAGGCAAATTCGATGCGGTAAGAGCAAAAGAACAGGAGATCCCGCTGAAATACTGGAGCCATCTGCAAAAAGGAGAGACTATAGAAGCAGATGGAAAATGTTATACACCTGATATGGTGCTTGGAGCGCCAAGAAAGGGGATTAAACTGACATACTGTACCGATACCAGACCGACACAGTCACTGGTTGACAATGCGCGTAATGCAGATCTTCTGATTTGTGAAGGTATGTATGGAGAACCTGGCAAAGAAGAAAAAGCAGTAGAGCATAAGCATATGACTTTTACGGAAGCGGCAGAAGTGGCGAAAAATGCAGATGTCAGTGAAATGTGGCTGACACATTACAGCCCGTCCCTGAACCATCCGGAAGAATATATGAAAACGGTGACAGATATTTTTCCGAATGCATATCCGGGAAAAGATGGAAAAACCACAGAACTCATGTTTGAAGGGGAAGCGAAAGAAGCATTATGAAAAACGAAAAAGATGTATTAATACTGGCAATAGAAAGCTCCTGCGATGAAACGGCAGCAGCAGTTGTAAAAAACGGAAGAGAAGTGTTATCCAATATTATCTCTTCTCAGATTGCGCTTCATACACTGTATGGGGGCGTAGTGCCGGAAATTGCGTCAAGAAAGCACATCGAAAAGATCAATCAGGTAATAGAAGAAGCCCTGAAGCAGGCAGAAGTAACTTTGGATGATATTGATGCCATAGGTGTAACTTATGGACCTGGGCTGGTAGGAGCACTTCTTGTCGGTGTGGCAGAAGCGAAAGCTATCAGTTATGCGGCTAAGAAGCCGCTGATTGGTGTGCATCATATAGAAGGACATATTTCTGCCAATTATATAGAGAATAAAGATCTGGAGCCGCCGTTTGCCTGTCTGGTAGTGTCAGGAGGTCATACGCATCTGGTGGTAGTAGAAGATTATGGAAAATATAAGATTCTCGGACGCACCAGAGATGATGCGGCAGGAGAAGCATTTGATAAAGTAGCAAGAGCAATTGGTCTGGGATATCCGGGAGGACCAAAGATTGATAAATTATCCAAAGAGGGAAATCCAGAAGCAATCAGTTTTCCAAGAGCGCATATAGCAGAATCTGTATATGATTTTAGCTTCAGCGGACTGAAATCAGCCGTTCTGAATTATCTGAATGCAGCCAGAATGAAGGGAGAAGAAGTTGTTGCGGCAGATGTGGCAGCATCTTTTCAGAAAGCTGTTACAGATGTACTGGTAGAGCATGCAATGATGGCAGTAAAAGAGTATGGGTTTGACAAGCTTGCCATAGCAGGTGGAGTGGCATCCAACTCTACACTGAGAAAAGAGATGGAAATTGCCTGCGAGAAAAATCATGTTAAGTTTTATCATCCTTCTCCAATTCTGTGTACAGACAATGCAGCCATGATTGGTGCAGCAGCATATTATGAATATCTGGCAGGAACAAGGAGCGGATGGGATCTGAATGCGGTACCGAATCTGAAACTGGGAGAGCGGTAAAAACCCATATTTTCGACAAAATAAAAAAATGAAAAAAATGTAAAATTATAGTTGACAAATAAGAAACTCGGTGTTAAAATAATTCTTGCCTTTTGAAGTGCAGGAAAACACAAGGCACTAAAATGGAGAGATATCGAAGTGGTCATAACGAGGCGGTCTTGAAAACCGTTTGTCCGC
>UQWA01000043.1 GCA_900544685.1 uncultured Lachnospiraceae bacterium | reverse complement strand
AACTCCTTGTATAATACTGAATCTAATTATATTCCTTAACCCTTTATTTGTCAAGTCTTTTCTCGATTTACTTTTAAGAAAAGTTTTCCTTCGATAAATGGTGTGATGTTTTCCAAGGTTCTTTCTGCACTTTTTCTGCTTTTGCAGAATATCATACAGTCATCTGCATAACGCACAAATCTGTGTCCTCTGCGTGTCAGTTCCTTGTCTAGTTCATTCAGCATTATGTTACTGAGTAACGGGCTTAACGGACCGCCTTGTGGCATTCCCACTTCTGTCCTTTCAAATACCCCTCTGCTGATTACTCCAGCATTAAGGTATTTATGGATGAGCGAGATGACTCTTCCGTCCTTGATGGTTCGTGATAATACTTCTATGAGTTTGCTTTGGCATACAGTATCAAAGAATTTCTCCAAATCCATATCTACCACATATCCGTAACCATCGTTTACATTTGTCTGGCATTGCTTTAGTGCATCGTGTGCACCTCTGCCTGGGCGAAAGCCATAACTGTTTTCTGAAAACTGTTCTTCATAAATTGGAGAAAGTACTTGTGTAATTGCCTGTTGAAAAACACGGTCAACTACCGTTGGTACTCCCAGTTTTCTGAACTCGCCTTTTGTTTCTTTGGGTATTTCTACCCTTCGGACTGGATTGGGTTTATATTTACCATCCATTAACTGTTGTTTCAGTTGCACTCCGTTGTTTCTGAGAAACGATAGAAGTTCATCCACGCTCATCCCATCAACTCCGCCTGCTCCTTTATTGGATTTTACCTTCTTGTATGCTTGATTAAGATTGTCATTTGATAAAATCTTTTCCATCAGTCTGTCCGTTTGAAAATCTGTGATGATGTCGTTGTTTTCAGCAATCCTCTGATGGGCGGACACTTCTGCATACTCTTTCTGTTCCGCAGATACCATTTGCAGATAGTCCTCAATATGAAGTTGTCTGTCCTTAATTCCATCTTTGGTTACATTCATTTACTCACATCTCCTAAAGTTCAGTCCTTCCCATTATGTTTGCAACCACAATGGTACTATGACCTCTGCTGACTTCTTGCCATTCGTTGTTACTACAAGTTTCATACTCTGTTTCCACTTGCTGACAAGACCTCCCTTGGTACCACACGTTTCTTTCTCTCCACATATCTGCCACATCTACCACAGTTAATTCCGAGTAGTTATTGGACTTCAGTTTGTATGGCAACCTTATCCTTAACTGTAGCCTCATGTGATTTCTGTTCGTCAGACCGGAGATTTGCCTCCGCCTTCCTTCAGATTCCCCTTGCGTTAATCATAGTCGTTGCTATGAAAAGGACACCCTTGGTCTTGGCTGTATCCTTCCCACTACTAGGGCGGATTAGGGACTTTCACCCGTTAGAAACGTGCGCCGCAAGGCGCACCATTAAAAAAGGATGCAGGGATTGACTCCCTACATCCTTCATTAGAATTATAATATTATACTTATCTCACACCCCGATCAGCCCCTCTCTCCGGCTTATCTTTTCCCTGCTTTTCTTGAATAATCCTCTTATTAATCTCAAGCCGTTCATGAATGGATAATTTCTTATCTTTTCCAACTACCGCCTGCTTCTGTTGTACCTGTTTCCTATCTGCTTTTCCTGCATCCTTGACCACTGCATTCGCTTCGGTACTTGTTCCCCGCTCATCTGCTCTTCCTTCATTTCTTTCCGTTATCTGCTGTTCTCGTCTCTCTTTCACACCTTTTTCTTCCAGATTGCAAAAGCTCTGCAGATACGGAAGCACATGATTCTGCATGTCTGTCAGATCTTCCATATATTTTTGGAACTCTTCACTTCCTTTGCCTTTCTGGTAATTGATCCAATACTCATCTGTAAGCTTCATTTCATTATCATACTTCAACTGACTCACAATACCGCCATGTCCATTTCCAATATCCATTGATTTCTTGAAATGATATAGCATCTGTTCACCTTTTTCCGCATAATATACAGTCACATATATCTTTGCGATTTTTGTAGGTTCCTCTGTCTTCGGATCACGTTTTGCATACCATTCTTTATCCATTTCTGCTGTTTTTGCATCCAGCTCGGATAACTTCTGACATCTTGGATTCATGAGAGCACTTTCTTCACAATAGTTTACATACACCATTGGTTCCAGATTCTTTGGAAACTCCGGCTCATAGACTTTCAGTCTTTCAATCAATACACCTGCACGCACAGACTGGTCACATTCTTCGTCTACAATATCCTTCAGATAAGAAATATAAGAATGTGTATTGCCACTCTGCAAATCCAACATCACCTCTTGTACCGTATTTTCTCCCGTCTCCACATTATCTCGATACTCATACGGATCAAAAGCTTCTGCAATCTCATCCAATGCCTCTGCCAACTGTTCTGTGGTCATCTTCTCTGGATACATTGCTTCCCGAACATCCCGCATTGGTACATACTTATAGTCCGGCAATGCATCATGAATTTTCTCAATCCCTTCCCGTATCAGTGCAAGTTCTCCATAAAATCGAACATCGTCCATCAGATTTCCAAGTACTGTATTTCCTTTTACGATTGCAAATTCAGCATCATCATAGTAACTGTCTTCCGGATCACGATAGATAATCCCCATACTGCATACTCGATAGGCATTCTCAGGATTCTCCCTATATTTTTCATAAACCGCAGCAATCTGATTAACATCGGTACTTTTTTCATAAGCTCCCATATCATGGAACTCATCACATTCTGCGGCAAAGTATTCCAGATACGGTTCTTTCTTCGGTGGCATATTATTGAGGACATTATCAATCATGTTATAATTTGCCTCTTCCAGTTCTTCTACCTTTGCCAATGGCTTATATTCGCCCTGGCTTTTCTGAATCTCTGCCATTACAACCTCATCCATTTCTTCTACCTTTTCCATCAACTGATCATAATCCCCACGGATGCGTTCTCCAGTCCATCCTTCGTCTTCCAAAAGTTCCTCTGCCGCTTCTTCAATAGAAATTTCACCATTTTCATAGACGCCACCATCCATCAGGCGGAAATCTTCATCGTAAAAGGAATAATCATATCCTCCTTCTGTTCTCTGAATAGCAAAGTAACGTTCTCCTACCTCATATGCCAGTTCACTAAGAACCTGTTCTTCCAGATTCAGGAAAGAATCTAGCTGTTCAAAACTGATACTGTCTACAAAATGAGCGGTTACCTTTCCCCCCTCATTCAGAACTACGATATCACTGACAGACAGGGAATGTCCTCGAAAGTCTTCTGGTCTGTCGATGTTGAATCGTTCAAATATATCATCTAGCGACATATTTCCAAATAATTCTCCCACATAGACCAGTTCATAGTCTTCTTTTTTAATCTGCATCCCGTGACTTTCAATGAAGCTCATATTCATAAACGCATAGTTTTCACCTGGCAAACCATCTCTTATTTGATAAATACCGAATGTTCGTCTTGTCCCTAATAGCAGATTTGCCTCTTTCAAAGACTGAATCTGCGGATATTTCTGCATCTCCCATTCCAAATTGCGGAATCGTTCCAGTTCTTCTGTAGACATCTGATAATGCTCCGGACCTCGTTCAATCTCCATTCGCTCTGTAACATAGATTGGTGATGAAAAATTGGTAATCAGATAGATATCTGCTCCGGCATCATATAATTTCAGAGCTTCTTCCTGTCCAATCACATTCATCGGCTCCTGAAATGCTCCAAAATCTTCATCTGCATAATCCAGATCCTGATCCCTTATCCGTTCCCACATCTGTGATTCCATGCCAAACAGCCCTTCATGTGCCTGTATCATTTCTTTACTTGCATACTCTCCCTTGCTGCCATCACTACCCAGGCAATAGATTTTAGAACCCATTCTGTGATAATCCAGGGCTGCTGCTTTTCTAAGCGGCACCATATCCTCTGCTGTATATCCATAATCCCGAAGTTCCAGCTTGCCTATGGTTGGATCTGGTAAGTCCTGAATATCCATTTGGGCATCATCCAGAAGTTCCTCTACTCTATCTTCATCTGACCGATTGACTGCATCTGCCAGATTTCTTACCAGCGTCCTTACTTTCTCTTCTTCGCCAACCAGATTTGCATATTCAAAAATCTGTTCTTTTACGTCCGCTGGAATTGCTATTCCCATGTGTTCTGCACGGTCTATTTGTTCCTGTGTATATTCCTGCATTTTCTGCGTTTCTATTCCTGTTATCATGTTTCTCGCCATATAAGTTCCTCCTGTATTCCCAAAAGTGGCATAACCGGCAGAACATTCTTTCTACCAAATTATGCCATCTTTCCTGTTTTCTTATTCCAGACCGAAGTCCCTTTTTCTATCTTCCCTGCCATTCTCGCTTTCCCGCTGGCTTTTTTCTTTATAAATCTGCAATTTCTCATGGATAGAACCACGTGCCGGTCGTTCTTCTTTCTCTTTCGATTCTGACTGCTCTGCTTCTGTGTCTTCCCGTTCATCCATATTAAGAAGGGCATTTAGTTCTGACAGTCGCTCCAGTTTCTGGTTCAGTTCCTCTTCTTTTGTGAATGGCTTTCCAACTTCCTCTTTGGCATTTGTAAGCTGCTCCTGTACCGTTTCCAATCGTTGCTCCGCTTCTGCCAGTTTCTCCGGATAGCTTTCCAGAAGATTATTGATACGGGTGATATTTCCCAGGGCATCTGCTCCCAGATGAACTTTCGATACCGATTCATGCTTCACAGACAGGATAAACTCCTTACTCCAGCTGTCGAACTGGATTCTCATGTTGAATCCCTGATAGTTTCCGATATCCATTGCTGCATCGACTGCTTTCATGTCCTTGCAGACTGCCAGTAGTGCCGCTCCTGCTTCTTTCTTTTCTGTAAATACTTTGCCGCTGATCTCCATGGAAAACTGTTCTGGATCTGTGATTTTATGCTCCTGATAATGGGCAATATCCGCTTTGTAGCTATCAATAGTCTCGGTCAATTTTGCAATCTGCTGTGGAAAATTTCTTGCAATATCATCTTCCAGACGGTACTGGTTATTCATGTGATTGGCTTTTAAAAGTTTCAGTTTTGCCACATCCACGTCCAGTGCCATCTTTTCTTTTACTGCCGGATTTCCAGTTGCCAGTGCCTTAACCTCTGCATAGGACAGTGCCGCTTCGTCCACATCTTCGCAGCTTCTGACCGGTGCTTTGCTCGTCATAATCTGGGAGATGAACTTCTGTTTATTTTCGATCAACTGCCACATGTAGCTGTCGAAGGTGGATTCTGTCACATACCGAAAGATATAAACCTTTTTATTGTGATTTCCCTGCCGGATGATACGTCCTTCCCTCTGCTCCAGATCAGACGGTTTCCAGCCAATATCCAGATGATGCAGAGCAATCAGACGATCCTGCACGTTGGTACCGGCACCCATCTTTGCTGTTGAACCAATCAAAAAACGAACCTGCCCAGATTTTACTTTTCCAAACAGCTCCGTCTTCTTTGCTTCGGTATTTGCATCATGAATGAATGCAATTTCTTTTTCCGGTACACCTTTCGCCATCAGCTTCTGTTTCAAGTCATCGTAAACATTGAAACTGCCATCGCCTTTCGGTGTGCTCAAGTCACAAAAAATGATCTGCGCCGATTTCTGTACAACTGTATCTTTCCAGATTTCATAGCTTTTTTCTGCACAGACCGACACTTTACTGCCCGGATCGTCTGGCAATAGTTCATTGACCAATCGCTGATCCAGTGCCAGTTTTCTTCCGTCATTGGTAATTTTCAGCATATTGTCTACACTAGCATCTACGCCACCGTTTCTTACCACTTCCGCACGCTCTCCTAGGCTTGCTACGATTTCTTTCTGCTGTTCTGTTGGTTTCAATACTACAGTTTCGTATTCCGCTTCCGGTACTGGAAGATTCAACTGATCCGAAGTCTTGATATCTGCAATCTCCTTGAACATATTCATCAGTTCCGGGATATTATAGAATCTGGCGAATCTGGATTTTGCTCGGTATCCGGTTCCTTCCGGTGCAAGTTCAATGCTGGTCACAACCTCTCCAAACGTGGATGCCCAGGAATCAAATAATCCCAAGCCCATATTCTGTAATTTGCTGTTCTGCAGATATCTCTGCATGACATAAAGTTCCGTCATGCTGTTGCTGATCGGTGTGCCCGTTGCAAAGGTAATGCCTTTTCCACCGGTAATCTCATCCAGATACTGACATTTATTAAACATATCTGCTGATTTCTGTGCTTCGTTCTGGGCAATTCCGGCTACATTTCTCATTTTTGTATAAAGGAACGCATTTTTATAACTGTGTGCCTCGTCTACATACAGATGATCCACTCCCAGTTCTTCAAAGGTAACTACATTATCCTTTTTCTCTTTCTGATTCAGCTTCTCCAGTCTTGTCATCAGCGTTTTTCTGGTCTTTTCAATCTGCTTTACCGTATAGCGGCCGCCATCCTGCTCATATCTTGCACTCTGGATTGCGATTTCCAGATCGTCAATCTGCTTCCGCAGCATGGCTTCCTGCCTCTCATCAGAGATTGGGATACGCTCAAACTGGGAATGACCGATGATAATCGCATCATAGTTTCCCATAGCGATTCTGGCACAGAACTTTTTCCGGTTCGCCGGTTCAAAATCTTTCTTGGTTGCCACCAGGATATTGGCTCCCGGATATAACTGCAGGAACTCGGCTCCCCACTGCTCTGTCAGATGGTTCGGCACGACAAATAGATTCTTTTGTGATAATCCCAGACGTTTGCTCTCCATTGCAGCCGCTACCATCTCGTAGGTCTTCCCAGCTCCTACTACATGAGCCAGAAGCACATTATCCCCGTAAAGCTGATGTGCGACAGCATTTTTCTGATGTGGGCGAAGTTCAATTTCCGGGTTCATTCCTGGGAAAGTCAGATGACTGCCATCGTATTCACGGGGACGGATACTGTTAAACCGTTCATTATAAACTCTTACCAGTCTTTCACGTCTCTGTTGATCTTTGAAAATCCAATCCTTAAATGCTGCTTTCATGGCATCCTGTTTCTGTGATGCCAGCATAGTTTCTTTTTTATTGAGGACACGAATCTCATCCCCATTTTCATTGACACTCTTATCATAGATACGAACATCTTTCAGATTCAGTGTATCTTCCAGAATCCGGTAAGCATTTGCCCTCTCGGTTCCATACGTTGCATAGGCAAACGCATTTCTTGGACTGTCTGCATTTTTCCCGGTAATCCGCCACTCACCATTCACCTCAGAATATTTTACCTGTATCTCCTTCTGTGCAAGATACCACGGAGTATGAAGCAGTTCCCTCATAAAGTCCTGATAATCCGATGGTTCAATCCAGGTTGCCCCAATCCTTACTTCGATTTCAGATGCTTCCAGTTCTCTTGGCTGAACTGCTTCCAATGCACGGACATTCGGTGTGAATTCCGGGTGATTCTCTGCAAAGGTTCTTGCTGTGTTTAACTTCTCCCTGACATTTCCAGATAAATACTCATCTCCACTCTCCCACTGGTCTGTCAGTGGGTTCTTAAATATAACTCCAACCAGTTCCTCCGTGATTTTTTCTTCTGTCTTTCCTGTCAGCTGTGCCATATAGGACAGATCCACCTTTGCTCTTTCATTCAATGATAATGCTAAGGCTTCTGTCGCAGTTTCCACACTGGTTACCGCCACTGCCTTTTTGATGGTTCGTTTCGTAAACATGTCTGCTTTTCGCTTCAATGTTCCATCTTCGTTCAGGTCTTCCAGAGAACACAACAGACAATAAGAAGCGTCATCAGAAAACGCCCGCTTGTTTGCATTACTTCCGATGACTCCATACTTTGCTGTGTAAGCATCATATACTTGATTCAATTTCTCCTGCTGTTTGTGAATTTCTTCATCTGTTACGGATTCTTCCATCTGCATGGCAATCAGTTCACGCACCGTGTCTCGGATCTCCACCATACCTTTTACACGTTCTGCAGTAGCGGCAGGCATCTTTACCTGATTCATCAGAGAGTTAACACGGTAATATACCTGATCATCTACAACCGCATAACTGTAATTACGAACATTCGGATCTGCCGGGATACTCTCTGGTACATCATCCAGTTCTGCATCCACATCAACTGCAGGTGCCATATTTCCATGAATATTCCTGACAGCTTCTGCAAGCTGGACTTCAAGATCAGCACCTTCTATCGGCATACAGGTTGTTTCCATACCATACGGACCGGATACCTCTTTCATCTCACCCAGAATCATTTCCGGATGGTCTGCAAAATACTGATTGACCGTAATTCCATTGGCATCACTTCCAAGATTCACCCACTCCGGCATCTCTTTTGTCATGCTGTCACGCTTCTGGAAGAATAAAATATCTGCACTGACTTCCGTTCCTGCATTTGCTTTGAATGCTGTGTTCGGCAGGCGGATGGCTCCAAGGAGATCGGCACGTTCTGCCAGATACTTTCGGACTTCCGGTGATGCTTTATCCATGGTTCCTTTTGTTGTGATCAAAGCTGCCACACCACCCGGACGCAACTGGTCGATTGTCTTTGCCAGAAAATAATCGTGAATCATAAAATTATAGCGGTCATATTGCCTGTCATTCACTTTATAAGCTCCAAATGGCACATTTCCGATTGCCACATCGAAGAAATCATTCGGATAATCTGTCTTCTCAAAACCTTTAATCTGGATATTGGCATCTGGGTAAAGCAGTTTTGCAATTCTACCGCTGATACTGTCCAGTTCCACACCATAGAGTTTTGACTGGTTCAGCTTCTCAGGAAGCATTCCAAAGAAGTTACCAACACCCATGGATGGCTCCAGGATATTTCCTTTTGTAAATCCCAGATTTTCCAACGCCTGATACATACTTTCAATCACGATTGGCTGTGTGTAATGGGCATTTAAGGTAGAAGCTCTGGCTGCTGCATATTCTTCCGGTGTAAGGACTGTCTTTAATTCCAGATATTCCGTCTCCCATGCGGATTTTGTTTCATCGAAAGCATCAGCAAGACCTCCCCAGCCTACATATCGGGATAAAATCTCCTGTTCGTCTGGTGTGGCATTGCGGTTTTCTTCCTCGCATTTCTTTAAAAGCTGGATTGCCATGATATTAGCACGGAACTTTTCCTTTGGTGTTCCCTGTCCCAGTTCATCATCTGTGATATGGAAGTTTGTTGCTGGAATATCAGACTGTTCTGGTGTTATATCTTCCTTTTTTTCTGCATCTTCTACTGCTTCCGGTTGTGTCTCAACCTCCGACGGTTCCTGATTTTCCTCTCGTATTTCCTGCTGATCAGAGCCTTCCTGCTCCACTTCCAAAGCCTGCTGAGCTCCTTCCAGATCCGCCTGTCTCTGTGCTTCCTGCCGTTCTTCATACTTTTCCAGTTCTTCCGGTGATAAGAAATCATCGGTGCGAATCAGCTGACGGACACGTTCTGCAACCTTATTCCACTTTAATAGAACTTCTACATCTGGACTGCCAATCTTCCCTTTCGCAAGTTTTAATCCTTTCGCATCATGGGAAGCATCGGATTCATACGCTCCCGGTATCCCAGGTGCTGCTCCACCTGTACCATACTCATTTTTCAGAAACTCAGCTGCATCCTTTATATCGTGATGTTCCATGAAATACTCATAGATCCGATTCCGTCCTCCGGCAGTGATCCCGCCTCTTCTAAGGACTGCATCTATCTCATCCTGTGTGATAAAGGAAAGGGCCGGACGTTCGACCGTAAATTTCTGGTCTACCCAGGAACGCTCCCTCTGGAGATCCTGAAAACGCTGGAAATATTCCGGATTATGCTGAATCTCCCACCTGCGATAATCTTCTGGATTCTCATCCATATCTTTCTGCAGCCATTCAAAGCGATGGGCAATTGCATCTGCTTCCGCTGAATCTGTCCAAGCTTCCCGCACGACATCCTGCCAATCCGAATATGATTGCTGCTCCTCCCGGTTTCTGCTGGTATCCCGAAAATGGAGTGCAAGAAGATTGGTCATTTCTTCCTGCTCCTGTTCAATGGCGTTATTGGAAATCAGATTATCCACGTAACTTCTATCCTCATACATATCCCGGATTCTGTCCGCCGCTTCTTCCCACGTAACCATGCGATCAAAGTTTCTTCTGGCGGAATCTCCCCGTCGGATACGGATACCATCATTGTCATACCAGATACTGATTTTCTGTCCATCTATGGTAAATCCTTTTCCACCTGTTTCATATTCCTCCTTCAGGAAGTTCTGCATTTCTTCATTATCCAGACCTTCAATCAGTCTTGCCGTAATATGAAACAGTGTATTTTTCTGTCCACTTCCCGTGCGGAGAATATCATCTACTACTTCATCAGAAATAAGAAAAGCGGCTGGCTGTTCTAATGCAGCTACCGCTTTCCTTATTTCTCCTAACTGTTCCTCTTCTGTCGGGAACAGACTTAATTGTAAATAATCTCCTGAATTACCAGTTCCTCTGCCTGTGCTTTGATCTGGTTCATGTGTCTGGTCCATGCCATCCCGTCTGCCATTTTGTCCGGTGCCGGGTTTTTCTCCAGAAGTTCTGACATCAGGTTGTCTACTCTCTGCCTTGCCTGGCTGTCGATTTCCATCAGATGACTGTCCAGACGGTTCTGTAAGGTCAGAATGTTGAATCTGGCTACTTTGTGGTTTCTCAGATACTCTTTCCTCATCAATCCGTACTTCCCGATCGTTCCTCTCGTCTCCTCCAGACTGATATCCGGAATCTGGTACTCTCCATTCTGGCTGTAAGTGATCTCTCTCATGCTCTGTTTCCTCCTTATTTTCTCCTCTATCTTCTGTGTTCCTTGTTTTGCTTTCACGAATTAACGTGTTAAATTCATTATAAGCTACTTCTTTTTCTTTTGCAACCGTTTTCAGATCTTTTTCCAAGTCATTCAACACATATCGTCCAATCTGCATCAATACCGGTCTGCTGATCTCATTCACAGAACTTCCAAGGTGTCCAATAACCTTTAACTGGTTAAAATCTGTAATATGACGAAAATCCTCTGCATCAAGATATTCCTGCACATCCAGTCCGCATCGGTTCAGTAACACATACCAGACACTGTTTGTCATCAGTTCCCGGAACTCCACTTTCTGATTCTGTTCATCCAGATCTTCCAGAAAAGTGCCGGCTACATCCATTTGCAGTTCGTCGAAAGCATCCGGCAACCAGGCCTGCACACTTTCTTCTGCCGCCTGGTGAAGAACCTCTGCTAATCCTCCCTCTGTTGCTTCCAGTGCCAGCCGCTCCTGCAGATAATCTGCCACCAGTTGTTCTCCTTCTGGATTAAGATTCCATAACTGCGGATCTCTGCCCAGATTTTTTACCTTATAAGTATCCTGCACATCAAAAACATATCGGAGTTTCGTTTTTGGTCCGGATGTGTTATCTATCAGGGCAATTCCTTTAGAACCCTTTTTAATCCATCGGTACATCTTCTGGTTCCAGATTTCCATGGATGCCACGGCTGTTGCTCCCGGACGCTGTGCATAGATCAAGAGCTGTTCCGGAAAAGTGTACCGGTACAGCCTGGATGCAGTATTTAGAAACCGCATCCATTCCTGCGGATTGGCAGCAACATCCTTTGCCACTTCCTCCGTCAGAAGTTCCATTGCATATAATTTATTTGCCATCTGTTACTCCCTTTCTTCTTCCCACTTTTCTTCTACAACATCGGCAATCCGTTCCATTGCCCTTGTCATAGAAGGAAAATTACTACTGTTACTTGCTTTTCCAATCTGATCAATAAGAAATTCCGGCATATCTGCAAGTGCTCCGGCAATCATAGCCTTTACCCGGATATCCTCCAGCATAAGAAGCTCTTTTACACCAAATTCTTCACCAAATACATCCTGATATCTCCGTAAGTCATCCAAAAGATATTCCGGTTTTAAATCTCTATCCATTTCCTTTCTTTTATCATCACCATATAAACACCAGTCCATATTCTTTTCTCCTCCATCTTCATAAAATTAGGGACTGCTCACACAGTCCCCTCAAAATCATCGTTATTTCTCGTTATAATACTGAGGCAAGGTCTTTCGCCCTATTCTTTGGGATTGTATCTGTCCCTTTTGCTTTGATCTCCGCCTTGGCTTTCTCCAGTTTTCCATGGATTCCACCTTTTGCTTCTGTTCTCCCAGTTGCTTTTTCTGCTGCTTTTTCTTTCTCCAGACGTGCTTCCCTGCGTTCGGCATTTTCCATAACTGCTGTCTTTCCATCACAGAACTGAACCTTATCCGAAAGCTGTTCCTGCCTCTCTACCTGCGTCTCATTGACTTCCTGTACCATGGCATTTAATTCCGGTACTTCAAACATTCCGTTATCAGGAAGAATCAGCACCTCATGAATTGAAGAGGGAAGAACAAAATAATCACTTCCCAGGCATTCACCGATCTGCTTACGAATATCTTCCTGCAGTAACAGTGATGCACCATTCATTTTTTGTGCATTTGAAAGACAGAACATTGGATTTTCCATTGCTTCAACATTCAGTTTTTCATTCAAAAGATTTTCTGCTTCTTCACCAAAAATCATGGATTTTATCATTTCATTCATGTCCATCAAAACAACACCACGATTTCTGTCTGCCGCCACTGCATCTGCCTGGATTTGTTCTGCTGTCACACCCCATTCATTCATAAGATTGACAGTAACCGGAATACTACCAATTCCTCCCTCGTTTTCTTCCACATTCACTGCGTAATATGCTGCAAAATCTCCATGTTCGGTAACAACTTTATCAGCCAGGCGTTCTTCATTCCATTCCCGGTCACAGATTCTCACCTGTAATTTGTCCTTCATTTTTTCATAATCCAAAATATCCGGAAGACCCATATTGATAAATGCCGCTTTGTCCTGCACTTCAATACGCATATCTGCCACATCACCCACACAGGAATCCAGATTTTTTCCATTGACATATTCCATATAAAGAGAATCCAGATATACCATCGGCACAGCTCTTTGATCACCCTGTGGAATTGAAATGCCAGTCAACCTTAATCCATTATTTTTTGCAACTTCTTCAATACGGATTTCTCCATTCTGATATGAATCCGGCAAATAGTCTTTTACATTATCTTTGACATATTCATAAAATTCTTTTCTGTTCATCATACGCTTTTACCCCTTTCTGATCATGTGATGGTTCATTCTTTTCCTGCTGACCATCTGCTCGGCTTTTTTCTGATAAGCCATCATTCTTTTTAAAGTTCTCTCCTGGTTCTTTCTTGCTTCCTGTCTCTTTTCCATTGTTTTCATCATATTTTTCTGTCCCTTTCTGTGAATTTTTGTATTTTAAAGGGAGCCCTGATTCAGGGCCCCCTTTACTGAGGATTACTGTTTTCTGATTTTCTTTCTGCTGATATAAAGTCCTGCCATGCCTCCGGTAGAGATAAGCAGAAGCAGAATCGGCAGCCAGATATTTGTGTTATCTCCTGTCTTCGGTGCATCTGATACCTTCGTCTCTTCATGGGACTGCGGCACATCTGGTGTGCTTGGTGTTTCCGGAACTTCCGGTTTCTCATTTGTCAGATTGAAAGTAACTTCTACAACCGGCGTACTGTCGTCTGCGTAGGCAAATGTCACTTCATGCTTGGTCTGATCCAGTGTGTATCCATCCAGTGTTTTTGTCTCCACCAGATAATACTTGATTGCTGTATCATATTTGCCGTTCTTGAATGCGGCAATCTCATACAGCTTACTCTCGGCATGACCGGCAGCATCTGTTTTTAAGGTTTCCAGGACCTTTCCTTTGCTGTCACGGAATTCAAATTCTACTCCTTTCAGCGGTTCCCCAGATGATTTATCTGTCTTATTGAGAATGACTTTTCCCTTGGCAGTATCATCTTTCATAACCACTTTCTGGATTTCTCCAGTATCCTTCACCTCAAATGTCACATCCGATGTCAGAAGATATCCTTTTGGTGCCTGTTCCTCTCGTAAGGTGTATCTACCAATTGGCAGTTTTTCAATATAGTGTGCCTCCTCTGTGGAAGTCCAGCTCTCTACTACCTGATCGTCCTTATCAAGAATCGTTAGTTTTGCACCAGGAATCTCTGTATCTCCTGTGATATCTGTCTTGCTGATCTGAACCTTGGTCACATCATCTTTCATCTCATGCTTCTGAATCTCAGCTGTATTCTCAACCGTAAAGGTAATGCTCTCTGCAGTAACATATCCGTCTGCCGGTTTTGTTTCCGTCATGGTATACTCATTACCTACAACAAGTTCTTTGATCACATGAGATCCTTCTGTAGAAGTCCATTCATCCACAACATTTCCATCTGCATCCGTCACTTTCAGGTGTGCACCTGGAAGTTCTTTGCCTGTGGTCAGGTCTGTTTTTGTCAGTTCCACTGTGGTCGGCTGATTTTCAAACGTAAAATCATAGCTTACTTCTGCCTGATCTTCTCCGGCATATTCAAAGGTAAACTCCTGCACTTCTTCCGTTGTCACAAATCCGTCCGGTGCACTGTTCTCTTTTACATAATATTTTCCATCTACTGGAAGATCTGCCGCAAAAGTGATCTGTCCTTTCTCATCGGTTGCTTTCTGCTCGATGAGGGAATCTTTCTCAAGCAACACATCTCCGTTTACATTTTTGATATCTTCACTGGTATAAAGGCCGAAGACGCCGCCTGCAAGAACACGGTCTGTATCTTTTTCTTTCTTCAGAACAGTAACCTTTACTTTCTGACGGGTATTCTGCCATTTTTCATCATAAGTGATTACCGGTGTGTCCTGATCACGGTAGGAAAGATCAACATATCTCGGTTCTCCATCCAATACATAGCCATGGGCAGTTTTAACTTCTTTCACATAGTATTTGCCTGCCGGGAGATTATCCATCTGTGCAATACCATTGGAATCTGTAGTAATAGTTCCTACTTTTTCATCTGCTTTGTAATAATCTTTGCTGACACCATCTGCCGCTTTGATATCTTCCGCAGCAAATACATCGAAAGTCACATCTGTAAGGCTTCCGGTTACATATTCGAAGAGATGCTCCACAGTGCCTTTTACATTGTCCAGAAGTGTCACTTTATCCAAAAATTCTCCATTTTTGTTGATGATTAAAAGTCCTGTCGGCACTTCATCTTTCATCTCTACCTTCTGAATCTCTGCGGTATCTTCCAGTGTGAACTTCACATCCGTTGCTTTCAGATATCCATACGGTGCGATTTCTTCACGAAGGGTATATTCCTCCCCAACGGTCAGTCGTTTAATCACATGTGGCTGGTCTTTTACAGAAGTCCACTGATCTACGACATTCCCCTCTCTATCAAGAACGGTGAGTTTTGCTCCATCCAGTTCCACACCTGTTGTCACATCTGATTTTGTAATTTCAACCGTTGTCGGCTGATTCTTCTTCACTGTTTTCAGTTTTACTGTCTTCACGTCCTGTCCCTGATAAGAAGCATCCAGATTCAGAACTTCATCGGAAGAAACGAATCCTGCCGGTGCCTTTAACTCTTTTACATAATACTGTCCGAGTGGCAGATCCAGCGTACAGGAAGCAATTCCATCTTTATCAGAAGTCATTTCCTGTAACAGGGTATCAGCGTTGACAATGACTTTGCCTTCTGCTTTGATATCATCTTTGTTATAAATGCCAAAGACTGCACCTTCTACCGTTGCTCCGTTTTCTGCATCCTGTTTTTCTACCTGGATTGCAACTTTCTGTCTGTCATCACCAACAGTCACTTCCTGTTCGATCACAGGTGTATCCTGATCTGCATAGACAAATGCTACATCCGATCTGTCATGGTTCAGAACAAATCCTTCCGGTGCTGTTTTTTCTACCACATAGTAAGAACCAAGCGGCAGGTTATCTGCAACTGCTTTTCCGTCTTCCCCGGTCGTTACCGTTGTTACCAGAGCATCTTTTGCATAAATCAGCTGTCTGTTTCCATTTTCATCTTTCTGATAATCCGGTGTGTAGATATTTTCCGCTGCATAGACGTTAAACTCTGCACCTTTCAGATATTTTTCTTCATAAACAAAATCCTTTTTGAATCCACTCAGCATCTCACCTTTTTTATAGATCGTCAGCTTTCCTTTTACCGGATGATTCTCGTAATCAACTGTGATAATGGCATCGCCGCTTTCTGAATCCATCTGATAAGCAGTGTTTGCATCAACAGCAATCTCCATATAATTCTTGTTGATTGTGTACCCTTCCGGTGCGTTGACTTCCTCAATCCGGTAATGTCCGATTTTCAGGTTCTTTGGCATGATCAGATAACCCTGACTGTCTGTAAAATAGGACTTGTGTGTGGTTGTCACAGGATAAGTAGTTACCTGCTCCACGTATTTTTTGTTATCCAGGTCATATACCTTAAATTCTGTTCCTGCAATCAGGACGGATTTCTTTGTTTCATCGTCTTTTTTCACAATTTTCAATTTTGCCTTGAACTCTTTGTCCAGAAGCACACGCCAGATCTGTGGCTCATTCGGATGGTTCTCTGTGATATTCACTTCAAAATCATCGACTGGCTTGTAATTGTGTGGTGTTGTTGTTTCACGGACAATATAGCTTCCAAATGGTAATGGAATACTGCAGGCATAACCTTTTTCATCTGTAAAAATCTCAGTAGCTCCGTTTTCTCCACTCACTACTGGTTTAGCAGAATCAAAATCATAGCTTCCATCTGCTTTCTTTGTAAGGGAAGATTTCAGATAAACTGTAAATCCGGCTCCGGATAACAGATCTGCATCGGTCTTTCCATTGTTGGCTGCTTTGATAATCTGGAACGGCTGCTTGATCACCTGTTCACTGGAAATGCATTCTCTTTTTACTTCTGCAGTCATATCACCTTCATAACTACATTCAAGATCATGTTCTTCTGTATCTGCCAGGTATCCGGTCGGTGGTGTGATCTCCTTGACGTAATATTTGCCAAGATATAAGCCATCTACAGAAGCCTGTCCTTTTTCATCCGTTGTAAGAGAAGCCACCTGTTCCCCTGCTTTATAAATCACACCGGTTGCTCCATCCGGATGCACGATATCTTCACGGGCATATAATCCGTAGACTGCACCTTTCAGTGTTGCATCGCCCTGCGGAACGGCTTTTCCTGTTTCTTTATCAACTTTGAATAAATTGATTTTTGCTGTCACACGGTCATTGCTGAAGGTATGGGCGAAAGATACGGTTGCTTCTTTATCATTGGTGTAAGAGAACTTGAACGTATACACGTCTTCTGTATTTCTTACATAGCCTTCTGGTGCCTGGTCTTCTTTTACGGAATAGGAATGATTGATAGGCAGATCTGCTGTGAATTTTGCCTTTCCATCCTCACCGGTAGTGGCTTTCTCAATCAGGGTGCCTTTCTTTACAACAACTACACCATCTGCATTTTTGATATCGTCTGCCGCATACAGGGCGAAAATACCACCTTCCAGCGGTTTCTTTGTATCTTTATCCTGTTTTACTACAGTGACTTCTGCTTTCTGACGCTCATTGTTGAAGGTGACATCCGCAAATACAACTTCTTTATTCTGTCCGGCATAAGTCAGCGTCACTGTCTTTTCTTCGCCGCCATTATAGAAGTTGTCCGGTGCTTTTGCTTCTTTTACCACATAAGTTCCTAGATGGAGATTCTTCAGGGTAACAGAGCCATTCTCACCTGTTGTCAGATTTTCTTTCACCAGATCACCTTTGCTGTACACTTTTGTACCATACGCAGTCACAATATCTGCTCCGGCATACACGTTGTAAACAGCATTTTTTTGTCTGCGGTTCTCATAATGGAATACGGTTCCACTCTCACTGACTTCTGCTCCGGTAAGCACCTGACCTTCTTTATAAACAGTAAGCTCTGCAAGCTGCTCCTTATTTTCCACGGTTACAGCTGAGGTCTTACTTGCTACCAGTTTTACATTTG
>UQWA01000042.1 GCA_900544685.1 uncultured Lachnospiraceae bacterium | reverse complement strand
TTGAATATATTATATAACTTCAATACATTAATTTCAACTAAGTATGGAAAGAACCGCTTAAATCTTGGGTAGCTTTACTTTCTACGTTTTTAAACTCATAATGATAGTAAATAGATTTTTACTACACTCCGCTTGACATTGGGGATGTAAAAGTGGATATTGGGAATGGAAAAGTGGACATTCAAGACAAAAAAGTGGATATTGAAAGTTTACTTTCCGAAAAAGGTAGTGATTTCTCAGTAAAAACGACGGTTCATATCCATAGACTCTTTGAAAAATTTGGTTTTGATGAAGTATTTGGAAGAAGTGCAGTTATGGAGCTTCTTGAGCTGAAAGCTTCAGGTGCTTCAAAACTTCTTTCCAATTTGGTGCAGGCAGATATTATTGAACCAGTATCCGGTCACGGAAAAGGAAAATATAAATTCAAGAAGTAGTTTATAAAATTTTGCTAAAAATTGTCGACACATCGTGTAGACAATCCAATGCTTTATCTTTAGTGAGGGTGTGAGTTGGCATGAGTCACACCCTCACTCTCTTAGACTGTCTATTTCAGGACAGCTCCTTTGTTTCGTTATGATGTTTTAACGAAAGGATAGCTGCGGAGCGGCGCAAGGACATATATCGTTTTCTTATTCGATTTATCGATCCGTTACTTGCAACACGCAGGCGCAATAGCCGGGTTTGGGCTGATAGCAATGGATGGTAAGATACTTGTCTATCTCCGGGCTGTAATCGTGGAGGGTGTGCTTTGTACCGTTCAGAGCTACATCCGCATATGCCACAAGCCACTTTTTATCGCCATTGCGAAAGACCTCGTAGAACGAGCGGTCCAGCATTTCTTCCACGGGAACGCCTTCCACATTCGCCATTTCCGCATTGCAATAGCGGAAAATAAAATCCACGCCGCGGCCGTCCTTGTTAAAGACAAGCTCTATCACGCAGAATGCCAGCGGCATATCATCCAGCAGGCTGCATTTTTCCAGCATACTCAGGGGACGGGGTTCTTTTCTGCCAGCCCTATTTCTGTACGCAGGCGGCGATGGCTGCTCAAGCCGCGTTTGCGCCCTTGAAAAGTGCGGCCATCCGACATAGTATAAATGCCGTCATTGCTAATATTTACAATGTGGCTGCGGCATACGACTGTCCCTTTGCTGATGCTCAAAAACTCGCTTTCCGGCAAAGTGGATAGAACACTATGTACCGGTATAAACAGTGCAAATTCCTCACCGTCCGTGCGCTGAATGACGGTCTTTCGGTCTTTGCGGTAAATGTACAGGATGTTCTCCGCACAAAGACCATGCTTTTGAAAGTATGTGTTCAGGTCGGTCATAGAGACACTCCTTTTTCAGTTGATGTGTCTAGTATACCACGCCATGTCAGGAGATATAAATAAATTTATTAAAACTCGTTGAGAAATGATGTTTATTTAATGTATTGCGCAGATTCTTTCGAATAGTCATTCTAACGCTTGATATCATAGACGTATTCTTGACTTTTAAACACGATTTATATAGAATAGGCATAATGATTGACTTGATACCCTATAAGGAGCGGACAATGCATTTGAGAAAGTAAAACAGAAACAGGTTTCGTTGAGAAAATATAAATAAGAAATCAACAGGGAAAAGATAAGCCGGAGAGAAAAAATGCTTTGTGCTTTAAAGTTTCAGGTGACAAACGTAATAACCTATGATATTATACAAACAATATAAA
Source organism: uncultured Lachnospiraceae bacterium (assembly GCA_900544685.1). Taxonomy (GTDB): domain Bacteria; phylum Bacillota; class Clostridia; order Lachnospirales; family Lachnospiraceae; genus Marvinbryantia. Next base: position 17,495 of record UQWA01000042.1, on the reverse strand, counting down.
CGAAAATGACTTTTGCGGAAACGAAAGTATCTTTATATTTTTTGTGCGAAAAACGTGATATCAGTAAATACAGATTATCGCAGCTGTCGGGAATTTCCCAGTCATCACTGGGAAGAATCATGGCGCAGGAAAACCTGCCGTCGTTGCTCGCACTTGAAAAAATGTACAGCATTAGACGTGACATTATCATATTTTTTTCAGGAAGGTAATTCGGAGAATTTGACAGAAAAACAGAAAGAAGTTTTAAGGATATGGAACAATCTGAGTACAAATGAGCAGGAAACAGTAATGTTAATGCTGCGTGGACTTCGGAAGTAGGAGAACAGTTCGAGTATATATCGGCTGTTCTTTTTTATTTTTGAACGTTAAAACGGTAATGTTTTTCTTGTGTACCGTAGAGCATCAGAGTATAATAAAACCAGTTTTTTGCATAAGTTTAAAAGCTATAATAAGGAAATCGGCAAACCAGATGAAAATCTGGGACGCAAAGCTACAGGGCCTGTAAAATGGCAGCCAGTTGCATAAAATGAAGTGCACTGTCTGTTTGACAGTGCTTTTTTGAAGATGGAATATCTTCATGATAGAGGATAATGAGCTGAACGCAGAGATCCTGACGGAACTGTTAAAGATTGAAGGTGCGGAATGTACCATCTGTGAAAATGGCGAAGAGATTTTGAAAGCATTTGAACAGCCTTCTCCAGGTGATTATGACATGATTCTGATGGATGTGCAGATGCCTGTTATGAATGGTTATGAGGCAACGAAGGCAATCCGCAGAAGTTCCCATGAACTGGCAAAGACGATCAGAAGCATAAAATCCGGCGGGGGGGGGGTACCGAACCGCAGGCCATTGAACAGTAATAAATGGCAGCGAATCTGATATGAAAGAATTGAAAAGGATAATTAGGAATAAAAGGAAAATGAAAGGAAAAAGAGTGATTGCAGGCATTCTGCTTGCAGGAATTTTAGCAGTCACCCTGGCAGGGTGTAAAAACACAGATAACACGAAAGAAGAAACAGAAAAGCCTGTTATTACCCTCGGCAGCGACAACTATCCACCATACAATTATTTGAATGAGGATGGTGTACCGACGGGAATCGATGTAGAACTGGCTACAGAAGCTTTCAAAAGAATGGGATATCAGGTGGAGGTTGTCCAGATCAACTGGGAGAAGAAAAAAGAACTGGTGGAGAGCGGAGAGATTGACTGTATCATGGGCTGCTTTTCTATGGAAGGACGCCTTGACGATTACCGCTGGGCGGGACCATATATAGCAAGCCGTCAGGTGGTCGCTGTAAATGAGAATAGTGATATTTATAAACTGAGTGACCTGGAGGGAAAGAACCTGGCTGTTCAGTCCACAACCAAACCGGAAGGCATCTTTCTGAACCGGACGGATGAGAGAATCCCAAAGCTGGGCAATCTGATCAGCCTGGGACACAGGGAGCTGATCTATACATTTCTGGGAAAAGGATATGTAGATGCAGTCGCCGCACATGAGGAATCGATTGTTCAGTATATGAAGGATTATGATGCAAGCTTCCGTATCCTGGAAGAACCTTTGATGATCACCGGAATAGGTGTCGCTTTTGCAAAAGATGATGACAGAGGAATCAGTGAGCAGATGAGCCAGACTCTGGAAGAAATGCGTCAGGATGGCACATCCCTGAAAATTATTGGAAAATATCTGGATGATCCCCAGAAGTATCTGGAGGTGGATGATCTTGGATATTAAGAGAAAGAAAAAAGAAAAACGAATCCAGCTGATCGGTGGTCTGATCGGAATCTGTGTGGCAGTAGTTTCTCTGTTTTATTTCTTTCATGCGGAGAAAGAGGAAGCAGAGAAAAGAATGGTAGAGATTGTAAATTATGTCAAAGTGCAGTGTTCCACCTGCACCCATTATAATGAATCTTCGGAATCCAAAAGTCTTCTCCGCGCTATTGAAAGTGCCAGACAGATGAGTACAAATATTAACATGGAAACAGAAAACGGCGGGCAGCTAAGCGAGGATTTTCTGAAAGAAAACCTGCAGACTCTCTGGGTGGATGGCATCATTGTACTGGATATAGAAGGAAAGATGGATTGTGAATACAGTACGGATGAATTTCTGGCAAATGAGATTACAGAGTATCTGCAAAAAGATATTATCATGGATTTTGCCGGATATGAAGAAAGAACTTATTCGGAACGATTTGACAGGGAAGATGGATCACATATCGACATTGCAGCCTGTGCCAGAAAAGATGCACCAGGTATTGTAGCAATCTACTTTTACACTTCTCCTGAATTTGCCAGAAACTATACCCTGACGATACAGGGGCTTTTAAATGGCTATAGTGTCCAGAAAGATGGAACGATTATTGTTGCAGACGATGGGATCGTGGTTGCCAGCAATGATCAGAGCCTGTTAGGGCAGAATACAGCCGACAACGAAGTTGTTCAGGCAATGAAAAAACATACAGACAGTCAGCACATTTACCATTTGAAGAATGAAGGAACCGGATGTTATGGAATTATGCTGAAGCAGCGTGATTATTATATCTATGCGTATCTTCCGGATACAGCGGTGTTCCATAACCTTCCATTAAGTATGATAAGCGTTATTTTTCTTTATTTCCTGATATTCAGTATATTCTGGTTCTGGGCATACAGAACGAATCTGGCGCATCAGAAAATGGAACAGGAAAAAGATGAAAAATATAAGGCAGAACTTCTGATAGCTGCAAAAAAGGCAGAAGCCGCCAATGTAGCAAAAACTGAGTTCCTTCAGCGAATGAGCCATGATATACGGACTCCGATCAATGGAATCTGCGGCATGGTCAATATGGCAGACCATTATGCAGATGATATGGAGAAACAGACGGAATACAGAACAAAGGTGAAAGAGGCATCCAATCTGTTGCTGGAACTGGTAAATGATGTCCTGGACATGAGTAAGCTTGAGTCAGGTGAAATCGTTCTGGAAGAGCTCCCATTTAATCTGAGCAGTATTTCCAGGGAAGTATTTGTTGTGATCGAACAGATGACTGCAGAACAGAATATCCAGATTGTGTGGGAGAAAAAAGAAATCACACACCGGAATTTTATTGGAAGTCCGGGATATGTGAAACGGGTGATGATGAATGTCCTGTCGAATGCAGTGAAATATAACAGAGAAAACGGACAGATCTATATAAGCTGCATGGAAATTCCATCCGAACAGCCGGAAATGACCACAATGGAATTTGTCTGCCGGGATACCGGAATCGGAATGACTGAGGAGTTCCAGAAATGTGTATTTGAACCATTTGCACAGGAACACACAGGAAGCCGCACAAAATTTGCAGGAACAGGTCTGGGAATGGCGATTGCAAAGAATCTGGTCGAGAAAATGGGTGGAACGATTACCTTTGAAAGTAAAGAAGGTATGGGAACTACATTTGTGATCAGGGTTCCGTTCAAAATAGATCCGGATGCGGACAAACGTGAAGAACAGAAGGATATATCAGAAAAATCTATAAAGGGGCTTCATATTCTTCTGGCAGAAGACAATGAACTGAACATGGAAATTGCAGAATTTGTGCTTCAGAATGAAGGCGCTGAGGTGACCAAAGCATGGAATGGTCAGGAAGCTGTTGAGCTGTTCGGAAAAAGTGAACCTGGTGAATTTGATGTCATTCTTATGGATATCATGATGCCGGTCATGAATGGCTATGACGCCACAAAGAAGATCCGTTCTCTGGGCAGAGAGGATGCAAAGGTCATACCGATTATTGCAATGACAGCAAATGCGTTCACGGAGGACAGAATAAGAGCAAAAGAAGCAGGAATGAATGAACATATTGCAAAGCCTGTTGATACGAAGTTACTGGTAAAGATAATTCATGAATTGGCAGATAAGTGAAATTAATTTCAGAGGGAGAATCCATAATGAAAAAGAAAAAATGGAATAAGATACTTTTTGTACTTTTGGCAATGGTGACAGTTGCCATGACTGCCAATGCTTTTGATGAGGATAGAAAGAAAGCTCTGGAATGTGGTATGGATGGATTCTTATCCAAACCGATAGTTATAGAGGACTTGCTTTTCACATTACAGAACAATCTGTACGAATAAAACTGAGAAAAACCTGGAAAGTTGAAATATCAAAAAATCTCATTTTATCCATATTTTTTGCAATTCTGTTTATGTACAAATATACAGGAGTATGGTTAAATGATAATAAAGATTCCCGCATCAGACAGATGAAAAAAGTCTTATGCGGGAAATGGATGTAAACTTGGCCACAGAATCCACAGACTTTATTTTGTACAGGTAATATTCATTGGGAGGTAGAACAGATGGAACAGGAATTAAGAAAGCATTTTGAGGAACTGTACGGAGCAGGCGGAGAAATCATAAGCTGTTTTGCACCGGGACGTGTGAACCTGATTGGAGAACACACTGACTATAACGGCGGTCATGTATTTCCATGTGCACTGACTATTGGAACATACGGAATTGCAAGAAAAAGAGAAGACCGTCAGATCCGTTTCTATTCAGAAAACTTTAAGGGAAAAGGCGTAGTAGAGACTAGCCTGGAGGATCTGGTACCGTCAGATGCAGCAGGCTGGACCAACTATCCGAAGGGAGTTGTATGGGCTCTGGAGAAGAAGGGATACAGCTTCTCACAGGGATTTGATATGTTGATCTACGGAGATATTCCGAATGGATCAGGACTGTCATCATCCGCATCACTGGAAGTTCTGACCGGATTGATTCTGAAGGAATTATACGGACTGGATGACCTGACTATGACACAGATTGCCCTGAACGGTCAGTACAGCGAGAATAATTTCAATGGCTGCAACTGCGGTATCATGGATCAGTTTGCCAGTGCCATGGGTAAGAAAGACTGCGCAATTTTTCTGGATACCAATACTCTGAATTATGAATATGCACCGGTGAAGCTGGATGCAGCCAGAATTGTGATTACGAACAGCAAGGTAAAACACAGTCTGGTGGGTTCTGCCTACAATGACCGCAGAAATGAATGTGAAACAGCATTAAAGGAACTGCAGAAGGTATGTGAGATCGGCAGCCTGGGAGAACTGGACGAAGAGCAGTTTGAAAAAGCACAGTCATCGATCACCAGTGATATCTGCAGAAAACGTGCGAAACATGCAGTATATGAGAATCAGCGTACTATTCGTGCGGTAAAAGCATTAAAAGAAGGAAAGATCGAGGAATTCGGACAGCTTATGAATGCCTCCCACATATCCTTAAGAGATGATTATGAAGTCTCCTGCGAAGAAATTGATATTCTGGTAGAAGAAGCGTGGAAGATTCCGGGTGTACTGGGATCCAGAATTACCGGAGGCGGTTTTGGCGGCTGTACGGTCAGTATTGTAAAAGAAGAAGCGGTTGAAGAATTCCAGAAAAAAGTCGGAGAAGAATACAAGAAAAAGACTGGTATTGATGCAGAGTTTTACATTGTAGATATCGGGGACGGCGCTCACGTGCTGGCATAAAGGAGGAAGACATCGTGCTGAGCAAATACATAAAAGAGCTTACAGAATATGGAAAGAGAACCGGACTGCTTCCGGAATGTGAGCAGACTTATGCAGTGAATTTGCTGCTGGACTGTTTTCAGGAAGACTCTTATGAAGAGCCGGGAGAAGTAGAGGAAAGACCTCTGGAAGATATCTTAAAAGATCTGCTGGATGAAGCCGTGAAGCGAGAACTGATCACAGACAGTGTGGCATACCGAGATCTGTTTGATACGAAACTGATGAATTGTCTGACTCCGAGACCTGCACAGGTTCAGGAGACATTCCGCCGGAAATATGATGAGAATCCGGAAGAAGCTACAGACTGGTTCTATCAGTTCAGCCAGAATACCGACTATATCCGCCGTTACCGGATTCGGAAGGACCAGAAATGGAAGATCGACAGTCCTTATGGGGAACTGGATATTACCATTAACCTGTCTAAGCCGGAGAAGGATCCGAAAGCAATTGCAGCTGCAAGAAAATCTGCATCTGTAACTTATCCGAAGTGTCAGCTTTGTTTTGAAAATGAAGGCTATGCGGGAAGAGGAGATCATCCGGCAAGAGAGACTCACCGGATTATTCCGATTACCATCAACGACAGCAAGTGGGGATTTCAGTATTCTCCATATGTATATTATAATGAGCATTGTATCGTGTTTAACAGCCAGCATACGCCGATGAAGATTGAACGCGCTACATTTGTGAAGCTGTTTGATTTTGTAAAACAGTTTCCACATTATATGCTGGGATCCAATGCAGATCTGCCAATCGTGGGCGGATCCATCCTGACCCATGATCATTTCCAGGGTGGACGTTATACTTTTGCCATGGAAAAAGCACCGGTAGAAAAGACTGTTACTATTCCGGGATTCGAAGATGTGCAGACAGGCATTGTAAAATGGCCATTATCTGTCATTCGTCTCTCAGCACCGGACACAGGCAGAATTATCGAACTGGCAGATCACATTCTGAAGACATGGCGTGGATATACAGATGAAGACGCCTTCATTTTTGCAGAGACAGACGGAGAACCACATAACACTATTACGCCGATTGCCAGAAAACGTGGAGATTTCTACGAACTGGATCTGGTTCTGCGTAACAATATTACTACGAAAGAACATCCACTCGGTGTGTATCATCCCCATGCAGAGCTGCATCATATTAAGAAAGAAAATATTGGTCTGATAGAAGTAATGGGGCTTGCAGTGCTTCCTGCAAGGCTGAAGGAAGAGATGGAACTTCTGAAGGAATATATTCTTGAAAACAAAGAAATTACCACGAATGAGAAGATTGAAAAACATGCTTCCTGGGTGGCAGAATTTCTCCCATCTTATCCGCAGTTGAACGCAGAAAACATTGACCGTATACTGGAAGAAGAAGTAGGAAAAGTCTTTGTGAAGGTTCTGGAAGATGCCGGCGTTTACAAGTGTACAGAAAAAGGACGTCGGGATTTCCTGCGTTTTTTAAATACACTGTAAAAGAAATCGGAGAACAAACGTGAATGGAAGATAAAAGCTCCATTCGCGTTTGTTGTTTTAGAGAAATATTATTGAAAAAAAGAAAAAGAAGGAGTATACATGTTAGGAAAGACACATGCAGTAGTAGGAGTGACAACAGGTCTTCTTATCATGCAGCCGGTAAGTGCGACAGAATTGGTACTGGGAACTGCAGCGTCCCTGATCGGGGCGGTGATCAGCGACATTGATGTGGGAAGCTCAGGTTCTCACAGAGATGCCGGGAAAATGATTGCCCTGATGGTGTCGGCAGTGGTGGCTGTGGGTGTGATCGATCATATATGGCACATTGGCATCTACAGCAGGATGATACAGCATACGAACATTGTACGGATCTGGCTTTCAGTGCAGGCATTTTTAACCATATGTGTGTTTGGCATGCGGAGCAGACACCGTACTTTTATGCATTCCTTCCTGGCAATGGCACTTCTGAGCGGATGTCTGTGGCTGTTTCTGCCATCGACTGTGGGATACTTTGCAGTGGGTTTCCTAAGTCATCTGATGCTGGACTTTTTTAATAAAAAGGGTGAACAGCTTTTTTATCCGGCTAAGAAGTTTTGTGGTATCCGGCTGCTGTCGTCATCAGGCTTGGTAAATGATGTACTGTTTGGTGTTGGATTTCTGGCAGCAGTCAGAGTAGTCTGGATCTTTATTCGAAAAATATATCTGCATTAGCAGAGGAAAAGAGGAGCAGGAGATGAAGCATCTGAATTATGGGAAAATTGTTTTAATTGGTGCCGGACATGTGGGGTCCGCTATTCTGGATTCTATTCTACGCATGAATCTGGCAGATGAGATTGTGGTGATTAACCGCAATGAGAAGAAGGCACTTGGAGTGGTGATGGATGCCAGCCATACTACGGCATTTGCCTACAGTTCCAATACCAGCATCCGCGTCGGTGGATTTGAAGAGTGTGCGGATGCGCAGATTATTATCAATACAGCTGGACCTAGCATTCAGCCAGGTAACTCAAGGGATCGTATGGTGCTTCTGCAGACTAATGTGACGGTAATGCGGGAGACAATGGAAAAGATCACTGCCAATACCAGAGATGCTATTTTAATCAATGTATCCAACCCGATGGATATTCTGACTTATATTGCGCAGCATGATTTTGATTATCCCAAAAACAAGATTTTCGGCACAGGAACTCTTCTGGATACAGCAAGATTTAATAAGATGATTGCGGATATCTGCAAGGTAGATGCCAAAAATGTGACAGGTTTTGTGCTGGGAGAACATGGAGGAACCTGTTTTATCCCGTGGAACTGTGTGAATATCGTGGGAATACCATTTTCAGAATTTCATAGCCAGTTTGCACTGGAACAGCCGATCGACAAGGAACAGCTTCTTCACGAAGTAAAGGTCAGTGGTCTGGATATTGTAGAGTTGAAAGGATATACCAGCTCCGGAATTGCCTTGAGTGTCTGCCGTCTGGTAGGTGCAATTATGAGAAATGAAAAGGCAGTTGTGCCGGTGTCAACTGTACTGGATGGACAGTATGGTCTGTCAGAAGTAGCCATGAGTATGCCATGTGTGATCTCAAGAGCGGGAATCGACCGTGTACTTCAGCTTCCTCTGGATGAAGATGGAAAAGAAGGCTTAAAGAATTGCTATGAATACCTGCATGCCATCATTGAGCAGGTGAGATGAGAGAAAATACAGCCGTTTTCACAACAAAAAATTAAAAAAATATAAACACCGTGATTTTGTTTGACATGGCAAAATCACGGTGTTATTATTTAACGCATGTAAAAATATAACAGTGTTAGATAATAACACCGTTAGAAAAAAGAAAGGAAGAACAGGATGAGTAAAATATTCAAAAATATCGCACCCTACTGGAGGTCAGTGATTATCATCCTTGCCCTGTTATTTGTGCAGGCGTGGTGTGACCTGTCACTGCCATCCTATACGTCGGACATTATCGATGTGGGAATCCAGAACCGGGGTGTGGAGCATGTGATTCCGAAAGAGATCACAGAAGAAGACTACAAGTCAGCAATGCTTTTTATGACAGAAGCGGAAAAGACATTGTGGGAGAACAGCTATGAGAAGGAAGATAGTAATTATGTCCGTGCAGACCTTTCAGAAGAAGAACTGGAGGGGCTGGATGAAGAACTGATTCTGCCACTTTTGATGAATTATCAGATGAGCCAGACGCAGGTGATGATGCAGAATGGAATGGATGAGCAGATTCTGATGAGACTTCGCCAGAAGGCAGAGGATACCATAAATACTATGGGAAGCTCAATGATTAGATCTACAGGAATTGCCTATGCAGTGGCCTGCGATGAGCGTGCAGGTGTAGATATTCACCATATTCAGCAGAACTATCTGCTGGAATCAGGGCTGAAGATGGTAGGCATGGCACTTCTGATGGGAGTGGTTACCGTACTGGTAGGATTCTTTGCATCCCGCGTAGGTGCCGGTATTGGACGTGATTTAAGAGAAAAGGTGTTCTGCAGAGTGGTTGGTTTCTCCAACGCGGAGATGGATCAGTTTTCGACAGCATCCCTGATTACCAGAAGTACCAATGATATTCAGCAGATTCAGATGGTATCGATGATGCTGCTTCGTATTGTAGCCTATGCACCGATTCTTGGTATTGGCGGTGTGTGGAAGGTGATGCAGACCGGCGCAGGCATGGAATGGATCATTCTGCTTGCCATTCTGGTGATTATGGGGTATATCGGTGTGCTGATGAAAGTAGCCATGCCGAAGTTTCAGCTTATGCAGAAACTGGTAGATAACCTGAATCTGGTATCCAGAGAAATTCTGACAGGTCTTCCTGTTATCCGTGCATTCGTCCGGGAGAAAAAAGAAGAAGAACGCTTTGATGAAGCCAATCAGAAACTGACCAGGACGAATCTGTTTACCAACCGGGTGATGACTTTTATGATGCCGGGTATGATGATGATTATGAATGTACTGACTGTGGGTATTGTCTGGTTTGGAGCACATAAGATTGACGGTGGTACCATGCAGGTAGGTGCAATGACAGCATTTATCACCTATGCCATGATGATTGTTATGTCCTTCCTGATGCTGACTGTTATGTCTATCATGCTGCCAAGAGCTGCGGTAGCAGCAGAACGAATCGATGAGGTTATTCGCACAGAGCCTTCCATCACAGATGCGAAGAAGCCGGAAAAAGTAACAGAACATACCGGTAAACTGGAATTTCATCATGTGAATTTCCGGTATCCGGAAGCAAAGGAAGATGTGCTTCGTGACATTGACTTTGTGGCAGAACCGGGAAAGACCACAGCAATTATCGGAAGTACTGGCTGTGGCAAGTCCACATTGGTGAACCTGATCCCCCGTCTTTATGATGTGACAGGCGGAGAGATTACACTGGATGGAAAAGATATCCGCCAGATTACCATGCATGATCTGAGAGATGAACTGGGATTTGTGCCACAGAAGGGTGTACTCTTCTCAGGAACGATAGCCTCCAATCTCCGGTTTGGAAAGAAGGATGCTTCAGATGAGGAGATTCGCCGTGCAGCAGAGATTGCCCAGGCAGCAGATTTTATTGAAGAAAAAGACGAGCAGTATGACAGTCCGATTGCCCAGGGCGGAAGCAATGTATCCGGTGGCCAGAAGCAGAGGCTTGCCATAGCAAGAGCCATTGCGAAGGATCCGCAGATCTTTATCTTTGATGACAGTTTTTCCGCGCTGGATCTGAAAACCGATGCAGCATTGAGAAAAGCTCTGGCAGAAAAAGTACAAAACCGTACAGTTATTATAGTGGCACAGCGTATCAGCACGATTCTGCATGCAGAACAGATTTTGGTGCTGGATGATGGACAGATCGTGGGAAAAGGAACCCATGAAGAATTACTGAAGAATTGTGAAGTTTATCAACAGATTGCAAAATCACAGCTCTCATCCAGTGAACTGGGCATAGAAGAAAGCGAGGTGAATGCACATGAGTAACAGTCAGAACGGAAATGCAGGACCGCGCAGTGGAAGAGGCATGATGGGTAGCAGAGGCATGCGGCCTGGGGAAAAACCGAAAGACTTGAAAAAATCCCTTGGTAAATTGCTGACATATATCGGAAGCTACAAAGTATCTATTCTTCTGGTTATGATATTTGCAGCATGTTCCACGATATTTAATGTAGCGGGCCCGAAGATACTTGGTAAGGCAACCACGGTACTGACCGAAGGACTGATGGCAAAGATACAGGGAAATGGCAGCATTGATTTTGCAAAGATTGGAAAGATATTGATCTTTGTGCTGGCACTCTATCTGGGAAGTGCCATATTCAGCTTTATACAGGGATGGATTATGACAGCGGTGACACAGAAGGTATGTTACCGTATGCGTAAGGAGATCTCAGAGAAGATCAATCGCATGCCGATGAAGTATTTCGAAAGCAGAACCTATGGTGAAGTGCTTTCACGAATCACCAATGATGTGGATACCATGGGACAGGGTTTGAACCAGAGTATTACCACCATTATTACAGCGGTGGCAACACTGATCGGTGTACTGATTATGATGCTCAGTATCTCACCACTGATGACGGTGATTGCATTGGTGATCCTGCCGATATCCATGGGACTGATTCAGGTTGTAACCAGAAAATCCCAGAAATATTTTATTGCACAGCAGGATTATCTGGGACATATTAACGGGCAGGTGGAAGAGGTTTATGGCGGTCATCTGGTCATTAAGGCCTTTAATAAAGAAGATGAAACCATCGAAGAATTTAAGAAGACCAATGGAATCCTGTATGATTCCGCATGGAAATCTCAGTTCCTGTCCGGTATGATGCAGCCGATCATGATGTTTGTCGGTAATCTGGGCTATGCGTGTGTAGCTCTGACAGGTGGTCTGCTGGCCATTCGCAATATGATCACGGTTGGTGATATTCAGGCATTTATCCAGTATGTGAAGAACTTTACCCAGCCGATGCAGCAGATTGCGCAGGTCATCAATCAGGTACAGTCCATGTCAGCAGCAGCAGAACGAGTCTTTGAATTCCTGGAAGAAGAGGAAGAAGACCAGACCTGCGAACATCCGGCGAGTCTGGAGTCAGTGACCGGAGAGGTGACATTCGATCATGTGCAGTTTGGATATGTGGCAGATCAGACCATTATTCACGACTTTAGCTGTCATGTAGAACCGGGACAGAAGATTGCCATTGTAGGACCTACTGGAGCCGGAAAAACTACTATGGTGAAACTGCTGATGCGTTTCTATGATGTGAACAGTGGCAGTATCCGGCTTGGTCAGAATGACATCCGCCAGTTTAACCGGAGAGAACTGAGGGATGCTTTTGGCATGGTGCTTCAGGATACCTGGCTGTTTAAGGGAACGATTATGGAGAACATTCGTTATGGAAGAGTGGATGCCACAGATGAGGAAGTCATTGCAGCGGCGAAAGCAGCCAGAGCACATCACTTCATCCAGACCCTTCCGGGTGGCTATCAGATGGAATTAAATGAAGATGCCAGCAATGTATCCCAGGGACAGAAGCAGCTTCTGACCATTGCCAGAGCAATTCTGGCAGATAACAAGATACTGATTCTGGATGAAGCTACTTCTTCTGTAGACACCAGAACAGAAATTGAGATTCAGAAGGCAATGGATAACCTGATGAAAGGCAGAACCAGCTTTGTGATTGCACACAGGCTGTCTACCATCCGGGATGCAGATTTGATTCTGGTCATGAAGGATGGAGATATCGTCGAACAGGGAAATCATGAGGAACTGTTAAAAGCCGGAGGTTTCTATGCGAACCTGTACAATTCCCAGTTTGAAGATGTAGTAGCCTAGGCATTCTTGAACATACTGCAAAAAAGATACCGCATGCCGGTATCTTTTTTGGTATACTGAAAGAAATATCCGGAAACGCAGGAGGAAGCAAATATGAAATTTTTTCATCTGTCCGATTTACATATAGGGTTAAAATTATACAACAGAGATCTGCTGGAGGATCAGAAGTTTGTTCTGCAGCAGGTGGTGGAACAGGCAAAGAAGGAAAAGCCGGACGCCGTTGTGATTGCCGGTGATATTTACGATAAAGCTGTACCTTCGGCAGAAGCAGTCAGTGTATTTGACTGGTTTGTACTGTCCATGAAAAAGGAAGTGCCGGATACGGTTGTGATGATGATCAGTGGAAACCATGACAGTGCACCGAGAGTAAATCTCTACAGAGGCATTTTGGAGGAACAGAAACTGTATATGGCAGGTATGCCTCCGCAGCAGCCAGAGGAACATATCCAGAAGGTGACCGTGAGTGATGAATGGGGGAATGTGAATTTTTATCTGCTTCCGTTTGTGCGCCCGTCGATGGTGAAAAATATAGTGGGAACGGAGGCTGACGGAACACTTTGTTCCTATCATGAGACGGTAAAACGTCTGTTGGAGAGAGAAGAGGTAAATACACGGGTGAGAAATGTACTGGTCAGCCATCAGTTTTATCTTCTGGATGGAATAGATGCGGAACAGGTGGAACGCATGGATTCGGAGATCCGGACAGTGGGAAATATTGATCAGGTAGGTGCATCTGTCCTTAAGCCGTTTGATTATGCGGCACTGGGACATATCCACAAACCAATGAAGGTGGGAAAGGATATCTGGAGCTATTGTGGAACTCCCCTTGCCTGCTCAGTCAGTGAAGCAGGACAGGTAAAAGCCATACAGATGATTGAGATGAGAGAAAAAGGTCATACAGAGATAACGGCAATTCCGTTATATCCACGTCATGAAGTGAAAGTTATCCGCGGAACACTCGCGGAGATTCTGGAGGCAGCAAGTGATGATTATGTTTCGGTTGTATTGACTGATGAGGTGGATCTGGATATTTTTGACATGCAGGACCGGATTTATGCGGCGTTTCCGAATCTACTTGAGATCAGAAGGGAGACAGCCGGAACAAAAAATGGAAAGGCGGAAGAAGCAGTACAGATTAACAGAGATCCGTTTCAGCTTTGCTGTGCTTTTTTGAAGGATTTGAGTGAAGAGGAAGAAGTGTTGCTGACAGATGTGATAAATACAGTGCAGGAGGAAATGAGATGAGACCACAGAAATTGATTATGCAGGCATTTGGATCTTATGGGAAGAAAACTGAGATTGATTTTTCAGGGCTGAAGCAGAATCTGTTTCTGGTCAGCGGAGATACAGGCGCAGGGAAAACGACCATTTTTGATGCCATTGTATTTGCACTGTTTGGAGAAGCCAGTTCTGAAAATAATAAAAAGGACGGGGCAGAGCTTCAGAGCCAGTATACAAATCTGGAACCATATGTGGAACTGGTTTTTGAAGAACAAAATATAGATGGAGCGGGCGTGTATACAGTACGCAGAAGTCCAAGACATGTAAGACCGAAGAAACGGGGAACCGGTATGATAGAGGTCAGTGCGCAGGTGAGTCTGATACTGCCGGATGGCAGCGAATATCCACAGAAGGAGACCAATAAGAAGCTGGAAGAGATTGTAGGGTTGACAAAAAGCCAGTTTATGCAGGTGGCCATGATTGCGCAAGGAGAATTTATGGAATTGCTTCGTGCCAGATCAGATGAGAAGAAAGTGATTTTTCGTAAGTTGTTTCAGACAGAATTCTACCAGAAGCTGACAGAAGAATTGGCGGTCAGGAGGAAAGAAAAATTGGGTATCATGGGGCAGATACGAACGATCTGTCAGACACAGGCTGGGTATATTGTAATACCTGAGGATTACCGCAGAGCCGCCGAGGTGAAGGCGGCAAAACAGAAGATTCAGACTTCGGACCGACTTTCTGTAACAGATCTGGAATGCCTGGTGGAGGAACTTGAAAGTTTGTGCGCAGATTTGGAAGCGCAACGGGAGGAAAAACAGAAGGAGTACCGCCAGGCATCTGAAAAAAGGGATACTGACCGTGAAAATGTGGTAAAAGCACAGAACTGTCTGCGTTTTTTTGCCTATCTGGAACAGGCACAGGAGAGATTAAGGGAATGCAGGCTGGAAGAGAAAGAACGACTGCTGGATGAAGAGCGGGTCAGGAAGATACGACAGGCCTATGAAATACGACAGATTTATCTTCAGTGGAAGGAAGCGGCACAGAGAACATCAGAGACGAAGGCAAATCATCAACAGCAGAAAGAACGTCTTCCACAACTGGAAATACAGGAAAAAGAAGCTGTTTTGCAGGAAGAAAAGGCAGAGCAGAACTTTCGTCAGGCGGTGGAAGCTGACAGTAAAGTGATACAGAAAGCGGATGCGATATTAAAAGCACTGGAGAAGATGCATCAGATCCAAAAGGAAATAGATGGACAGGAAGAGAATCTGGCACAGGCAGATCAGTTATTACAGAAAGTACAGAAGGAGATAACGGATCTGGAGAGCCAGGAAGAAGCGTGGCGTGAGCAAAGAACAGATCTGAAGGATGTCGACACGCAGATGGCACTGTGGCAGGCGCGTCAAAAGGATGCGGATGCGTTGCTGGATGAGCATGATAAGGTGATGAAATACTACCGTGAGTACACAAAATGTGTTCAGAAGAGAATGGATACTGCAAAGCGGTACTCTACAGGCAGAACGCATTTTCTTCAGGCAAATGAGGCATATTTAAGAAACCAGACAGCTTTTCTGGATGCGCAGGCAGGTTTTCTGGCAAAAGAAAAATTGCGTCCCGGGCAGCCGTGTCCGGTATGTGGTTCTCTGGAACATCCGTCCCCATGTCTGCTTGCGGAAACAAACCGTCATCTGACAAGAGAGATGCTGGAGCAGGAAAGCAAGGAAGTGCAGGAATTACAAAAGAAGCAGGAAGAACTGGCAAGGCAGGCAGAAGGATACCAGAAGCTGGAAGAAGAAAAGGAAAGTCTGATGCAGCAGGAGGCGGAGCAATTGTATCAGCACATGAAGAAAAGCTTGTCGGAAAGGAGTCTCGAAGACAGGAATACGGATGAAGATATAGATATAATAGAAGAAACGGTATTGGCAAAGTGGAAGATCAGCCTGAAAAACTGGAAAAATGAAGTGGAAGAGGAAGGCACTGATCTGGCAAAAAGAAAATTACAATATGAGAAACTGAAAAAATCTGAAGAAGAGGGAATGCAGAAAAAGCAGGATCTGAAAGAGTGGGAAGAAAAGCTGAAAGAGCAGAGAGGCAGACAAAAAGAACTGCTGGCAGGTCTTCAAAGCAGAAAGCAGGAATTGCAGAGTACCACAGAAGGAAAGACCTCAAAAGAAGTGCAGGATGAAAAAGCTGTATCGAAAGAGATCAGAATAAAACAGGAACAGATCTGCCAGAATGCCAGAATACAGCTGCAGAATGCACGCAGGGAAAAAGAACAGACGCAGGCTCGTATCAGGCAGTATGAGAAAGAGATACCAGAAAAAGAAAAGGAAGAGAAAGAAAAGTACAGGAACTACCGGAACGCACTGGAGGCTGGAAAGATAACAGAAGAAGGATGGTGGAAAGTGACAGAGACCTATGCCATCAGTGATGCAGATCTTATGCAGAAAAACCTAGAAGCATACAGAGAGAAAAAAGCAGCCGCTTTGCAGATGAAGGAGACCGCAGAAAAAGAGATAGGCAGTCAGGACAGACCGGATCTGGAGATGCTGGAGATCTGCAGGGAGCAGTCCGAAAAGCATTTGGTAGATGTGCGTACAAAGCTGGAAATCTGCAAAAATGCATATGAAAGTAATGAAAAGGCATATCTGGCGCTGAAAAAGAATCAGGAAGAACGCCAGACAATAGTGGAAGAATATGCGAGAACCGACCGACTGTATCAGCAGTTATCCGGAAATATGACAGGAGCACGAATGGATATTGAAACTTTTGTGCAGCGCTATTATCTGCAGAACATACTGACAGCAGCCAACCGAAGATTTCTCGAAATGTCGGCAGGGCAGTATGAACTACGGATGTATCGTCTGGAAAAGGCAGGAGAAGGAAAGAATCATGGACTGGATCTTATGGTATATTCCACAGTAACCGGAAAAGAGCGGGAAGTCCGTACCTTATCAGGAGGGGAATCCTTCATGGCGGCACTGTCACTGGCTCTTGGAATAGCAGATCAGATTCAGCAAAGCTGCGCAGCAATACATCTGGATATGATGTTTATAGACGAAGGTTTTGGTTCCCTGGACGAACATTCCAGAAATCAGGCAGTTCGAGTATTGAAACGCATGGCGGGCGGATCAAAGATGATCGGGATGATCTCCCATGTCACAGAACTAAAACAAGAGGTAGAAGAACAACTTCTGGTAACCAAAGACCAGGAAGGCAGCCATGCCAGATGGCAGTAGTCATTGGGGCGGTGTTTTGCGGCTTTTTACCGTCCCTTTTATAAAAAATGAAAAAAGTCGAAAAAAGTGTTGACAAATACTGGAACAGGTGATAATATAATGAAGCTGTCTGAGAGAGACAGCAAGAAACACAAATCTTCAATCGAAAGATTGAAAAATAGTTAAAAAAGTTGTTGACAAACTTCAAAAGCAGTGCTATGATATAAAAGTTGCT
>UQWA01000041.1 GCA_900544685.1 uncultured Lachnospiraceae bacterium | reverse complement strand
GTAGAGCACTTGACTTTTAATCAAGTTGTCCGGGGTTCGAATCCCCGATGCTTCACTTTATGAATCCAGGATGAGTATCCTGGTTTTTTTATTTTGTTTTTAATTCAGATTTTCGTAAGAAATTTTATGATTTCTTTAGGATGAAAACATAGTTTGAACACATTTGTTGTATATACTAACACCATATTAGCAAAGAGCTAATATATTTCATAACTCACACTTCGCAGCGACCACACGCTGCGGAGTACTCCCTCAAAATATAATTTTTCTCTTTCCTGAAGGGGCTGTGCAATCTGCACAGCCCTTTCGCATTGTATTCTTAAATTTATTTTTAGAGAATGATCAGATATTTTACCAGGTGAGGCTATCCAGGGAATCTATCTGGTCAGATGAGATGGTAATAATTAATTTGTGAGGCAGGCAGGCTATGACTTCACCGGTCTGGGAAATGGCACCGGTTCGTACACATACAAGATCAGGACAGTTGGCTTCTGTGACAGAAATATGTCCATTTTGAACCGTAATGGTGTTGCTTCCGCCATTTCCATCATTGAGAACAAATTCAGTATTTTTGTTCAGATTCAGTTCGGCAACCGTTTCTCCATCCTGTTCAATGATTGCGCTGATACCGGATTTTCCAAAATAATATCTCTGGATCAGGAAGCCAATACCGATAATCAGGAACAGAATGATGAGAAACAAAACGGTATTTCTTTTTCTTTTCATAAATTCATTCCTTAAAATGTTTTTTTCAATTCACATCCGGTAAGAACAAATTCTGCCTCAGTGTCGGGCAGTGAGTTGATCAGTTCGGATGCTTTTTCATATCCAAGAGTCATACAGGTGGTGCTCAGTGCATCTCCGGTCAAAGAAGAATCACAGATAATGGATACGCCCCAGAGATCATTCTGAATAGGGTATCCGGTATCAGGATCCAGAATATGATGATAGATCACACCATCCTGTTTAAAGTAACGCTCGTAGATACCGGAGGATACTACAGTTTTGTCAGTGACCTTCACAACATCTGCCACTGGTTCATTGTCATCAAAAGGTTTTTGAATACCGATACTCCATTGTGCACCGTCGGGACGATTTCCAATGGTGAGAACATTACCGCCCAGATTCAGAAGACCGGAGGTGACGCCATGTTCGGTCAGATAGGACTTAATATGATCCGCTGCAAAGCCTTTGACCAGTGCACCGAGATCAATCATCACATCGTCAGAAGAAAATGTAAGGGTATTACCGGATAATGAGATCTGATCCGCACCGACTTTTTCCAAAGCTGCTTCTATATCTTTCCGAGGTGGGACAGTGGCATCTTCACTCTTAAAATCCCACAGATCAGACAGGGGAGCTACCGTGATATCAAATTTTCCATTTGATATCCGGTAATATTCCAGTCCGGTGGATATCAGTTCTGCCATATTGTCAGATACTGTTACGGTATCTTCGGTTCTGTGATTGATGGCGTACAGTTCGCTTGATTCCAGTGTACGACTGAAGGTCTGTTCATAGTCCCCGCACATATTTACGCAATGATTCATCAGATCATTGCCATTTTCATCTGCATAAAATTGTAGATCAATGACGGTATCAAAATAAACGAAGTTTTTTTCATACAGGGTACCGACAGACTGCTGATTGTTTTTTATCTGGCAGCCACTACATAGTAGCAGAAGACTGCAGGAAAGTATAATGGTTTTCAATTTTTTCATAGGAACCTCGGACGTTAATGACGCTGTTCGGCGGTGTCATAGGTTTCACAGAAACGTGCAGAAAACGAAGGTTCCATGCCTGCAGCAGTCAGGTGAGAGATATCACCTAAATGGGCCGCACGGAAGATGGAAGTACCCGGTTCCCGTTCTTCGGTATGAATGGTTGATACAGAAGTCGGTGCAAAGGCTGTGGTATGCCACAGAATAAACGGGGATACATTCATCAGGTGGGATAACAGAACACATTCCAGACCAAAATGACAGAAAAAGACGATGGTGTCACGGTTGGATTGTTCTACCCGGTAAAGTTCCCCGTCACGTACATAGCCGTAGGAAGCCAGCAGACGGTCGAATTCAGTCACTACATTGTCATAAACAGACAGCAGGCTGCCAGAATGAGCAATTTCGCTGTCACGCCACATGGTTGGATGAAAATATTCTGGGTGGCGGAAGAGATAGGATGGCAGAATATCCCAGCATACATTGGCAGTCAGTCTGCCGTCACGGTCCTGGCGATCAGGATAAGCTGCCAGAAGAGATTTTTTCGTTGCTTCTTCATCCAGAAAAACACGTGCAGGAAATTCCTGAAGCCAGTCAAAAGTGGTGGCTGTACGGTTCATTCGTTTTAAAGTGCAGGATGCGGTGTCCTGCGCACGTCCAAGAGGGGATACGTAAAAATCTCTTATATTCATTTTTTCCATACGGTGGGAAAGAATCTCAGCCTCTTTCCAGCCTTGTTCGGTTAAGGTATCGTGTTCATAATCAGGATCACCATGTCTGATAATTACTAAATTCATAATTGTACTCCTAAATAAAGATGAAAGTAACTGTTCAGAAACCACTTCGTATCTGTGAAGGTACTGAACAGATACAGATTAAGAATTACTGGCACGGTCTGAAAACTACATAGTGAAATGAGAGTAACTATTCAGACAATTGCCATGATCTCAAATATTATATCATGGAGCCTTAGGATTGTGTTATACTAACATCAACTTTCCGCAGGAAAATACTAGAAACAGGATTTTAGGTTATAAAAGAATGAGTAATAAAAGTAAAAAAACAGAACAGAAAGAACAAAATTTTCTATATGAGAAACTGATGGAATACTGTAGCTCGGATGCTTATCCCTTCCACATGCCGGGGCATAAGAGAAATCCAGAATTGATCAGAGAACTTCTGGGCGGTGTATATGGAGATAATATGCCTTATCAGATTGATATTACGGAGATTGACGGGTTTGATAATCTTCACCATGCAGAAGAAATTCTGATGGAGGGACAGAAGAGGGCAGCGGATCTGTATGGCGCAAAGGAGAGCTTCTATCTGATTAATGGAAGTACCTGTGGCATTTTGGCGTCGGTATTTGCATGCACATCTCAAAGAGGGAAGATTCTGATAGCAAGAAACTGTCACAAAGCAGTTTATCACGCGGTAGAGCTGCGCGAGCTGGAAACGGTTTACCTTTATCCACAGTTGTTTATGGATGGAGATATTGTATGGCAGGGGGCGGCGCAGATCAACGGACCGATTGACCCAGCGGATGTGGAGCAGGCATTAAAAATGAATCAGGATATCGAAGCCATGGTGATTACTTCCCCCACATATGACGGTGTGGTATCCGATGTGAAAAGAATAGCTGAGATTGCTCATCAGCATGGTATCCCACTGATTGTGGATGAAGCTCACGGAGCACATTTTGGATTTTATCCTTATTTTCCTGAAAATTCTCTAAAGCTGGGAGCAGATCTGGTGATCCACAGTCTTCATAAGACACTGCCATCGTTGACCCAGACGGCACTTTTACACAGAGGAAAGGACAGTCTGATCGGCAGTGAGAGAGTGAGAAAATATCTGGATATTTTTGAAACCAGCAGTCCGTCGTATGTATTTATGGCAGGAATGGATCAGTGTATCCGACTGATAAAGGATCAGGGAACGGAATTATTTGCTCTTTATTCTAGGAGAATCCAGAAATTCCGGAAGGATACAGCAAAGTTAAAGCATATTCATCTGTTGCAATACCGGAAAATTGATCCGGGAAAACTGGTCATTGCGGCAGATGGTCTGAGTGGACAGGAGCTGGCAGAAATATTAAGAAAAGAATATCATCTGGAAGCAGAGATGGCTGCAGCAGGATATGTGATAGCCCTGACCAGTCTGGCTGATACGGATGAAGGGTTCCTGAGACTGAAAAATGCACTTATCCACATTGACGAGATGATTTCCACAACTTATGTGGAAAGGAGCCAGATGGGAGATATAAAAGCCAATAATGACAGGCTGGAGAGGGCGTCTGTGCCTACAGAGACCAGCTTTGGGAGGGAGACGGAGCAGGTGATGACGATTGCGCAGGCAACAGGCAGCAGGATGCAGACGATGGATCTGACAGACAGTACAGGGCAGGTTTGCGGAGAATATATCTATCTGTATCCGCCTGGAATTCCACTGGCAGTACCGGGTGAGAGAATGACAGAAAAACTGATTACCCATATACTGGATATGCAGCGGAAAGGCCTGGAAATACAGGGACTGCGGGATTATACGGGAAAAAAAGTAGATGTTTGTATAAAAGTGTGATATACTAAGCTGATTCTGGGATCGAGCCTGGAAAATTACAAAAAGAGAGGAAGATCGAAAAAACAATGAGCGCTTTTCAGTATCGAATAAAAGTATTGTATCAGTACAAAGATCTGGTACGAGAGCTGGTAAGCAGAGACTTGAAGCTGAAATACAGAAGAAGTTTTTTGGGTTATGTGTGGAGCGTATTGAATCCATTGCTGATTATGCTGGTATTAACCATTGTATTCTCCACCATGTTCAACAAGAATATTGATAATTATCCGGTGTACTTATTAACCGGCCGTACTTTATATGATTTCCTGAAAATCAGTACCAACAATGCCATGAAGTCGGTAACAGGAAATGCAGCATTGCTGAAAAAGACCAATGTTCCGAAGTATATTTTTACTCTGGCAAAAGTGACCAGTTGTATGGTGGATATGGTATTGTCCATGGGAGCACTGATAATTGTAATGATTGTTACAGGAGCAAAGTTCTACTGGACATTCTTACTGTTCCCAGTGGTAGTAATTCAGATGTATATTTTCTGCTGCGGACTGGGATTCTTGCTGGCAACAATGAATGTATTTTTCCGTGACATTATGTATATTTATAATGCAGTCACCACAGCATGGCTGTATCTGACTCCTATCATTTATCCAATTGAGAGACTGCCACGGAATATGCAGTTATTAATCAAAGCATTCAATCCAATGTATTACTATGTTGCGCAGTTCCGCGACCTGATCTATTCCGGACGTCTTCCGGGACCGAGGATATTCTTCGGAGGATGGATCATTGCATTTATTATGCTGGTAATTGGTGTAACCGTATTCCAGAGAAAGAAAGACAAGTTTATTCTATATATCTGATGCAGGATAAAATATGAGAATGGTGTTTTTGAAGGCATGAACAGATACCAGAGCAGGAGAATATCATGAGTAAGTATGTAGTAGATGCGGATCACGTTACCATCCGTTTTAATCTGTCTAATGAAAAAATAAACAATTTAAAAGAATATGCGATCAAATTAGTAAAAAAAGAACTGATGTTTCAGGAATTTCTGGCACTGGATGATGTATCTCTGAAGGTAAAGAAAGGAGAATCCTGGGGACTGATCGGAGTAAATGGTTCCGGTAAATCTACCTTCCTGAAGGCCATAGCAGGCATTCTGAAGCCATATAAGGGCACGATCAAGGTAAGAGGCAACATTGCTCCTATGATCGAGCTGGGAGCCGGATTTGACGGAGAACTGACAGCAAGAGAGAATATCTACATGAACGGAACATTGCTGGGACATTCCAGAGAGTTCATGGATGAACATTTTGACGAGATCGTGGAATTTGCCAATATCAAGAAGTTTCTGGACTCACCAGTGAAGAACTTTTCATCCGGTATGAAAGCCAGACTGGGATTTGCAGTGGCTACTGTAGATTGTCCGGATGTGCTGATTGTAGATGAGGCGCTGGAAGTAGGAGATATGAACTTCCGTAAGAAGTGTCGTGAACGTATGGCAGAGCTGCTGGAAAGTGGTACCACACTGCTGTTCGTGTCCCATAATATTAAGACAGTCCGTGAAGTGTGTGACCATGCGATCTGGCTGGATAAGGGAAAAACCAGGATGAGCGGTGATGTAGAAGAAGTATGCGACGCTTATCAGGAAGAACAGGATCGTCTGGATCTTGAGAGACGACAGAAAAAGAGAGAAAAGATCTTTAAGAAAAAAGGAAAAGTATACGATTATCTGGTAGTAGGTTCCGGTCTGTATGGAGCGGTGTTTGCCAGAGAGATGGAAAAGGCAGGAAAACGCTGTCTTGTACTGGAAAAAAGATCTCATATCGGTGGAAATATTTATACCGAAGAGGTAGATGGCATTCATGTGCATAAGTATGGAGCACATATTTTCCATACAAGCAACAGTGAAGTATGGCAGTATGTGAACAAGTATGCCTCATTTAATAACTATATTAACTCACCGGTGGCGGTGTATAAAGATGAATTGTATAACCTGCCGTTTAACATGAATACGTTCAGTAAGTTATGGGGAATCCGTACACCAGCAGAGGCAAAAGCCCGGATTGAAGAGCAGATCGCAGATCTGCATATTACAGATCCGCAAAATCTGGAGGAACAGGCATTATCTCTTGTGGGAAAAGATGTCTATGAGAAGCTGATCAAAGGTTATACGGAAAAACAGTGGGGAAGAGACTGCAAGGATCTTCCTGCGTTTATCATTAAGCGACTTCCACTGCGTTTTACCTATAATAATAATTATTTTAACGATATTTATCAGGGAATCCCAATCGGTGGATATACGCAGATTATTGAAAATCTGCTGGACGGCATTGACACCAAGACGGATACGGATTTCTTTGAGTATCGGAAAAAGCATAAGAACTTTAAAAAAGTGGTATTTACCGGTATGATTGACGAATATTTTGATTATCAGCTTGGTCATCTGGAATACCGTACGGTGCGTTTTGAGACAGAGCGTGTGGAAGAGGCAAGTTATCAGGGAAATGCAGTAGTGAACTACACAGACAGGGAAGTACCATATACCAGAATTATTGAGCATAAGCATTTTGAGCCGGAACTGGAGGCAGAAGAGCCAAAGGATTATACGATCATTTCCAGAGAATATTCTACGGAATGGAAGCCAGGCATGGAACCGTATTATCCAGTGAATGATGAGAAGAACAGCAAGCTGTATGAAGCTTACCGGGAACTGGCAAAGAAAGAAAAAAATGTCATCTTTGGTGGAAGACTGGGGCAGTATAAGTATTATGACATGGACAAGGTCGTTGATGCAGCACTGGCAGCGGCACGGCATGAGCTGGGAAAAGAGTAGCATGATATAAAAAACATAATGAAAAGATCTTCACAGAAATCTGCATGAGATATCTGGTGAAGATCTTTTTATGGTTACATTTTTTTCACAATAAAAACACCTGCATCTTTCGTGATATAAAATCCCTTGTCTGTTTTTTTCTTTACAAAAGATCGAAAATCACGGTATCGATCTACAATGTATCGATTCTGATTGCCATGACAGGAAAGAACATAGGCTATCAGAGCATCGGCATCGGTTACATTCAGATGGTCTTCGTATTGAATCCATCGAATATTCGCAAATTCTTTTTTTAGCAGAAGTTCGCCATTCTCCTTGCCAAACCGTTCATACAGTCGATCAGCAGACAATACAATGCGATCATCAAATTCCTGTACCAGTTCACTGATTTCTTTCATATGATTGCTGCTGTAAGTGCTGCACACAAAAATACCGTCTGATTTTAGTACCCTTTTTACTTCACGGAATACCTGCTGCAGATTTTCACAGTAAAACAACACATGATTGGCTATGAGTAAATCAATGCTATTGTCGGGCATATGGATCTGATGAGCATCCATGACATCAAAATGGAACCGTTGGTCTTCTGTGCCAATGGAACGCCTGACATCACGCAGCATACCATCAGAGAGATCAGACAGAATGATATGGACATCCGTTGGTATACGTTTCTGATTTTCCAGCCACAGGGAAGCATCACCACATCCAAGTTCCAGAATCGTATCACCCGGTCGAATGCGGCACTGCTCATATAACCATGGAAACCAGCCTTGCCTGTTGGCAGTATATTCTTTATGCAGATTGATGCGGGCAGAAATATTGGAAGAATTCAGATATTGATTCTTTAGCTTCTGTTCCATTTCATTGACATTAACAACCTGCAGCATATGACTCCAGTTTACCTGATCACCATGATCCACTGCTTCAGAAGCTTCTTGCAGAGCCTGCTTCATCAACTGCATCTGCTCCAGGCGTTCTTCCATCAATCCAAGCTGCATATGCAGAGAATCAGATAGAAAAGAGCGGTCACTGTTCCTCATGGTCATTTCTCGGATATCATCCAGAGAAAAACCCAGATATTTTAAAAATAATATCTGTTGCAATCTGGCAAAATCCTCATCGGTATAAAAGCGGGCTCCGTTTTCATTGACAAAAGAAGGTTTTAAAATATGATGTTCATCGTAATATCGAATCGTTTTCTTGGTGATGTGTGCTTTGGCAGCAAACTCACCGGAAGAATAAAAGCCTGGTAATTTCATATAGATCCCCCTTACCATATATTGTACCATAAATAGACCATCAGAATCGTCTGATTTTTGTTCATCTGCTACAAATTTGCAGATTTTACATAAAAAATGCTTGAAGGTGTCCTAAGGGCACCTTTTATAATGTAATTATAACCAGTAAAGATTTGTTTGTGGTCTTACGAAGGTAAGACCAGGATAGGAGAGTACGAAAGAAATGAAGGGAATTATTTTAGCAGGAGGATCCGGAACACGTTTATATCCGCTGACCATGGTAACATCCAAACAGTTACTGCCGATCTATGATAAGCCGATGATTTATTATCCGATGTCAGTGCTGATGAACGCAGGAATCCGTGACATTCTGATTATTTCTACCCCGCAGGATACACCACGTTTTCAGGAACTGCTGGGTGATGGACATCAGTTTGGAGTGAGTCTGTCTTATGCTGTACAGCCAAGCCCGGACGGACTGGCACAGGCATTTATCATTGGTGCAGATTTCATCGGTGATGATACGGCAGCCATGGTACTGGGAGACAATATTTTCGCAGGTCACGGTCTGAAGAAGAGACTGACTACTGCAGTAGAAAATGCAGAGAATGGCAAGGGTGCTACAGTATTTGGTTACTATGTAGACGACCCGGAGCGTTTCGGTATTGTGGAATTTGATCATAATGGAAAAGCCATTTCCATCGAAGAAAAGCCGGCACAGCCAAAGAGCAACTACTGTGTAACCGGTCTGTATTTCTATGACAACCGTGTGGTTGAGTATGCGAAGAACCTGAAGCCAAGTGCCAGAGGTGAGCTGGAGATCACGGATCTGAACCGCATTTATCTGGAAAATGGTGATCTGAATGTGGAACTTCTGGGACAGGGATTTACCTGGCTGGATACCGGAACACATGAGAGTCTGGTAGACGCTACGAACTTTGTGAAGACTGTGGAGACACATCAGCACCGCAAAATTGCCTGCCTGGAAGAGATTGCTTATCTCAATGGCTGGATCAGCAAAGAAGAAGTGATGAAGACTTATGAGATCGTAAAGAAAAACCAGTACGGACAGTATCTGAAGGATGTACTGGATGGAAAGTACAGAGAGCAACTGTATTAAAAATGGAGGAATTAATATCATGAATATTATCGTTACCGGCGGAGCCGGATTTATTGGAAGCAATTTTATTTTTCATATGTTAAAGAAATACCCGGATTACCGTATTGTGTGTCTGGACTGTCTGACTTATGCAGGAAACCTGTCCACACTGGCACCGGTTATGGACAATCCAAACTTCCGTTTTGTAAAGGAAAGCATTACAGACAGAGAGGCTGTTTATAAATTATTTGAAGAGGAACATCCTGACATTGTGGTAAACTTTGCAGCAGAGAGCCATGTAGACCGTTCTATCGAGAATCCGGAAGTTTTCTTGGATACCAACATCAAGGGTACCGCAGTGCTGATGGATGCCTGCAGAAAATATGGTATCACCCGTTATCATCAGGTATCTACCGATGAAGTATATGGGGATCTTCCTCTGGACCGCCCGGATCTGTTCTTTACCGAAGAGACTCCGATCCACACCAGCAGCCCATACAGCTCATCTAAGGCTGGCGCAGACCTTCTGGTACTGGCATACCACAGAACCTATGGACTGCCTGTTACCATCAGCCGCTGTTCCAACAACTATGGACCGTATCATTTTCCAGAGAAACTGATTCCGCTGATGATCGCCAATGCATTAAATGACAAGCCACTTCCAGTATATGGAGAGGGTCTGAATGTTCGTGACTGGCTGTACGTAGAAGATCACTGCAAGGCCATTGATCTGATTATTCATAATGGCCGTGTGGGAGAAGTCTACAACATCGGTGGACACAACGAGATGAAGAACATTGACATTGTAAAACTGATCTGCAAAGAACTGGGCAAACCGGAAAGTCTGATCACACATGTGACAGACCGTAAGGGACATGATATGCGTTATGCCATCGACCCAACCAAAATCCACAATGAACTGGGCTGGCTGCCGGAAACCAAGTTCGCAGACGGTATCAAGAAGACTATCAAATGGTATCTGGAAAACAGAGAATGGTGGGAAACCATCATTTCCGGTGAATATCAGAACTACTATGAGAAGATGTATGGAGACAGATAACAATGGGACAGATTAAAGTAGAAAAAAATGTAGGCGGCATCCAGGGACTGTGCGTGATCGAACCGACCGTGCATGGAGATTCCCGTGGATACTTTATGGAAACATACAATGAAAACGATATGAAAGAAGCCGGACTGGATATGGTATTCGTACAGGATAACCAGTCCTGCTCCACAAAAGGCGTCCTGCGTGGACTGCATTTCCAGAAGCAGTTCCCACAGGGTAAGCTGGTTCGTGTGATCAAAGGCTCTGTATACGATGTAGCCGTAGATCTGAGAAGTGATTCTGAGACTTACGGTAAATACTATGGCATCGAACTGACTGAAGAGAACAAGAAGCAGTTCTACATCCCACAGGGATTTGCACATGGTTTTCTGGTATTATCCGATATTGCTGAATTCTGCTATAAATGCACTGACTTTTATCATCCAAGAGATGAAGGTGGAATGGTATGGAATGATCCGGAGATCGGCATCCAGTGGCCACAGGTAAAGGGCAGCTATCAGGGAAGCGCATCCGCAGAAGGATACGCAATGGAAGATGGTACGGCACTGAATCTGAGCGATAAAGACCAGAAATGGCTGGGAATCAAGGATACATTTAAGTTCTAAGGAATAGAATAAGGGAAGAGAAAATGAGAAGAGCCATGCCGGGAGGTGTGGCTCTTTTAAAATAGAATAAGTTATAATCCTGAAAATCATGTTTTTTGAAAACACTTAGACAAGGTATTGTAGTTTTCTGGCAGTAAAATGCTGAAATGTCAGACATTTTCTAATTTTTAAGAAACTACAGGGTTTCTCTTTGCAAAAGACTCTGTTATAATATAATAGCTTATACCATGCGATAAATGATATTTTTATGGTATAGTATATTTGAATATTTACAAAAGGCGGTTAAAAATCTATGATCAGTCACACATTTGCAGTATGTGCATATGGGGAATCCCCCTATCTGGAGAAGAGTATCCGATCAGTGGTACACCAGTCGGTGAAGTCCGGCGTGATCATATGTACATCTACTCCAAATGCATATATTGAGGATCTGGCAAAGAAGTACCAGCTCCCATATTATGTGCGGGAAGGTAAGAGTAATCTGCAGGATGACTGGAATTATGCCTATGATCAGGCGGGGACTGAGTATGTGACGATCACTCATCAGGATGATATCTATCATAAAGATTATCTGAGATATATGAATCAGTATCTGGAGAAATATCCGAATACTCTGATTGCCATGACAGATTATCGTATTATCAATCAGCATCAGGAAGTACGATGGGATGTGAGCCTTTTGATTAAGCAGATCATGAAGCTGCCACTGCGGGTGCCGTTTCTGGCAGATAAGCGGTGGGTAAAGCTGGGGGTACAGTCCCTGGGAAATGGAATCTGTTGTCCGTCGGTCTGTTATCACAGAACGATGTTGGGAGAGAGTATTTTTCAGTCGGGTTATCATTATGCACTGGACTGGGATATGTTTGTGGAGATTGCAAAAGAAAAAGGAAGATTTACCTATATTCCGAAGAATCTGTTCTACTACCGGATTCATGATGGAGCTACCACCAAGGCGTGTCTAAAGAATCAGGAGAAGACACAGGAAGAACTGGAAATGTTTGCGAAGTTCTGGCCAAAGCCAGTGGTAAAGCTTCTGATGCATTTTTATAAAATCGGTTATAAAAGCTATGATAAATGAAAGAGCTAATCCCCCAGCTATGCTGGGGCGAATAGTGTAGTAGTGACGTTGTAGAATGTATAATAATGCCTCCTATGATACAATAGTAAAGGTGTCTCAAGCCAATACTAAAGAGAATAGGAGGCGGTCCAACGTGGACAGTAGTAGTTTATCACATACAAGGTATAAATGCCAGTATCATATAGTGTTTATACCAAAGTATAGAAAACGAATTATGTATGGAAGATTAAAAGCAGATGTAAGAGAAATAATAAAAAACTGTGCGATTACCGGAACATAGAAATAGTAGAAGGTGCAGTATGCGCAGATCATGTACATTTGTGTTTAAGCATTCCACCAAGCGAAAAAGTGTCAGATGTGGTAGGGTACATAAAAGGAAAGAGTGCATTAATGATACACGATAAATATCCGGAAAGTGTAAATGGATGGTCAAAAGCTTTTGAGGCCAGAGGATATTATGTCGCAACAGTAGGCAATATCACAGAAGATGCGGTAAAGGAATACATTCAGCAACAAAAAGAAGAATCGAAAAGAGAAGATACTAGAAGATAGCCTCTTTTAGAGGCCAGCCGGTATAAGTGCTTGAGGCATCCGCCTTTCAGGCGTTGCAGGCATAGCCCCCTTATAGGGGCATAATCAAGGAAAAGTACAGATGCACGAGCAAATTATGGAAGTCAGTTACATGAGTTTCAAGAACTCAATTTGGTACATGATGAGAAAGCATTTTTAGATCCTCCTGTTCCAGTAAGAAAAAGTAAGTACATTGATTCTGCAGATTTAAGATGAGAACATGGAAGATTATATTATAAAAATAAAGATAGATGAATTAATACATTTGTCTGACATCACGATTGAATAAAAAAGAATAGACGGACAAACCTTTTGCTCACAGGAAAAATGATTATGGAAAAACAAATGCATGGAGACAGATAACAATGGGACAGATTAAAGTAGAAAAAATGTAGGCGGCATTCAGGGACTGTGCGTGATCGAACCGACCGTGCATGGAGATTCCCGTGGATACTTTATGGAAACATACAATGAAAACGATATGAAAGAAGCCGGACTGGATATGGTATTCGTACAGGATAACCAGTCCTGCTCCACAAAAGGCGTCCTGCGTGGACTGCATTTCCAGAAGCAGTTCTACATCCCACAGGGATTTGCACATGGTTTTCTGGTATTATCCGATATTGCTGAATTCTGCTATAAATGCACTGACTTTTATCATCCAAGAGATGAAGGTGGAATGGTATGGAATGATCCGGAGATCGGCATCCAGTGGCCACAGGTAAAGGGCAGCTACCATGGAAGCGCATCCGCAGAAGGATACGTGATAGAAGATGGTACCGCACTGAACCTCAGCGATAAAGACCAGAAATGGCTGGGAATCAAGGCTACATTTCGTTTTTAAATATTAATTAAAAGGGGTGACAGAAAGATGAAGATATTTGTAACAGGAGTTGCCGGTCAACTTGGGCATGATGTCATGAATGAGCTACAGAGCAGAGGCTATGAAGGAATTGGAACAGATATCGCACCAGAATATTCTGGTATTCAGGATCATACAGCAGTGACTGAGATGCCATATGTGCAGATGGATATCACAGATAAAGAAGTAGTTGAAAGAATCATTACAGATTTAAAGCCAGACGTTGTAGTACACTGCGCAGCGTGGACAGCAGTAGATATGGCAGAAGACGATGATAAAGCAGAGAAGGTGCGTGCAATCAATGCAGGTGGAACAGATAACATTGCAAAAGTCTGCAAGAAAATCGGTGCAAAGATGGTGTATCTGAGTACAGATTATGTATTTGACGGACAGGGCGAAACGCCGTGGAAGCCAGATTGTAAAGATTACAAACCATTAAATATCTATGGTCAGACAAAGCTGGAAGGAGAACTTGCGGTCAGTAGTCAGTTAGAGAAGTACTTTATTGTAAGAATTGCCTGGGTATTTGGTGTTAATGGAAAGAACTTCATTAAGACGATGCTGAATGTTGGAAAGAGTCATGATACGGTACGAGTTGTAAATGATCAGATTGGAACTCCGACTTATACTTTAGATCTGGCAAGACTTCTGGTAGACATGATTGAAACTGAAAAATATGGTTATTATCATGCAACGAATGAAGGCGGTTATATTTCCTGGTATGACTTTACCTGTGAAATATATAGGCAGGCAGGATATCAGACAAAAGTCATACCAGTGTCTACGGAAGAGTATGGAGTTTCAAAGGCAGCACGGCCATTTAATAGCAGACTGGATAAGAAAAAGCTGATAGAAGCAGGATTTCAGCCGTTACCAACCTGGCAGGATGCATTGACAAGATATTTAAAAATTATAGAATATTAGGAAAGAAAAGGCTGTTACAAATTGGAAGATTTGTGATAGCCTGTTTTTATAAACTATAGGGTTTCTCTTTTTAATAGACTTTGTTATAATACTTATAATTATGTTTAAAAGGTGGTTAAAGATACATAAGGGATAGCCCAAAATAGAGGAGAAACACACTTGAAGATATTAATTATGATTCCTGCTTACAATGAAGCAGAAAATATAGAGCGCGTAGTAGATAATCTGATTGAAAATTATCCCCAATATGATTATGTAATTATCAATGATGGATCTACAGATGATACCAGAAAAATAAGCGCAAGGCGCGGCTATAATCTGCTAGATCTTCCAGTGAATGTAGGATTATCCGGAGCTATTAAAAGCGGCATGCGGTATGCTAACTATTATGGATATGACTATGTTATTCAGTTGGACGGTGATGGTCAGCATGATCCAATGTATATTAAGGATCTACAGGAATGTATGGAACAGACAGGTGCAGATATTGTTATCGGTTCCAGATTTAAAACAGAAAAGAAGCCATTTAATTCCAGAATGATTGGAAGTCAGCTGATTACAGCAGCCATTTATCTGACTACAAGAGGAAAGTATATCGGAGATGTTACCTCTGGTATGCGTCTCTTTAATAAAAAGATGATTAAACGATTTGGATATGATATGCATTACAGCCCAGAGCCGGATACATTGGCTTATTTGCTAAACTGTGGTGTTAAGATTGAAGAAGTGCAGGTAGAGATGCATGAGCGAATTGCCGGAGTCAGTTATTTGAATTTTAAGAATTCTCTCTGGTATATGATGAAAATGATGTTTTCTATTTTCATCTTTCAGTGGGTTCGAAGACGTAAAAAGGAGGATCAGTAATGTCACCAACATTGAGAGTCTTATTGGTTGTGGCATCGATATTCACTGTAATATGGATTCTGTGGCAAATAAGAAAGTTTAAAGTTAAGATGGAAGATGCCATATTCTGGACATTTTTCGCATTTATATTATTGATTCTTGCAATTTTTCCAGAAATATCATTTTGGTTAAGTCGATTATTGGGATTTATATCACCAGCCAATCTGATTTATCTGGTAGTGATTTTCTTATTAGTTGAAAAAATATTTACACTATCAATTGTGGTTTCACAGTTGGAAGAAAAGATATCCATTCTGTCTTCCGAATTGGCCATTCGTTCTCATTCAGCAAAGAAGGATATCAAACATCTGGATGAAGAAGAAAAAGAGGGAAAATCTCATGCAGAATAGGATTGCTGCTGGAATTGTATTGTATAATCCAGATATAGATCGATTGAAGAAAAATCTGGAAGTGATAGAATCACAAGTAGAAAAAGTCTTTCTGGTGGATAATCATTCCAATAATTTAGAAGAAGTAAAAAAAATGCTAAAACTGTTTTCAATATGTGAACTGATTGAAAATGAAAAAAATGCAGGAATTGCTACAGCGCTTAATCAATTAATGAGTGAAGCACAGAATCAGGGCTATGCATGGCTCTTAACATTAGATGATGATTCTGTGTGTGAGAAGGATATGGTAGGAAAATTAACTGCGTATATGGATAAGCCATATGCAGGTATAATCTGTCCGAGAGCGACAGACGATAAGATGAGAAGTGCCTTGGCGAAACCTGGAAATTCACAGGTGACAACGGTAGACAGTTGTATCACAGCTGGATCATTGACGAGTATAGAAGTTTGGAATGCAGTAGGAAAATTCGATGACAAGATGTTTATTGATTTTGTAGATATGGAATATTGCACCCGATTACGAGAACATGGATATCGTATCTACCAGGTTGATTCTGCATTGATTCATCAGCAATATGGCAATATAAGCGGTGAATTCTCTATATTGGGAAGAAAATTCTATTTATTTAATTATTCGTCGGTAAGAGTATATTATTCTGTTCGAAACCAGATCTATTATATGAAAAAGCATAAGTCATTCTTAAATATGGGACAACAGAGTTTTTTTCTGATAGGCTATATTGTAAAAAGAATTATATTCGAGAAAAACAGAGTGGCAAGCTCCAAAGCAGTGATACGAGGAATAAAAGATGGAATCAGAATGTAAAAAAAATAAGAAGTATCCAAAAGTAATTGTACTGATGTCTACTTATAATGGGGAACAATATATTAAAGAGCAGATTGAAAGCATCCTGAATCAGACATATCCAAATATGGAATTGTATATAAGGGATGATGGATCCAAGGATCAGACAGTAGCCATTTTAAAAAAATATGAACAGGATGGAAAGCTGTATTTTTCACAGGGAAAAAACATGGGCTTTATCAATAGTTTTTTTGAAGTTATGAGAACCAGCGGTGAAGCTGACTATTACGCCTGGTGTGATCAGGATGATGTGTGGCTGCCTGAAAAGATAGAACGAGCTGTAAAAGAACTTCAAAAAGATAAATTTGAACATAAGAATGAGTCGGAACATCCGGTACTGTATTTCTCTTCTTATGATTATTATAATTGTAATATGGAATTTGAAAAACATGGGCTGGTACATCAGAGAGGACCATCCTTCGCCAATTCTTTGTTGGATTGTATTTCACTGGGATTTAACAGTGTGTTCAATCAATGCGCAAGGAAAATGATGCTTGAACATCAGCCAGAGCATTGCTGTGGCCATGACTGGTGGACTTATATGATCTGTGCAGCATTTGGACGGGTGATCTATGATAAAAACTATGTGTCTGTGAAATATCGCAGACTGGAAATATCTGTAAGTCCGGGGGGGAAAAGTTTTCTGGCAATGCAGATCTGGAGATTTAAAAAGTTCTTCTTAAATGATTACTTTAAGAACATTCGGGAACAATTGGCAGAATTTGCAGATATATATATGTTACAGTTAAAACCGAGGGATCAAAAGGTTATGGAACTTTTTAAAGATAGTAAATACTCATTTGGAAAAGCATTAAAGAAAATATTCTATCCGGTCTGGTTCAGGCAGGGAATAGTAGAAGAAATTATGGTTCGTATACTGTTTGGTTTAGGTAGAATATGATTTTAAATGAGTATGAACTACAATGAATTAATTATTTGCTATGATTGTTAAAAGATGAGATTGAGAAATCAAAGAGGCCATCTGCTCAATGATCAGATAGCCTCTTTGATTTATGAAAGATGATACATTTTATTTGATGAAAAATTTGGATTGTAAAATGGATCTGTTTTTCCAGCGTAATATGGAAAAGCGGGAAGCGTATTACCAGTTGGAGAACACAGAACAGATACATTTGGTAAAATAGTAATAGCATAGTTATGTTCTCGTATTTTGTGGCAATAATTGTAAAACTGATTTTCAAAATCTGAATCAGACACAGTAGGCCACATTTTCTCTAATAGAGTTCGTTTTGTCATAAAACAATAAGGTGCTATGACACTGCAACACTGTTGAATTCTTGCTCGATAGCAATAGCCGGTATCCAGATCATTCAAGCGATAGAACGGAGAGTGAAGCTGACCATTTGGAGTGTATATGAGACCATAACTAAGAATCTTTCCCTTTCTATAAAAGATTTTTCCACCACAGATGCCGACAATTGAGCGTGAACAATTGCCAAGTAACTGTTCGATCCAATCACCGGAAAGAATCTTTTTAGTATGGTATAGAAATAAAATAAATTCACCGGAAGCATCAGATGCAGAGAAAACTACTTCGTAGTTTGAATACGTAGTGACGGAACGTATTTGTGACTCCAACTCGGGTGTACATTTTTGTAAAACAATAGAAACCAGAGGCATGCCATTATAATGATATTCTGTACGGTAATATCCATATTGAAGATCGCGTATTGCAACAGCATTTTCATTACAGCGATCCAGATGATTTTGCAATGCACGGACTGCTGATTCATATGCATATAACTTACTTTCCGGATCACCGGCAACGGATGCAGAATGGATTCTCCAATGATACAAAATTTTAGGAATATGGCAAATAGCAGTAGCTTTTTCACAGGTTTTTAAAATAAAATCATAATCCTGAGAACCATTACACTGATCAGAAAATCCACCAACACCTTTTGCTAAGGTGACCTTTACTACAAAAAAGTGTGTAATATAGTTGCAGGAGCGAAGTAAGTCAAGATTGAAATCTGGTTTGAAATAAGGATCATAGTAGCTGGTAAAGTCTGTATTGACCTTATCTTCATCGGTATAGAAAACATCATAGTTAGTATTTTGGTTATACATTTGGACAATTTCATATAAGGCATCAGGCGTGAGTACATCATCATGATCCAACAAAGCAATAAAATCACCTGAAGCCATCTCTAATGCAGCATTGGTATTTCCAGATATACCCAGATTAGCAGAAAGCTTTTGATATTGAATATTCGGGTAAGTCTGTTGATACTCGGAAATAATATCTGATATATAATTAGCAGATTCATCTGCACTTCCATCTGCAATACAAAGTTCCCAGTGGGAATAAGTCTGGTTAATAACAGAGTCGATCATTTGTCTGAGAAACTTGGCTGGAGTCTTATACACTGGAACAATGATACTAATTAATGGATTATGTGCAAAATCATGGTGCTTTTGTTGTTTCAGATTATCAGATGAAACAATATGAGAAAGCCGCCAGTCGTTATAGGTTTTCGTAAATTCAAGATAATCTGCAGTTTTTCTTACTACTGAACGCAGACCATAAGTCTTTATGTGAAAGAATGCGTTTTTTAGATTTCCTGAATTGATATAGCGAAAAATGTTTAGTGACAACATGAGTACTCCTTTTCTACTACAATATATTTATGGTTAATATCCCTTACAGCCAGTAAGGAATTATC
>UQWA01000040.1 GCA_900544685.1 uncultured Lachnospiraceae bacterium | reverse complement strand
GCTAAAGCTACTCCCTCCACCTGCCGAGCAGGTGGTTTATTTTTCTGCCATACAACAAAAACCATATTTTCAATACAATCATTTTGTATGAAAATATGGTCTTTGACATCTGATACTATTTTTCCTTAGATGGTTGCGATATCAATTAGTGAAAGTTTCGTCACATCCGCATTTTCCAGACTGGAAACCAGTGCTCCTGCGGTATCAATGGCTGTCAGGACATTGACACCTGTTTCAATAGCGTTTCTACGGATGACAAATCCGTCTCTGCTCTTTTCCACACCCTGGGATGGAATGTCAATAACCAGGTCGATCTTATGTCCCAGAATCAGGTCAAGGATGTTCGGAGATTCCTGTTCGATCTTACGTGTCATACGAACCTGTACATCCGCATCCATCAGAGCCTTTGCAGTTCCTTTGGTTGCAAAAATATTGTAACCCAGTGCTTCGAAACGTTTTCCGATCTTCACTGCTTCTTCCTTATCTTCGTCACGTACCGTCATAATCATGTTGTGATGCTTCGGCAGACGGATACCTGCTCCCAGGAATGCCTTATAAAGTGCTTCGTTGAAAGTCTTTGCAATGCCAAGACACTCACCGGTAGATTTCATCTCCGGACCAAGGCTGATATCTGCACCACGGATCTTCTCGAAGGAGAATACCGGCATCTTAATGGCAAAATAATCTGCTTCCGGCTGAAGTCCCGGTTCATAACCCAGATCTTTGATCTTGGCTCCAAGGATCACCTTTGTAGCCAGAGGCACAATCGGAATACCGGTTACTTTACTGATATACGGTACCGTTCGGCTGGAACGAGGGTTTACCTCGATGACATACACTTCTTCTTCACACACAATAAACTGAATGTTGATCAGACCGATAACATGGAGAGATTGAGCCAGTCTTCTGGTATACTCTTCAATTGTCTTCTTCACGCTTGCGCTGATGCTCTGTGCCGGATATACAGAAATACTGTCTCCAGAATGGATACCTGCTCTCTCGATATGTTCCATGATACCAGGAATCAGAATATCTGTTCCGTCACATACCGCATCTACCTCAATCTCTTTACCCATCAGGTATTTATCCACCAGAATCGGATGATCCTGTGCAATACGGTTGATAATTCCGATAAATTCGTCTACGTCTTCATCGTTAATGGCAATCTGCATACCCTGACCGCCCAGCACGTAGGATGGTCTTACCAGTACCGGATAGCCCAGTTCATTGGCTGCTTTCTTTGCTTCTTCAGCAGTAAATACCGTATGTCCCTGCGGTCTTGGAATCTGGCATTTTTCCAGAATCTCATCAAACAGTTCTCTATCTTCTGCTGCATCTACATTCTCTGCAGAGGTTCCCAGAATCGGTACCCCCATCTTCATCAGACTTTCTGTCAGCTTAATCGCAGTCTGTCCACCGAACTGAACAACAGCTCCGTCTGGTTTTTCAATATTAACGATATTTTCCACATCTTCCGGTGTGAGCGGTTCAAAATACAGTTTATCTGCAATGTCAAAGTCTGTGCTGACAGTTTCCGGGTTGTTGTTGATAATGATGGTTTCGTAATTTTCTTTTGCAAATGCCCAGGTACAATGTACCGAGCAGAAGTCAAATTCGATACCCTGACCGATACGGATCGGACCGGAACCAAGTACCAGTACTTTTTTACGGTCTCTTGTTTCCACTACTTCATTCTCACTGCCAAATACGGAATAGTAATATGGTGTGGATGCTGCGAACTCTGCTGCACAGGTATCTACCATCTTATAAGCAGCGACAATACCATTCGCATAACGCATCTCTTTGATCTCTTCTTCTGTCTTGCCGGTCAGTCTGGCAATCACATTGTCCGGGAACTCAATTCTCTTCGCTTCTTTTAACAGTTCCGGTGTCAGTTCCTGATTCTTCAATGCATCTTCCATCTCTACAAGAATTGCCAGTTTATCAATAAACCAGATATCAATCCTGGTGATATCGTGAATTACTTCATAGGAAATACCACGACGCAGTGCTTCGGCAATTACCCAGATCCGGCGATCATCTACTTTTCGAAGCTGCTTCATCAGTCCGTCTTCATCAAGATCTGAGAAATCATAAGATAACAGACAGTCCACATGCTGTTCCAGCGAACGGATAGCCTTCATCAGTGCACCTTCAAAATTGTTGCAGATACTCATAACCTCACCGGTTGCCTTCATCTGAGTAGTCAGCGTATGTTCTGCACTGATGAATTTATCAAACGGCAGTCTTGGGATCTTAACCACACAGTAATCCAGCATCGGCTCAAAGCTGGCATAGGTCTTGCCTGTAATGGCGTTCTTGATCTCATCCAGGGTATAACCGAGGGCAATCTTGGCAGCTACCTTTGCAATTGGGTAACCAGTAGCCTTGGACGCCAGTGCAGAAGAACGGCTTACACGAGGATTTACTTCGATTACACAGTATTCAAAACTGTCTGGATTCAGCGCATACTGTACATTACATCCACCGGTAATATTCAGTTCACTGATAATGTTCAATGCAGATGTACGAAGCATCTGGTATTCTTTATCTCCCAGGGTCTGGGACGGTGCTACTACGATACTGTCACCGGTATGCACGCCTACCGGATCGATATTTTCCATATTACAAACAGTAATACAGTTGCCTGCACTATCACGCATTACTTCATATTCGATCTCTTTCCATCCAGCGATGCATCGCTCTACCAGAACCTGTCCCACACGAGAAAGACGGAGACCATTCTCCAGAATCTCAGTCAGTTCTTCGTAATTGTAAGCAATTCCGCCGCCGCTTCCTCCTAATGTATAAGCTGGACGAAGTACTACCGGATATCCGATAGTCTGGGTGAATTCCACACCTTCTTCTACAGATTCTACTACCTTGGATGCTGCAATCGGCTCATGGATCTTCTCCATAGTCAGCTTGAATTCCAGACGGTCTTCTGCCTTCTTAATGGTCTCTGCTGTAGTACCGATCAGACGGACCCCTTGCTCTTTTAAGAAGCCTCTTTCTTCCAGTTCCATAGCCAGATTCAGTCCGGCCTGCCCTCCAAGGGTCGGCAGCACACTGTCCGGTCTCTCTTTTAAAATCAGCTGTTCCACCACTTCTACCGTAAGTGGTTCAATGTATACATGATCTGCAATATCCTTATCTGTCATAATGGTGGCAGGGTTGGAATTCAGCAGTACGACTTCGATTCCTTCTTCTTTCAGTGAACGGCATGCCTGTGTTCCTGCATAGTCAAACTCTGCTGCCTGGCCGATGACAATCGGACCGGAACCGATCACAAGTACTTTTTTAATATCTGGATTCTTTGGCATTACTTATTCACCTCCATCATATTCATAAAACGATCAAACAGATAGCCGGAATCCTGTGGTCCAGGGCACGCTTCCGGATGGAACTGTACGGTAAAGATGTTCTTTCCTGTATAAGCCAGTCCTTCATTTGTTCCATCATTGACATTTGTAAAAGCCGGAACTGCAATGGATGGATCCAATGTATCGGTATTTACCACATATCCATGATTCTGTGAGGAAATATAGACTCTTCCGGTCTTCAGATCCTTCACTGGATGATTGCCTCCACGATGTCCGTATTTCATCTTATAAGTATCTGCACCATTAGCCAGTGCCATCAGCTGATGTCCCAGGCAGATCGCAAAAATCGGTACCTCGCTGTCATACAGCTTTTTGATCTCTTTTATAATAGAAGTACATTCCTTCGGGTCTCCAGGGCCATTGGAAAGCATAATGCCGTCCGGATGATCTGCCAGAATCTCTTCTGCTGTAGTCAGTGCCGGATATACAGTCACCTGACATCCACGTTTGTTCAGATTTCTTGCAATATTTTTCTTGGCGCCAAAATCCATCAGTGCAACCTTCGGACCATTGCCTTCCAGCACATACTTTTCTTTGCAGGTTACCTTTTCCACTACTTTTCCTGTCGTGTAGTCCTTCAGTCTTGGAAGCACTTCCTCCAGATTATAATTCTCATTCGTGGTAATCATACCGTTCATGGTACCTTTCTCACGAAGGATCTTGGTCAGTGCTCTGGTATCGATGCCTGCAATTCCAGGGATATCATGTTTAGCCAGAAACTCCTGAATGGTTCCCTGTGAACGGAAGTTACTTGGAATTCTGGAAAGTTCCCGCACAATGTATCCATCTGGCCATGGTTTCTCTGACTCCATATCTTCATAACAGATACCATAGTTACCAATCAGTGGATAGGTCATCACAACAGCCTGTCCTGCATAAGATGGATCTGTCAGAACCTCCAGATATCCTGTCATGGAAGTATTAAATACGATCTCACTGATCACTTCCCTTGTTGAACCGATGCTCTGACCGCTAAATACAGTGCCGTCCTCCAGTATAAGGAATGCTTTCATTTGTAAACCTGCCTTTCTTATATTCTCAATTTATAAAATAATAATTACATTTTCTTCGCTCTGCGAGCTCCCGAAAATGTGCCATCCATTCACAATCCGTGCTATCGCACTTCTTGTTCATGTCTGTTTATCTGCCAGATAGATAAGTTGTCCAGCCTGCAAGCAGTCATGCAACTTATCTGCCTGTCAGCATTATTATAGCAGAAAAGGGAACAGAACGCCTGCAAGAATACATGTGTTCTCTTCCCTCCTTCATCCCAAATTGTCAATATGATAGCATACTCATTTCCCTTTTTCAACCCATTTTCTATTAATTTTTTGTCTGAAAATCACTGGTTTACCGGTTTTTAATTTGCCTTTTTTCAGGCTTTTTTCTGTGTTTTCAAGGGTTGAGTTCCGCTATTCTGGTAACGCCGACATAAATCTCCTGAATTTTATACCATGTTCTTCTTCCCACGATTCCATCCTGGGTCAGGCCGAAGATCCCCTGAAAGATCCGAACAGCTTCTGCTGTCGCCGGTCCATAGATTCCGTCTACAGCCACTCTGGGAATCAATGGATAATTATTGGAAATGGCATTAAGCTGTTCCTGAATCTGCAACACGGCATCTCCTGTAGAGCCAAGTGCCAGTACATATCCCGGCCAGGATGCCGGAATTCCTGCCACCTGTTCAGCCTGATTGATATACATAGAGTCTCCGTAATAATACCGAAGT
The DNA here is from genome assembly GCA_900544685.1 of uncultured Lachnospiraceae bacterium. Classification (GTDB taxonomy): domain Bacteria; phylum Bacillota; class Clostridia; order Lachnospirales; family Lachnospiraceae; genus Marvinbryantia. The sequence goes on along the minus strand of UQWA01000040.1, from coordinate 15,550 downwards.
ATCTCAATTGCGGAATATCCTTGATCTCCCAGTGCTTTGGAACCCCACTGACTCATCCACTGGGGACAGGTCACTCTGCTGCCATCACAATATTGGGTCAGAATCGGCTGTTTCACATTCGGCCTGGACAGATAATTTTCAAAAATCTCATCTACAATCTCGGAAATACTTTCAAAGATATTTCTTCCATAGATCCACTTATGATCAAATGCAGTGGACGACGTAATCGTAAAGTCAAAGCCTTTATTTCTGTACGCCGCAGTCACCGGTCATTCGTGGTTATCTCTCCTGTATTTATCATAAATGTTTTAAACTAATTGAATCTTCACACTCTCTTTATAGTTTCTCAAAGGTGCCTGTCCACATACATGAACGGTTCCTGTTCCAGATTTTCCCGTTGCTTTTGTCTTAACCCAGAAAGCTGCTGCTCCTCCCATAAATGGAATATGTTCCGGTCCGATCAGTTCCAGATCACCTTCTGTCATTATCGACAATACCCCCTGATGGCAATGCATACGGTTTCCATTTTCATCTTCTGCATAAACGACGATTCTGGTCTCATCTACTCTGTCATTATTCAGCTCCAGATCGTCTGCAATCGCATGATATCTGGAAAGACGTGGATTATTGGAATAGATTCTTTCTGCCACCGGTTTTCCATCAATATAGCCAACAATTTTTGTTCCTTCCCAACGATGCTGCCAGAATTCTCCATTTTCCGTCACTTCAATTGGTGGATGAGCCAGACCCGGGAACTTCATACTTGGATAATAAGCACGGGTGATATCTTTGGAAAATGTCACTTCAATATAATCACAATTAGTCAGTACATAAAATGGTACCGGCTCACAACGTTCTCCACGACCGACTGCCGAACATGGTTCTAAGATAATCTCCTGCTCTGGTGATTTCTGGCTGGCATATGCATAGGCCGCCCATTTCGGTACACGGAACATATCCAGCACCCCGTGATAGCAGACTTTATTCATGGAGTTGTGATCATTGTGTGTGTTGTAATCACACATACACCATCCAAGTGCCCCCAGATATCCTCTGGTCGTTTTTACTTTACTCATCACTCTTGCATGACGAATAGCGAACTGTTCGCGCCGTTCTTCACTGTCTCCTGGTTTGGTCGGAAGAATAGCTCCGGTATGTTCACTTATCAGGTACGGTACAAAATCCGGACGTTCTGCAGCCTGCTGGGAGGTCAGAATCTGGAATTCGCCCTTATCGTCTTCTGTATAATCATTATAACTGTAAATATCTTCAATCAAATGACTTCCTGTTTCCCAGCGAACACCGGTGGTCGGTCTGGAAGAATCCATTTCTTTACAACGGCGATTTGTCTCCTCATACAGTTCATCACAGTCTGTCGTTTCGTTTAGTCTGGTCCCCCAGATAACAATACCTGGATGATTATAATGTCCCAGCACCATGTTTTCCAGATCCTGGAACACAACCGTTTTAAATTCCTCTCCACCAATAAATCCCCATCCCGGGATCTCTTCAAAAACCATAAGCCCAATGCGATCGCAACAGTTCAGGAAATATTCTGACTGCATATAGTGAGAACAGCGAACGATATTTAATCCCATAAACTCCTTTAACAGCTTTGCATCCTTTTCCTGAGCCCGCTTTCCGAGGGCATAGCCCACATATGGGAAAGACTGATGACGATTCAGACCGTTTAAAATTACTTTTTCCCCATTCAGATAAAATCCCTCTGGTGTCACTTTTACTGTGCGAAAACCAGTATGCGTCTCAAATCGATCCACTTCTTTTCCGTCTTCTGTGAAAAGAACTGTCTCAATCCGATAAAGCTTTGGATCATTCAATGTCCATCTCTTTACCTGTGGAAGAGCCTTTTCCGCCAGATGCACAGAGGCAGCTCCCTGCGGTACCGTCACTTTCTGCTCATCCTGCCAGAATACCTGTGTACTCTCATCTTCATAAACACTGGTCTTTACTGACATTACTTTTTCTTCTCCGTGATTGGTTACGAGAAGTTCCGGTGCCAGTGTTACCGTATCTTCCTCATCGTTCATTTCATATCGGACCAGTTCCTGTCTGATATAAATATCTTCCTGAATAAACAGTCGCACATCCCGGTAAATTCCACCATAAATCAGATAGTCCACGGTAGATCCATTTGGCGGAATATCTTCTCTCTCATTTGAATCTACCATCAGAACCATACGGTTTTCTCCGGCTTTTACATAATCCGTCACATCAAACAATGCCATAGAATATGCTCCTTTATGATTACCTGCAAGTTTTCCATTCAGGTACAGATCATAATAAGCAGATACTCCTTCAAAAGACAACAGGATGCGTTTCCCCTCGATCTGTTCTGTTGTCAGTTCAAAATATTTCACATAAGTGGATACCATACAGGTCATATACTGGTCAAAGCAGTCATATGGAATCTCCTGCACCGTATGTGGAATATGTACTTTTTCATATCCCTCTTCCTGCGGTGTATTCACACAGTCAGGATCAAATCCCTGGCGAAATTTCCAGTTTAAATTCAATAATTCTCCACGATACATCGGTCGTTTTCCTTTCTACGATCAGTCTTTGATAGATCCTGCTGCAATATCAGCGGTAAATTGTTTGCTGCAAAGCAGGAAAATGATAAACAATGGTAAGGTAGCCAGCATAACTCCGCACATGACCATACCATAATCTGTACTGTTATAAGCCCCCTGTAACTGCGCCAGCGCTACCTGAAGCGTATTTTTACTAGCGTTGCTGGTTACAATCAACGGCCACAGATAGTCATTCCAGCTGTCCATGAAAATATAAATAAATAAAAACGCGCTTCCCGGCATGATAATCGGAAATCCCACATGACGGTACAGACCAAATGTACTGCATCCGTCAATCCGCGCAGAATTAAGCAGATCGTCATGAATTGCTCCACAGCAATACTGATTCATCCAGTAAATACCAAATGCCGGAATCAGTCCAGGAATGATCAGGGCCTTAAGCGTAGACAGCCAGCCGATTTTGTTCATAATTACCAGCTGTGGAATCATATTCAGCTGTGGTGGGATCATCATAGTGAACATACACAGACCAAATAGAAATTTTCTCCCCGGAAATTCAAATTTGGCAAAATAAAATGACGCCATGGAACAGAAAAATACGCCACCAACCGTTTTCACTAATGACACAATGATCGTATTTTTCATTGCCAGCCCAAACTTAATGTTGGAGAACAGATTATGTACATTATTCATAAACTGTCCGCCAAACACAAGCACCGGCGGATATTTCATAAATGCACTGGATGAATTTGTTGCCATTACGACCAGCCAGTAAAATGGGAACAGTGATAAAAATGCTCCAAAAATAAGTAACATATACATAATCACCAGAGACGGTTTTATTTTTGTCTTTAATCCGGATGTCTGCATGATTAGTCTACCTCCCTTCTGGTCAACGCCCAGTTCAGGATGGAGAAAGCTCCGATAATGATAACCAGTGCCCAGGATATTGCAGAGCCATAACCAAACTGTCTGTTCTTAAATGCCTGATTATACAGATATAGCACTACTGTCAAGCCGCTTTTTCCGATACCTCCTGCATCTCCTGCCATCATCTGTGCTTCTGCAAACAACTGCCAGCCACCAATGGTGGACGTGATAATGACAAACTGAATGACCGGATTTAACAGTGGAAGCGTAATATGTTTGAAAATATGGAATGTGCTTGCCCCGTCCAGACTTGCAGCTTCATAGAGTGTGGTCGGAATTTTCTGAAGTCCAGCAATGAGAATTATTGCATTATATCCGGTCCAGCGCCAGATTACGATCATGGCAATAGCAAACTGCACACCAAGATTGACCGACATCCACTGAATCGGATCAAATCCAAGCTTACTAATCACAAAATTCAAAATACCGTATTTGTTACCGAAAATATTTGCAAATACAATGGCAATCGCTACTGTGGATGTAATATTAGGCAGATAATAAATCGTCTGGAACAGCGTTTTTCCTTTCAGAAAATTGCTGTTCAATATAAATGCAATGATAATTGCAAGGATTACCATCGGTATCGTAGAAAGACACCAGATAATCAGCGTGTTTTTAATTGATAATAAAAATGTGCTATCCTTAAGCAAATACTGGTAATATGCTATTCCCACATACTTCATTTCTCCGGTACCATTCCATTTATGGAAGGAAAGGAAAAAAGAATAAAGAATTGGGAATAATCCAAAAATTCCATAAATAATAAAGAAAGGACTGATCAGCAGATAAATCATTCTGTTTTTGTAAATCTCCCTGCTAAGGTGCCGTTTCACTTTGTTCGTCTTTGTTTTCATTCTTATCTCCACTGTCCATCTGAAAATACATTTTCCAAAGAGAAAGCTGCCGTAAAAATTATCATTCGAAACCTACTTTCGAAGATAATGTACAGCAGCTCCCTTTTATTCAGAATTCATACTTTTCTAGAAAAGATTCTCCATATCGTACATATCTCTTGCTTCATCTACTGCATCCTGATAAGCCTGTTCCGGATCTTTGTCCTGATCCTGTACCAGAAGCAGCTGCTGTTCAAATACATCCTGATATGAGCTGTAGTTTGGCGGGTAGTAAAGGTCATTGATGTTCTTTGCAGCTTCTACAAAGTATTTGTTTACAACTTCATCACCGAAGAAAGGTTCCTCGTACATGAGACTGTCATCATCCAGCGCTGAAATCAGTGATGGGAACAGTCCCAGTTTTTCCAGTGAACTCAGCTGATTCTGCTTATTGGTTAACCATGTGATGACTTTATATGCAGTCTCTACATCTTCACAGTTCTTTGTGATACCGATTGCGGAACCGCCTACATTTCCAGGGCCGCCTGGTGCGGAAGTAACTCTCCAGTCTCCCGCTGTATCCGGCGCAGCATTTTCGATCTCTGGCTTCATCCATACAGCACCAACGAACGCTGCAATATCACCATTATTCATAGCTGCAGCCCATTCCGGTGACCATTCACTGTCGCCACCATATACATATGGTTTTGCATCTGCTGCTGTCATGAACGCATCTTTGATATTATCCTGATCCGCAACAAAGTTACCGTCTTTATCAATCAGATGGGTGGTCTGCTGACCAAGTGTTGCCACAAAAATATGTCCAAGGAAGTCAAACATCTTTACCTCCGGCGTAGCTGCCTGAAGCTTTTCTGCTGCTGCATAAGCATCTTCCCAGGTTCCCATCATGGCTGCCACTTCATCCGGATCAGTCGGAAGTCCTGCTGCTTCAAATAAAGCTGCATTATAGAACATACAGGTTGGTCCGATATCCATTGGAAGCGCAATCAGCTTGCCATCTGGTGTCTCTGCCTTTTTCCATTTCCATTCTACATACTGATCTTCAATATCTGCTGCATTACAAGGAGCATCATACAGATTTACAAATTCATCCGGATACTGGAGCAGATTCGCAATCCAGTCATCCATGGCCAGAAGATCCGGCAGTTCACCACCACTGGCAATCGTAGTATTGATCTTCTCTTCGATATCATCTGCGGAATACAGCTGTGCATCAATCTTAACTCCAGGAAATTCTTCAGAAACCTGTTCCAATAAATCTTCCTGAATGCTGTTCTTCCAGTACCAAAGGGTCAGTACTGTCTCATCATCACTACTACTGTCATCTGCATATGCTGTCATCACTCCACCGGTGCAGCTCATGATCATTGCTGTTGCCAGCGTTGCTGCCATCCATTTTTTCTTCATTATTTCCTTCTCCTCTTATGTCATTTCGCTTTAGTATTGTAAAGTTGCCATATTCTTATTGTACGAGCTATCAGTTTGGTTGACAAGTCCTTTTTTATATTTATTCACCTGGATGAATTTTAAACCGAATATGTATTTCTGTATCTTTTACGTCTATGCGTTCAATCAACTTATTCACCAGTACTCGTTTTACAGGTGTTTTTGCATGTAAGAATATCTCCTGCCATGTCGGAATCTTCTGTCTCAATTCTTCCAATCCCTGCATAGATACTATCATATCCTCCAACTCTTTTTCTTTCTTCTGAATCTCACGTCTCTGCTGCTCTCCCTTCTCCTTTTCCTTTTTTATCAGATTCATCAGTTCACCAAGACTCAAAGGATATTCACCAGTTATAGCATTCGGAATCTTTTCTTCCATTATCGCAATCTTCCGTTCCAGTTCTTCCATTGCCTTTTTCTCTCTGTTCAGTTCTTCCCTCTTCCTTTTCCTCTCCTGATTCTGACTATCTCTAATCTGTACAAAAGCATCTTCCTGCTCCTGGAGTTTTCCTATATACCCAGCAATAGCTTCAAATACAATTGGCTCTATTTTGTTTGCCTGTAATTTGCTCTGTTTCTCATGTGGAATTCCCTGACAGATTCCCTGACACTTATACGCTGGTACTCTGCTGGCTCTCCGCTCTCCGGTTTCTTTCATTGTCCAGTAATTATATTTCGTCCCATTTGTCATCTTTTCTCCACAATATCCACAATACAGGACATCTATCAGAGCAAGCATTCCGTCATTTCTGGTTATTATCTTGGCATCTTTATTTTCTTCACGCTTTTGATACTTTATCCTTCTTTTTTCGCGTTGTTCCTGCACACGCGTCCATAATTCCTGATCTACTATTATAATTTCCTGATTTGGTTTTTCGGCCAGAATCCATTCTGCTCTGTCCAACCTTCTGTATCGTCCATTCAGTTTTTCTCTCCGTTTGTATGCCGTATATCCTGCATATACCGGATTCGTCAGGATTGATGTGATCGTTCCTGTTTTCCATTTTTCTCCTTTCATTTTGTTTTGGTACTTTATATCTGCATTTAAAATCTGCGCAATTTTTTGGGATCCAAATTCTTTGTTCGCTGCCAGTTCGTAAATATACCGGACAATTTCTGCTTCTTCTTCTACAATAACCAGATGATGTAAAACTCTGCCATGCTTACTGATTTCTCCCGATATTTCCAAGATATATCCATATGGCGCTTTGCCTCCCATAAATTTGCCGCTCTGGACAAGTTTCTGTGCCGTATCTTTTACTCTTTTTCCGGTATCGGAACTACTTTTCTGTGCATTTCCATAACGTAGAGCCAGCATCATCTGTCCCATAATATCATCCGATTCCGGTGAAATGCCTCCGTCCACTGCTGTATAAATATCTACTCCATAGCCTTTTAAAGCCATTACATAAGACCCGATCTCCCACATTCTTCTTCCGATTCGATCATCCTTATATGCCACCAGAATATCGTATTGTCCGGATTCTGCATCTCTCAAAGCTTCCTGCAATACATCTCTGTCTGAAACAGCATTGCTGTATCCACTGTTACTTCCTTCGAAATATTCTTTTTCATCCAGCATCCAGTCTTCCTGATTCTGTATGTATTCTTTTACGATTCGCCTTTGTACACTCAAATCTCCATCTGCCTCTAACTGCTGATTGGAACTTACACGCAAAAGCATTCTGACCTTTTTCAATGGCATGATACTCCTCTTTCCATTTATTTAGTCTGTATTTTCCTTATCGTATCACGCAATTCTCCAGATAAAATATCTCTTACCTCTTTCCGTATTTTCTCACCATCCTCTGTGCTCTTTGGGAATTCAAAACACAACTTTATTCCGGATGTGATGCTAACTTCTATCTGCTCATACTCCGTATTCTGCATCGCAAAGTTCACCCCTAAATGACTGATGATTCCGGTACCATTCTGTGTAAACGCGATTCAGTGTAAAAGACATTATCGCCAGTACATTGGCTATGATCGTCTCTTTCGGCCAGGTCGGATAAATCTCACTGGATGCCACATTTTTAATGTAATCCTTATACCGAACATAATAATCTCCTGCCGTGGTATCTCTTGGACTTCCATCATGCACTACTACGTATTCCGGAATAACCACACGACGCAATACAATTTCTCCTGACTGATTCACCGGTTTAATCTCAGCTTCTGCTATTTTCGGCGGATAATTTCCATACAGCGTATGCGGCGGTATGGCAGTGACTTCCGGCGGTCGTCTCTGCTCCAGCGGACGCAGCCGGATATTCTGCAATGACAGTTCCCCTGACATTACCTCTGAGCCGCTGATCGTCACCGGTTCATATCCTTCTGCCGATACTTTTATCGTATATTCTGAATAAGGCTGAGTTTCTCCCGGTTGCATACTGTATTCCAGTGGCGGAGCCTTCAATTCCAGCGTACCCGTATTGCCATTTTGATCCGTGCGCACCTCTTCCAGAATCTGATCCGGCTCCCCGGTATAAGAAATATCCACTGTTGCATTTTCAACAGGAACGGTACGAAGTGCCGATTCCACATTAATCTTCAGTTCTCCCCGATCCGGCCGGTCATTCTGTAATATCTGCATATCTGACTTTTTCATAGCAACCTCATATACCTTCTCCTGGTATGCTATGCTGGCTTGTCGGAAAAAGTTCCTTTCAACAATATTAAAAAAGAGACACTATATCTGAATCTATAGCGTCCCTTTATGTTTATCTCTCTTATTTATTAATATCCTGCACCATTGTCTGTCTGTTTCATAATCTTAACCAGGCGGCTGGTTCCTAGGCGGTCTGCGCCAAGGCGCATAAATTCTTCTGCATCATCAAAAGAAGAAATTCCTCCTGCCGCTTTTACCTTTACGCCTTCTCCCACATGTTCTTTCATCAGCTTCACATCTGCAAACGTAGCTCCGGCTGTGGAGAATCCTGTGGAGGTCTTGATAAATTCTGCACCTGCTTTGGTCACCAGTTCACACATCTTGATCTTCTCATCCTCTGTCAGAAGACAGGTCTCAATGATGACTTTCAGAATCTTTCCGTCACATGCCTCGTGAATTTTGCGGATCTCTTTTTCCACTTCCTCATATCTTCCGTCTTTCAAAAACCCGATATTGATCACCATGTCGATTTCACTGGCGCCATTTTCAATGGCATTTTTTGCTTCAAATACCTTCGTCTCTGTAGTACTGTAGCCATTCGGGAATCCGATAACCGTACAGATCGGCAATCTGCCCTGTACATATTCTGCGGCCTGCTTTACGTATGCTGCCGGAATACATGCAGATGCAGTATGATATTTCATGGCATCATCCAGGATCTCTCTGATCTGTGCCCAGGTTGCTGTCTGAGCCAGCAGCGTATGGTCTACAATTTTTAATACATCACTTGTGTTCATGTTTTTCCCTTTCTATTTTGCAATTTTATCTAATATAGAGGTTCCAATGGTTCCTTCTGGCATTTTCAGGCCGAAGTTATCCGTGATTGTTGCACCGATCACTGCAAAAGTATCCGCCTCTTTCAGATGCACGCCTTCCTTCATGGATGGAGAGTATGCCAGAAATGGTACCTTTTCTCTGGTATGATCTGTTCCGGTATGGGTTGGATCATTTCCATGGTCTGCAGTAATGATCAGTAAATCATCTTCTTTTAACTCTTTCAGGAATTCACCAAGTTTCGCATCAAACCGTTCCAGTTCTTCTGCGTATCCCTTTACATTTCTGCGGTGTCCCCAGAGTGCATCAAAATCTACCAGATTCACGAAACACAGACCATGAAAGTCTCGCTTTGCAATCTCGATAGTCTGCTCCATCCCATGAACAGAACTCTTAGACTTATTCGACTCCGTCAGTCCTTCTCCATCAAAAATATCATAGATTTTTCCAACCGAGATCACATCCAGCCCTGCATCCTTTAATACATTCAGTGCTGTTCTGCCAAATGGTTTCAAAGCATAATCATGACGGTTGCTGGTACGTTTGAACTCACCCTTTTTCCTGCCCACGTATGGCCTTGCAATGACACGGCCTACTTTCCATTCATCTTTCATAGTCAGTTCTCTGGCAATCTCACAGCAGCGATATAACTCGTCAAGTCCGAAGGTCTCTTCATTTCCACAGATCTGTAAGACAGAATCCGCTGATGTATACACGATCATATGACCGGTAGCAATCTCTTCTTCTGCCAGTTCATCCAGAATGGCAGTTCCACTGGCGCTTTTATTACCGATCACTTTGTGTCCGGTACGTTTTTCCAGTTCTGCGATCAGTTCCGGTGGGAAACCATGTTCGGTAAATGTCTGAAACGGTGTAGTAATCTGAAGTCCCATCATTTCCCAGTGACCGGTCATAGTATCCTTTCCTTTACTGGCTTCTCTCAGCTTGCCATGGCAGGCAAGAGGCTTTTCTGCAGGTGCCACGCCCTGAAGGGTATGAAGATTCGCCATTCCCAGCTTCTGCAGATTCGGAATCTGAAAATTCTCTGTACGTTCTGCAATATGTCCCAGTGTGTCACATCCGGCATCTCCATACTGCGCAGCATCCGGCATGGCTCCCACACCAAGAGAATCAATGACAATTGTAAAAATCCGGTTATACTTCTTCATCTTTTCACCATCCTTCTGATCAGTTTTCCCTGTCCATTTTACCACAAATCTCAGAACTTTCCTATTTCTTTTCGCGGTCTGCTTTGATCAGTTTACGGATTGCTTCCACACCCACTGTGATAGCTGCTTCCGTATCATGTACGATTGGATTTTCCATGCCAAGTGCATTTCTTTCCTGATTTCCCACTACCAGGAAGTTGGAGCCACAACGTACTCTCAAATGCTGCGCTACAATAAACAGCGCTGCGGATTCCATCTCAGATGCCTTGCATCCCATGCGTTTCCATGCTTCCCATTTATTGAGCAGTTCATAGCTGACCGGCATTCTCTCCGGCTCATGCTGTCCATAAAAAGCATCCTTACACTGTACTACACCCGTGTGATAGGGATAACCCAGCTCTTTGCAGGCTGCTACCAGCGCATTGGCTACATCCAGATCTGCCACTGCCGGATATTCAATCGGTGCATATTCCCTGCTGGTGCCTTCCATTCTCACTGCGCCGGTTGCTACGACAATGTCACCGCCCTTTACATCCAGTTCAATGCCCCCACAAGTACCTACACGAATAAATGTATCCGCACCGCAAAGTACCAGTTCTTCCATGGCAATGGATGCAGAAGGTCCGCCGATACCAGTAGAAGTCACACTGACTTTTTCACCATCCAAATAACCGGTATAGGTCACAAATTCTCTGCTGTCTGCAATCAGCTTCGCATCCTCAAAATGCTTTGCAATCTTTTCACATCTCTTTGGATCTCCCGGAAGAATCACATAACGTCCCACATCACCAGGTCTGATCTGTAAATGATACTGTAAACCAACTTCTCCTGAATAGTTCTGCATAACTTCTTCCTCACTTTCTTTATCTCTGTATATTTTTATACCTGTATAATTTTATTCATTATACTGTCCATTTTATATCTATACCTGTATATCTTCAATTCCTAATACCATACAAAAAATATATGCTTGTTTTGTGCAAATTATACAAGTGTTTCTGGGATTGACATTTGTTGTTTTACCTTTTATGATAAGATAAGAATGATATACAAGAGGATTTTATATGTCAGAAAAAACAGACAAGTCTAAACTTAAGAAATTAAAACATGTAAAAGTATATGACCAGCTCTATGAACAGATCAAAAACGGTACCTATCCACCGGAAGCACAGCTTCCTCCTGAGACGACTCTGGCCGCTTCCATGAATGTCAGCCGCATGACCCTGCGTAAGGCACTGCTGCTTCTAATTGAAGACGGACTGATAAAAAATGTGCCAGGTGTAGGGAACTTTGTACGGTCTGCCCGTACCTCACTTCCTGCATCCGTAGGAACTGTTTCCGGTAAAACGGCGCCTCTTCATCCCATGTACGCCTACTGTACCGAATCTCTGGATCATGTGGAACTGGACTCCCGGATTGAAGTGCCATCTGAGTCCATGCTGGATACCCTTGGACAATATACCGCTGCTGTCGTTGTCGCAGACCGCTGGTATCAGCATGCGCAGCAAACCATCACCTATTCCTTAAGCTTCATTCCCATCGAAGTCATTGCCCGGCTTCAGATCGATTTAAATGATCAGCAGCAGCTTCTGGAATTCCTAGAACATACCAGCTATGATGAAAGCCATCATTTTTACCGCAGCTGTACCTATTCCACTTCCGGGAATTTTACCGCGAAAAACTATAAACTCTCCAGCCATGATTCTTTCCTGCTGGTTTTTGAGAATATCTATGACCAGAATCATCAGCTGCTCATGACCAATAAACATTATATTCCATGTGATCTGTTTAAAATTGATCTCTATATATAAAAGAACCGGGCTGTACATCCTTTTACATACTGCCCGGTCTCTTTCATTTCACATCTGATATACTCTATTCTGTTTTTTGAAACTGCTTCAGGTATTTCTCCACTGATCTGGTCATCTCTCTGGAAAAATCAGAATTATACTTTTTCTGACAAAACGCCTGACACCATTCTTCAAATGACCGGTTTTTGCACTGATGCGCAAACATTTCCCGCAGTTCTTCTCCATTCATACTTCGATAAGTGTTTTCATGTACGATATGTTTTCGCTCGCAGCGTTGTGGTTTTTGTCGATCCATCTGCTGCTGTGTTGGCCACCCGAATACCAGCATGGCGGCAGGAAATACATATTCCGGCAAATTCAGAAGCCTGCGCTGCTCTTCGCAGTTCTCCATAATATCTCCAATATAGCAGGAGCCAATTCCCAGACTTTCTGCCGCTACCACTGCATTCTGCGCCGCAATCACCGCATCCGTCACCGCCAGCATCAGATCTCCTGCTCCCGGCAATCTTGGCTCGCAGTCTGCTTCCAGATAAGTATCATACCATTTCTTGCAATCTGCACAAAATACCAGTACCATCGATGCCTTTGCGATAAATGGCTGATGATCGCAAGTCTCTGCCAGTGCATCTTTCAGATTCTGATCCGTAATATCTAAAATTGTATACAATTGCTGACATCCTGCTGACGGAGCCTGCATGGCTGCATCTAAAATCTCATTTTTAAGTTCATCAGACACAGGTCTATCCTCATAGACTCTCACGGATTTTCTGTGATATAAACTTTCCATAATTGAATTCATATTATCTCCCCTATCAGCATCCAAATAATTTTGCCGTCTTCTCCATTCGTTCTGCAATCGGCACACCAAACGGACAACGTGTTTCACAGGATCTGCATCCGATACATTCAGATGCTTTATGTTCCAGTGCTTCATAATGTGCCTGAAGCGTTGCCGGCACTTCCGGCTGCATGGTTGCCAGATCATAGAATTTATTAATCATGGCTATATCCAGATTTTCCACACACGGCTTGCAGTGTCCACAGTAGGTACACTCACCTCTGCAGGAATGAAGCGGTGCACTGGTCAGTACAGATGCATAATCTTTCTCTGCTTCTGATGCTCTCTCATAGGCCACTGCCGCATCTACCTGCTCTTTCGTGTCATATCCGCACATAATGGAACAGACTGCAGGGGTAGTCAATGCATAATGAATACATTGTACCGGAGTCAGGCTAACTCCAAATGGGGATCTCTTTTCATCAAATAATCTTCCTCCGGCAAATCCCTTCATCACGGTAATTCCCACCTGATTTTCTTCACAGGTGCGGTATAGTAACGCACGATCCGCATCGATTCCCTTCAGTCCGCTGTCAAACTCATCTGCAAACATGGTATCAATATTGTCACTGGCCGGAAGCATATCAAATGCCGGATTGATACTGAATAGAATCATCTCTACGTAGCCGGATTCTGCCGCCTTTTTTGCCACCTTTGGATTATGAGAGCTCATACCGATGTGATGAATGATGCCTTTTTCTTTTAATTCCATCACATAGTCCAAATACTCAGAATGCTGAATCTGTTCCCATTCTTCTTCTGAATCCACATAATGAATCATGCCAAGATCTATGTAATCTGTCTGCATTCTTTTTAACAGATCTTCGAATGCCGGACGTACATACTCCATCTCTCTTGTCCGGTAATACTGTCCATCCTTCCATGTAGAACCAATATGTCCTTGAATAAACCACTGACTGCGGTTATCTTTGATCCCTTTTCCAATAATATCTCTGGATTTCGGATCCGGCATCCAGCAATCCACAATGTTGATTCCTTTTGAGGATGCATAGTGAATCAGTTCTACGCCTTCCTCTTCTGGATGACGTTCCAGCCATTCACCTCCGAAACCAATTTCACTTACCATCAGTCCTGTTTTTCCTAATATACGATACTTCATTGTCGCTCTCATTGTTATTCACCTTATTCTTTCTGCGTGTGATTTATTGAATTGCTTTTAAGATTTCCTTCTCATTATGGCGTGTAAATTCGCTTAATTCATAAAAACGAATACGCTGATTAGCCATGATTGGAACCACAAACCCATTTTTTACCAACGTCGAAAGCCGTGTTATGACTGTCTTATTTGTTACACCTATTTTCCTGCTTATCTCTATAGGTGTAAATTGCTGTTTGTGTTCTCTTATCAACAACATCAGAAGTTCTTTTTCTTTTCCTTTTAAAAATGATATACTTCCGACAATTCCTTCTTCATTTGATTTTTCCGACAATTCACAAACTTTATCTGAATAGAGCTGTACCATTCTCAAAAAGTAATTGATCCAGATTTCCGGGTGCGGTGGTTTATCTCTTCCTGAATAATATAACGCTGGCAAATCCATTTGCAATGATGCATAGTATTCATCAATATCATACGCAAAATACTCTTCCAATGAACCAATTCCGTTAAATCCATACCCATTTAGATCCAGTATATACCCAGATATCAGTCTTGCGGTTCTTCCATTTCCATCTTCAAATGGATGGATCGTTACTAGCTGGTAATGCACCACTGCCGCAACAATTAACGGGTGATCATCTGTGGTATTTACGTATTCCACAAGTTCATCCAGCAACTCTGGAATATCGCAATATTCGGGAGGAATATAATCTGGATTTCCTGTCTGAGAATCATAGACTGCAAACAAGACTCCTGGAGGCATTGGACCTCTAAGACCAATCTTTTCTTTTGATGCTCCTTTTTCTACAAACTTCTGTACATCCAAAATAAGCTGCCTTGTGAGACTTTGTTTCTTTCTGACCTTTTCTTCCAGATAATTTAATGCAAGGAAATAATTACGTACTTCCTGTTCCGGCTTCAAATAATGCTTTCTTTCATCATTATCTATCACCTCATCTACCTGTTTTTCAGAAAGTGGATTTCCCTCTATTTTATTGGATGCATAAGAACTCTTTTTTTTAGAATTTTTACGCAATCTGTTTGCCACAGCCTTAGAAAGCCTCACCGTCGAAACCTTATACCTGTTTTTCTCTATTTCTGTAATATATTTTAGCATTTCATTTGATAATACAGGCTTTATCATAAATAAAAACACTCCCTTCTGGTATCTTTTATTATACCCAAAAGGGAATGTTTTTTCCATTAAAACTTCACTATTTTTTCACTATTACTTCAGTGAACTACTCGGCAACTAAGTTGCCAGAGCATCTGAAATCTGGCGAGATACCGCCCTTTTTCAGGGTGCGTCCATGACACCAATACTGCTTACCTTTCGGCTATGCAGCTACTTTTATTATTTCTGGATTTTTCAGTCCGGTTACGGACAG
>UQWA01000039.1 GCA_900544685.1 uncultured Lachnospiraceae bacterium | reverse complement strand
TCACGAACACCACCACCATGATCACGACGATGACGAATGCGGTTGTGGCTGCGGCCATGAACACCACGATCATGTTCATGATGAACACGAGCATCTTCACGAACACCACCACCATGATCACGACGATGACGAATGCGGTTGTGGCTGCGGCCATGAACACCACGATCATGTTCATGATGAACACGAGCATCTTCACGAACACCACCACCATGATCACGATGATGACGAATGCGGTTGTGGCTGCGGTCATGAACATCATCACGAGCATGAAGAACATAAGCACCATCATCATGCAGCCGGTCCGGAAAAACAGGTTTTCATTCTGGAAAATCTGGGCTGTGCCAACTGTGCTGCCAAGATGGAACGCCGCATTAATGAATTAGATGATGTAGCGGATGCTACTATCACATTTGCTACCAGGCAGCTTCGCATTTCAGGCACACATCTGGATGCACTGCTTCCTCAGATTCAGGACATCTGTGCTTCTATCGAATCTGAAGTGAAAGTAGTTCCAAAGACTCCGGTTACCCGAAATGGTGGTGAAGGCCGTGTCTACATTCTGGAGAATCTGGGCTGCGCGAACTGTGCTGCCAAGATGGAACGACGCATCAACGAATTGGATGATGTAGCAGAAGCTACTATCACTTTCTCCACAAAACAGCTTCGTATCACCGGAAAACGTCTGGATTCCCTGCTGCCGCAGATTCAAGACATCTGCGCCTCCATTGAATCTGAAGTGAAAGTAGTTCCAAAGGATCCGACACCAAAATCTGCCGCCAAAGCAGATGATAAGAAAGATGAGAAAGCCGAGCAGAAAAAGACTCTTGCCATGATTGCAACCGGCGCTGTTTTATTTGTCATCGGCGAAGTTATGGAACATATGGGCGTGAATGGTTATGCACCGGCAATTGTCAATGTTATTGCTTACCTGATTCTTGGTCTGGAAATCGTTATCACTGCGGTAAAGAACCTGACACACGGACAGGTATTTGATGAGAATTTCCTGATGAGTATCGCTACTCTGGGTGCTTTTGCTGTTGGTGATTTCTCCGAAGCAGTTGGCGTTATGCTGTTCTACCGCATCGGTGAATTTTTCGAAGATATCGCAGTAGAACGCAGCCGGACTCAGATCATGGATGCTGTAGATCTTCGTCCGGAAACTGTCAATCTGGTATCTGGCAATGATATCCGCGTGATCCCGGCTGAAGAGACAGAAGTCGGTGACGTACTTCTGGTTCGTCCTGGTGATCGCATTCCTCTGGATGGAACCATTCTGGAAGGTGACAGCCGTCTGGATACTTCCGCTATCACAGGCGAACCGGTTCCGGTTACTGTGAAAAAAGGTGACGAAATTGTTTCCGGTTGTGTCAATGTATCTGGTCAGTTAAAGATCCGTGTTGACAAACCGTTATCAGAATCCATGGTTACCCGTATTCTGGATTCTGTAGAAAATGCCGCTGCAAGCAAACCAAAGATCGACCGTTTTATTACAAGATTCGCCAGAGTCTACACTCCATTTGTCGTTGTTCTGGCACTGGCAACTGCCATTATCCCGTCACTGGTATCCGGAAACTGGTACTACTGGGTACACACCGCACTGACCTTCCTGGTTATCAGTTGTCCATGTGCGCTGGTACTTAGCGTTCCGCTTGCATTCTTCTCTGGAATCGGAGCCGGTTCCAAAAAGGGTATCCTGTTCAAAGGTGGTATCTCTCTGGAACAGCTTCACAATGTAAAAGCTGTCGTTATGGATAAGACAGGTACCATCACAGAAGGTAACTTCGTAGTACAGGAAGTGATATCCGCAGGATCCCTTTCTTCCGATGAATTATTAACTCTGGCTGCCGGATGCGAGCAGATCTCTACTCATCCGATTGCCACCAGTATTGTAACTGCCGCACAGGAAAAAGGACTTTCTCTTGTAAAACCGGCAAAGCTGGAAGAAATCGCAGGTCACGGTATTTCTGCCCAGACTGATAAAGGTACTCTTCTGGTTGGTAACCGCAAGCTGATGGATCAGTTCCATATCGATCTGTCTGCTTACCAGAAAAAAGGCTTCGGAAGCGAAGTTCTAATTGCTCTGAACGGCAAGTTCGAAGGTCACATCGTGATCTCCGATACCATCAAGAGCGAGGCAAAATCTGCCATCGCTGCACTGAAGAAACTGGGTATTACCACTGCTATGCTGACCGGTGATGCACAGGAAAGTGCAGATGCAGTCGCTGCTGCAACCGGTATTGATGAAGTTCATGCAAAACTTCTTCCTCAGGATAAACTGGCTGAACTTCAGAAGATCCGTGCCGCACATACCAGCGTGATGTTCGTTGGTGACGGTATCAACGATGCTCCGGTTCTTGCCGGTGCTGACGTAGGAGCTGCTATGGGAAGCGGTGCTGATGCAGCCATCGAAGCTGCTGATGTAGTATTCATGAACTCCAATATGGACGCCATTCCACAGGCTATCCGCATTGCTAATGCAACCAGTGCTATCTCCTGGCAGAACGTGGTATTCGCTCTGATCATCAAGGCAGTTGTTATGATCCTTGGTCTGACAGGACACGCATCCATGTGGTTCGCTGTATTTGCAGATACCGGCGTCGCTATGCTGTGTATCCTGAACTCCATCCGGATTCTGTATAAGAAATAAATGATAATATAACAAAACTGCTGTTACTTTAGATCACTCTTTAAAGTAACAGCAGTTTTGTTTATGCTTTAAAAGAAAATCCCAGTTCAAATGCCTTTTTGTTTTCTTCCAATGCGCGTGGTATCCTTTGTTCCATCGCTTCCAGTGCCTTTTCCCTGTCTATTTTCCCATTTAATTTTTGTATCAGGTAACCATATAAAATCATATTTGCAGACAACTCTTTTCCAAAATGTTCTGCTGATAATTCTCTTGCAGGTATAGCTGTCTGATGGCATAAAAGAGACTCGTATGGCTCAACAAAACCAGGATCATAGATCAGAATTCCTTTATTTACCATATGACTGAATTTCTGATATGCTGCCTTACTCATTGCACAGTTCAGCAGGTGCAAAAGTCCGATACCAAATGCATCTCCGTCCCCGACTGTCAGAATAATTTTTTTCTCTGGAGGAAGTGCGATCCTCAGTCCACATGATAATTCATTTATTCTTCGTTTCTTGTTGGAACTTATTTTACGAATTCTGTGTCAGATATCTATGGAAAAACCACATTATTTTTTCCTTAGGAATTTTTTCTGACAAATGTCCATACATTTTCACATAATAAAAAACCCGCTGTTTTTTATAACAACGAGCTTTTTATCTCACTTTTCCTTTTATTAATATTTCTGTGTCGCGCTATCTAGCTGGTTTCACTGTTTATTCCATTTTTGTTGTCCGCTTATGCAATTGCTGCGCCTAAGTCTTTCAGCGCTGCGGTTGCTTCATCGTCTGGTGCATCGTTGCAGATTACGCTGTCGCATGCAAGTGCAATGCCTGCGCCCTTTGCATCTTCTTCCCAGTTTCTCATCCATTCGCCATCTCCCCATCCATAGGAACCGAACAGTGCTACTTTCTTGCCTGCCAGTTTGCCTTTGCATGCATCGTACAGTGGCTGGAATTCATCTTCTTCCAGAACTTCATCTCCCATAGCCGGGCATCCCAGTGCGATTCCGTCATACTGATCTACCATATCTGCATTGAAATCTGCGCAGTTAATCATTTCTGCTTCTGCGCCTGCTCCTTTTGCTCCTTCCAGCACTGCTTCTGCCATTGTCTCTGTATTTCCTGAACTGCTCCAGAATACAACTGCTACTTTACTCATTTTAAATTCCTCCTGCTATTTTCATTCATATTTAATTAAAAAGTCATTTGACTTTCTCTTAACTTATATTCATCCAAACCTTCAGAAATATCATGACACTTCTCTGTCATTCTTCAGGTCTGGCTTTAAGCTGCCACCGTCAGCTTCAGAACACTTCGTCCCTGCTGCCACAGACGCATATATACATCCTTGCATTTCTTATATTTTGCAAAGGTTCGGACTGCTTCACACTCATTACAGTATACCTTCCAGCATCCGGTACATTTACAGTTGTGTCCGGCATTCTTGATAAAACCGATCACATCTCCCAGTGGATATCCGAGAAAAATTCCGATCTCATGAGGGAATTCCTCCTGAGCCTGCAACTTATTCTGAAGTAACTTAAGAGCATCTTCCGGTTCCAGACTGGTGTATCCATATTTCTTCATAAACTGAGCTACTCCCGGTTTCTTCAGATCCCGCTCCAGAAACGACTTCCGGCACACATAGATCAATGCTGCTTTCTCACTCCTTCGCAGCTCCATTACAAAAATCCCTTTGCCATTCATCGATGCATTCCAGAGATCAATCTGCTCCTGCACTTTCTCTTCCGAAGAATACGCATACGTAAACAGATTTACCGTCTTAATCGACGCCAGCGTAGGAGAACAATGCTCCACCAGATACCGTTCCAACATACCCCAATACTCCTTATCCGTAATAAAAAGCTAATCTTCGTAAGCTTTTTATTATTTGTGTTAGATTATTCTAACTCCATAAATTACTATAATTCATACATTCACTTCTGTCAAGATAATTCTTACATTTTACCTCTATTCATCACCGTTGAATCTTATATCCTGATACATAATTCATAATCCGTTTCGCGAAACAGACCACAAGTACATGTACACTGCTGAAAATAATTAAATATTTTCTCTGTATACAGCACGCAAGTGTAAGTATTGTATGTCTAAGATTCATATATGTCCTCAACATACAGAACACAAATGCATGTACGATCTGCTAAGATGGTAGGCAGATATAGAAAATCAACGTATCCTGGCAGATCATACTGCATGTTGTTCGTTCGTTAATTAGATAGCCTATCATATTGCACGGTGTTCGTTCGTTGAAAATAAGTACTACATTGCGTTCAACCTTCGAAAGTCTTATAATATCTTTACTATAAGAATTCACAAAAGGAGTCCATTTTATGCAATCATCCAATGATTTACAGCAATTATTACATTCCATTGACCATAAAAGCTACCCGGCATACAAGTCTCTGAAAGGCACTTACCGTTTTCCAGCGTACACTCTTTCCATTGATCATGTGCAGGGAGATCCTTTCGCCTCCCCGTCCCACATCAGTGTACAGGTGCCTCTGAAACGTGCCGGCTTCCCGCAGTTTTGCCTTGCAAGTGTACTGACCAGGGTAACACTTTCTGATTACCTTACCCGTCAGTTTGCTACACAGGTGGCAAAGTTTTCTTTTCGTGCCAAGGGTTCTGGTAAAAGTGGTCTGATCTCCGTCAGTCAGTGTGGTCCGGAGATTCTGGAACGGACTGCCTGCCAGATAGACAACGATCCACAAAACGGCTTAATAACTGCCCGCTTCTTTGTCGGTTTTCCAGCCAACGGCCGCAGTATTAACGCAAAAGAACTGGAAAAAATCTTATTTGATTTTCTGCCTGTATGTGTGGAAAAGACCTTTTATTACCGCAATCTGAATGCTGCAGAAGTGAAACAGTCCATAGATCTGTGCGAAGATCAGGATGCCATTCGTAAAGAAATGAAAAAAAGAAAACTGGTGGCTTTTGTAGCTGACGGAGCTATCCTGCCGCGAGAAAGCGGCGTATCTTCCCGCCCAATGAAAAATGCAAAATCCTTCGCTTCCCCGAAATCCTTGCGCATCACTATGGAACTGCCACATAAAGGCACCATCAACGGTATGGGGATTCCAGAGGGCATCACGCTCATCGTAGGCGGTGGCTATCACGGCAAATCCACTCTGCTGAATGCTCTGGATATGGGTGTATACAATCACGTTGCCGGAGACGGGCGGGAATATGTCCTGACCAATGATTCTGCCCTGAAGCTCCGTTCCGAGGACGGGCGCTTCATCAAAGATGTGGACATCTCCATGTTCATCAATGACCTTCCAAACAGTAAGGATACTCGCTGCTTCTCCACAGACGACGCCAGCGGAAGTACTTCTCAGGCTGCAGGCATCATCGAAGGCATGGAGTCCGGAAGCAGTGTGTTCCTGCTGGATGAAGATACCTCTGCCACCAACTTTATGGTGCGTGACGCCTTCATGCAACGCCTTATAGCTCCAGACAAAGAACCGATCACTCCATTTCTGGAGCGTGCCCGTGACCTGTATGCTCAGGCCGGTATCTCCACAGTTCTGGTTGCCGGAAGCACCGGTGCCTTTTTCCACATTGCAGATACCGTCATACAGATGGACAGCTATGTGCCTGTGGATATTACAGAAAAAGCAAAAGTCCTGTGTAATGAATTTCCAATTCCCGAGACACCGGTCCGCCCGTTTACAATGCCAGAAAGCCACCGCATCATGACCACTGATCCGAAAGCAGTGGGCAAAAAACGAGATTACCGCACCGGCGCTGTGCGCGGAGAAGAAAGCCTGAAAGCAAAATTACAGGGAAAAGACGGATTTTCACTTGGGAAACAAACTGTAGACCTGCGTTATATCGAACAGCTCATCGACTGCGAACAGACCGCCACTCTCGGTCTGCTTCTGAAATACGCAGTAGAAAAACTGGCAGATTCGAAAAAAACACTGCCTGAAATTGTACAGTTCATCCAGACACAGTTAGAAAAAAAAGGACTATCTGCCTTCATGGAAGGGAAATACATTTCCGGCGGATACGCAATACCAAGAGTACAGGAGATCTACTCCTGCTTCAACCGGTATCGGAGGGCTTAACAGGCATTCGAAAGGCAAGCAGCAAAGCAAATATTATCTGCGGTCATAACCATAGATAGCACGCATATAAAAAAGGCAGTGATCACACACAATCACTGCCTTTTCTTTACATCAGTGGACTGAACATCCGCAGGATGCATTCCCATCCCCGCAGTGCCAGCGACCGTTTCTGGCGGTATTTCTCGGTAACTTCCCGGCAAACCGGAAAGAGTGTTTCAAAATCATGACGTACCGCCAACACCGCCCTGCATTTTGCAATCCAGCACGCATTCTCAAAGTGCAGATACAGACTGCGGAAGTCCATATTGATCGTGCCCACAACAGCCACTTCATCGTCACAGACCATCTGCTTGGAATGAATAAAGCCCGGCGTATATTCGTAGATCCGCACGCCTTCGGCTGCCAGACCTGCATAATAGCTTCTGGTAACTTTATAGATCAGCGGCTTATCCGGAATACCCGGCGTAATAATCCGCACATCCACGCCGCTTTTCGCTGCCAGTATCAGCGTACGCTGCATCTCATCACTGATAATCAGATACGGCGTGGTGATATAGATATATTTCTTCGCACTCTTGATCATATTCAGATAGACATTTTCCCCGGTACGCTCGCCATCCAATGGACTGTCTGCATAAGGCTGTACATAACCGCCCTCTGCTGAGCGGTAAGCTGGCTTTAACAGATACGGTATCGGATCTTCCTGTTCCTTCTGCGTGGCATTCCACATCTCCATAAAAATCAGTGTCAGGCTGCGCACTGCATCTCCTGTCAGTTTCACACCGGAATCTTTCCACTGTCCGTAAGGATGTGTCAGGTTAAAATACTCATTTGCCAGATTATACCCTCCGGTAAATCCGACTTTTCCGTCAATCACTGTAATCTTCCTGTGATCCCGGTTATTCATAAATACATTCAGAATCGGCATTAATGGATTAAACACCCTGCATTGGATTCCTTTCCGTTTCATTTTTTCCATGAAATCTTTATTGATGAAACCAATACTGCCCATATCATCATAGAAAACACGTACATCCAGCCCTTCTGCCGCTTTTTCCACCAGAATCTCTTCGATTCCTCTCCACGCAACGGAATCCTCAATGGCATGATATTCCATGAAAATAAACTTCTGTGCACGGCGCATCTCTGCCTTCTGCGCCTCCAGTGCCTGCACCGTGTCTCCGTAAAACTCCACATCCGTATTCTGATAGACCGGATATCCGGCACCTTTACGGAGATACTCTGACTGTCTGGCAAGACCTGCGTCGACATTTTCCAACTTATCCACAGTTGTCTCATCCTGTGGCAACAAATGTGCATAAGCCGTATGTACCTTGTCAAACCACTTCCGCATTGTTCCCAGTGCCCCGGTTCTCCCAAACATCAAATACAGACACACGCCCAGAATTGGGAACAGTTCAATCAGAATAATCCATGATATCTTGTAAGCAGAATTAATCCGCAGTCCATATACGCGAAATACCAACAGTAATGCCAATACACTTGCCAATGTGGAAATTGCCGCATAATAATTCGTCAGTTTCAATGCCAGCCCGATGATCCATGCCACCTGAAGCAAAACAGCAATTACTACCATCACCAGTCTCCTGACGCTATTTTTTGTACTTATCTTTGCTTCTTCTGTCTGTCCTTTCATACTAATCCTCTTTTATCTTCTTCTGCTCCCTCAATCGGAGATAATACAGAAAACATATTGTCCATCATGTCGTCATAAAATACATACCGCCCTCTGCCGCCTCGCTTGGCTGCATAAAGTGCCTTATCCGCCCGCTTAAACAGAGTATCGTATTCCCGGATATTGTTCTCGGTCATGCTGATTCCCATACTGATAGAGATCGGGAAATGTTCATAATTCCCTTTCAGTATCTGAAAAATCCGGTCTGCCACAGGCTCTATATCCTCATGATATTCCAGTATAATCAGGAACTCATCCCCGCCAATCCGTACTGCCAGATCCTCTTTGCGAAGCACACTGCGCAAAGTCTCCGCTATGTAAATCAGCACATCATCCCCAAACTTATGCCCATAAGTATCATTGGCCAGTTTGAAATAATCCAGGTCAAAAATGATAAATGCAAATTTGCTTTCTTCATGACTGCTCAGCCGTTCTTCCATTCTTTTCCTCGCCGCTGCGTGATTCAGGAGTCCCGTCAGAGGATCCAGTGACGCCTTTTCCTCCAGCCGCTTTAATTGAGCCGAATATACAGCACCCAGTCCGGTCAGCGCCCGATAACTGTCCGGGAGCATCACACAAAAATCCACTTCATAATTCTTCAGTATTTTTGCTGCCTCTCCTTCGTTCTCTGCCTCCAGAACACAAAACTCCTTCTGAAGAATATTTTTCATCTGTGTGCGTTTCTCTGCCGACTCATCCACAATCAATATTCCCTGCTTTTTGTCTGTTTTCATTTGGCAGCCCCCATTTCTGTTTCAGAATTTATGCGGTACCATGTTGTCTCTTTTTTATCCGTTTACAATCTTTCTTGCAACATAAACACCGCTTGCCGATGCATGTGACAGAGAATGGGTTACCCCGCTTCCATCACCTATAACATACAGTCCCTTATGTTTGCTTTCCAGATTTTCATCCAGTTCTACTTCCATATTGTAGAATTTTACTTCCACACCATACAGCAGTGTGTCATCATTGGCCGTTCCAGGTGCGATCTTATCCAGTGCGTAAATCATTTCAATGATACCATCAAGAATACGCTTTGGCAGTACCAGACTCAGGTCACCCGGTGTAGCTGACAGGGTCGGTGTCACAAGACCTTCTTCGATTCTCTTGGCATTACTTCGTCTTCCTCTTACCAGGTCACCAAAACGCTGTACGATAACACCGCCTCCCAGCATATTAGACAGTCTGGCAATACTTTCTCCATATCCATTGCTATCCTTGAACGGCTCGGAAAAATGTTTTGCCACCAGAAGGGCAAAGTTGGTATTCTCTGTACGTTTTGCAGGATCCTCAAAGCTGTGTCCGTTTACCGTTACGATACCGTTGGTATTTTCATTTACCACACTTCCGTAAGGATTCATACAGAAGGTACGTACATTATCCTCGAACTTCTCTGTACGGTATACAATCTTGCTTTCATAAAGTTCATCTGTCAGATCTGAGAAAATCACTGCCGGCAGTTCTACACGGACACCGATGTCCACACGGTTGGACTTGGTCGGAATATCCAATTTCTTACAAACTGTCTCCATCCACTTGCTTCCGCTTCTTCCAACAGAAATGATACATTTCTCACATTCATAGCTTTCTTTCTCTGTCACCACACGGTAACCGCCGTCCATGACTTCCACGCTGCTTACCGGTGTATGGAAATGGAAATCTACTTTGTCCTTTAACTCTGCATACAGGTTTTCCAGTACCACATAGTTGATGTCCGTTCCCAGATGACGCACCGACGCATCCAGAAGCTTTAACTTATTCTGCATACAGACTTTTTTCAGCCCGGTTCCGGCTGTCGAGTACATCTTCGTTCCCTCTCCACCGTGTTTTACGTTGATCTCATCTACGTACTTCATCAGATCCATGGCTTCCTTTCTGCCGATATATTCGTACAGGGTTCCACCAAAATCATTGGTAATATTATATTTTCCATCTGAAAATGCGCCGGCACCTCCGAATCCACTCATAATCGCACAAGTCTTGCACTTGATACAGTTCTTTACCTTGTCGCCATCAATCGGGCAGTGACGCTTTTCCAGGGAATATCCTGCTTCAAATACTGCAATTTTCAGATTTGGATTTAATTTTACCAGTTCATAAGAGGAAAAAATTCCTCCAGGGCCTGCGCCCACAATAATCACATCATATTTCATCATTATTCTCCTTTAAAAATCCGCCGGACGGATGTCTGTTCTGAGAGTTCGCTACTATTCACAGTAACAAGGGTTTCTCTTCTGTCATCACGCCGGCGGGCTGTTCTTAGTTCATCTGTGTTATCTTTGTCCTTTATCGTACGGAATACCTTCGGCCTTCGGTGCCCTTGATTTCTGGGAGGTAAATGCCAGAACAATCAGAGAAATAATATATGGCAGCATATTGTATACCGTACTTGGAATGTGCAGGGCTGCCAGAGCTCCGAAGCCATTATATACATTAGACAATGCCCGGAACATTCCGAAAAGAAGGGCTGCCAGACCGATATTGACTGGCTTCCACTGTCCAAAAATCATAACTGCCAGAGCCAGGAATCCAAATCCTGCCACACCATTTTCAAACTTCCATTCGCTTACACCGGCTGTAATATATACGATTCCGCCCAGTCCTCCCAGCACACCGGAGATCAGCACACCCGCATAACGCATCTTCTGTACGTTAATACCTACAGAATCCGCTGCCTGAGGATGTTCTCCACACGCCTGAAGACGAAGTCCGAACCGCGTCTTATATAATACTACATAAGAGATTATTAATGCAAGCAGTGCTACCAGCATGAACCAGTTAAATTCAAAGCCTCCGATTCTGACCAGTAATGCCTTCTTGGTAGCAATATAGGATACAGTAGAAGATACATTATTCGGATCTGCTGCCATGTTGATGGCTCTTACCACAACAACGGCTGCTGCCGTTCCCAGCAGGTTCAGTGCGGTACCGACCAGTGTCTGGTCTGCCTTGAAATTAATGGCTGCCACTGCAAGGAGCAGGGAATATACCATACCAACTGCAATACTTGCCAGCATAACCAGCAGAATAATTACCACTGCCGGCAGATCCGGTGAAAGGAAACGCAGCATCAGTGCTCCTCCCAGAGCTCCCATAACCATGATACCTTCCAGTCCGATATTAATAACCCCACTGTGCTCGGAAAAACATCCGCCCAGTGCCACCAGAATTAAAACGGAAGCAAATATTAATGTATATTGAATCAGAAGTAACATTATGCTTCGCCTCCCTTCTCTTCTTTCATCGCACGTTTTTCGTCTCTCTTATCCAGCATGTGGTTCATCCACAGTTTGAAAAAGAATACGAAACCGCACAGGTAAATAATCAGTGCTGAGATAAAATCTGAAATCTGGGAACAGTACATAGACTTATCCACGTAAGCGCCTCCACTGGTAATGTGCTGAATAAAGTAGGATGAGAAGATCGCTCCGATCGGATGCAGACCTCCCAGGAATGCTGCCGCGATTCCGTTAAATCCCATACCAGGGACACTGGTCTGGGTTACTGCCCACTGTTCCACACCTGTCAGGTAGTAGAAGGATGCACCCAGCCCTGCCAGAGCACCGGCGATCACCATGGTCAGGATGATATTGTATTTTTCCTTCATACCACAGTATTTTGCTGCCTGTTTATTCAGGCCGGTGGCTTTCAGTTCATATCCAAGTTTTGTTTTTTCCAGAAGTATCCATACCAGAATCGCAACGATTACAGACAATGGAAGGGCAATGGATACGTATTTATTATTTGCAAATAATTTTTCCAGTCCCAGTGTAGGCAGAGCTGCTGCCGCATTGGTGGATCCCAGTGCCAGAGAATACGGGCTGGACGGATCTTTTACTGTGGATAACAGCATGTTTACCACATACAGGGAGATCCAGTTCAGCATAATACAGGAAATAACTTCGTTTACGTTGCAGTATGCCTTCAGAATACCGGAAACGGCTGCCAGAGCTGCTGCTACGACAATTGCTGCCAGCACACATACATACCACGGCATCTTGAATCCCAGTGCAAAATACAGGCATGCACCTGCACCTGCCACATACTGTCCTGCTGCTCCGATGTTAAACAGGCCCACCTTGTAGGCAAACAGCACAGACAGGGAACATAGCAGCAGCGGACACGCTTTCACCAGCGTACTTCCGAAATACTGTGTCGCCTTTACGGCTGACGGGTAATACATAAAGTTCTTTAAAATCGCAACGATGGCTCCCGCTGCACCTGCCGGATTGATAATAAGTAATACAACATAACCGATCAGAAGACCTATGATAATACAGATCACGGACGCAATCAGAGACTGCACTGCCCCGTTTCTCAAAAGGCCTCCTTTGGACTTCTCATTGTTATTCATCCCATCAGGCCCCCTTTCTCTTTGCGCCTGCCATGTACAGACCAAGTTCTTCTACTGTTACTTTTTTCGGATCAAATTCTCCTACGATCTCACCTTCATACATAACCAGAATCCGGTCAGATACGTTCATAACCTCATCCAGTTCCAGGCTGACCAGAAGAACGCCCTTGCCTGCGTCCCGCTGTGCCACAAGCTGGCTGTGGATATACTCAATCGCACCTACATCCAGCCCACGGGTTGGCTGCACTGCTACCAGCAGCTCCGGATCCTTATCAATCTCACGGGCGATGATGGCCTTCTGCTGATTACCACCGGACATAGATCTGGCAATGGTGATCGGTCCCTGACCGGAACGTACATCGTACTGGTCAATCAGTTTCTTAGCGTAAGAACGGATGGCTCCTTTTTTCAGGAAACCGCCCTTGCCGGTAAACTGCGGTTCAAAATATCTCTGCAGCACCATATTGTATTCCAGGCTGTAATCCAGCACCAGACCATGCTTGTGACGGTCTTCCGGAATATGGCTCATGCCTTTTTTGGAACGTTCACGGATGGATGCGTGGGTGATGTCTTCCCCATTCAGGATGACTTTTCCTTCTTTTAACGGCTCCAGTCCGGTCAGTCCATAGACAAACTCTGTCTGTCCGTTTCCATCGATACCGGCAATACAGACAATCTCTCCACGGTGAACCTGAAGGGATACGTTATTCACCGCATTGTTCTTATGGCGTTTGGATGCTACGGTCATGTTCTGCACATCCAGTACCACAGCTCCCGGTTCACATTCCTTCTTCTCTACTGCAAAATTCACATCTCGCCCAACCATCATGGCAGACAGCTTTTCTGGCGTAGTATCCTTAGTCTCAACGGTACCTACATATTTACCCTTACGCAATACAGTGCAGCGGTCGGATACCTGCATGATCTCTGACAGCTTGTGCGTAATAAACAAAATACTCTTGCCCTCTGCTGCCAGGTTTTTCATGATCTTCATCAGTTCCTGAATCTCCTGCGGAGTCAGAACAGCCGTCGGCTCATCAAAAATCAGAATCTCATTATCCCGGTACAGCATCTTAAGGATCTCGGTTCTCTGCTGCATACCTACGGTAATGTCTTCGATCAAAGCATCCGGCTCTACCTGCAGTCCATATTTTTCAGATAACGCCATAACCTTTTTCCGCGCTTCTTCTTTTTGCAGGAAACCGTGCTTCGTAGTCTCTACACCAAGAATAATATTATCCAGGACGCTGAAACATTCCACCAGCTTAAAGTGCTGATGCACCATTCCAATTCCCAGGTCATTGGCATCATTCGGGTCCTTGATCTCTACTTTCTTTCCATCCTTGCGAATCTCTCCTGCTTCAGGCTGATACAGCCCAAATAATACACTCATCAGTGTAGATTTTCCTGCGCCGTTCTCTCCCAGCAGTGCATGGATCTCGCCTTTTTTCAACTGCAGTGTAATATTATCATTGGCTATAATGCCGGGAAAACATTTGGTAATGTTCAGCATCTCAATGGCATAATTTTCCAATTTCCCCTGCCTCCCTCCATATCTAAATTTTGCGTATAAATCTATAGCAAGTATAACATAAAACGAGGCATCCGACAATGCCGGATACCCCGTCAGGCTAAACATTCTTATGTATTACTGTTTTTCTTTTCTCCATAATACAATGGCAAAAACAGCCATTGCAAAACAGATCACTCCAAGAATCGGGAATACACTTGCCAGTGTTCCTTCGCTGGTAAATCCTCTCAGGAAAGTTACACCATAGGTACATACTACCATGGCCATACCATTCACCGCATTGACAACACCGATTGCCGTTCCCTGTTTTTCTTCCGGTACTACTACCGTTGTTTCTGTGTAGAAGTAAGAGTAGAAAATACCCCAGAATGCTCCCATGAATGCACAGGCAGCAATTGCTACTGCTTTGGTCGGGAAGAATGCCATCAGCAGGAATCCTATGCCGAATATAATAAAGGATGGCACTGCTGTTGCTTTTCTGAGTTTTCCATAGATAAATCCAAATCCCAGATTCGCAAGGAATGAAAAAATGGTTCCCACAGAAGATAAAGTTCCGGAAAATGCTTCATTTCCAATACCAGTCTCTGATACATATACAGAAATGGTATATGCGATTACGTAATAACAGGATGCTACTAAAATAACTTCGATTACAATCGGGATCAGTCCATTATACCAGCAGTCCAGAGAAGCAGATGATGTCTTTTTCGTCTCTGCAACTACTGCCTTTTTTGGCGGCATAGACGGAAGGAATATGATCAGCATAATCAGGATCGGAATATTGACCCAGTAAGTATGGAACGCATTCTGCCATGCGCCTACTGCAAGGATCCCACCGATAAAACTTAATATTGCGCCAACCATTGCCATTGCTGCATTATACCAGCCATTTACCGTTCCACGTTTCTGTTCATCTTCAAACAGATCCGCAATAATGGAAAGTGCTGCGGAACTTGTCAGTCCCCATGCTGCACCGGTAGCCAGACATCTGCAGATAAGAATATAATATACATTTTCTATTGCTGCTCCAAATACCGATGTTACTGTATACAGACCAAATCCGCCTACCATCAGCCATTTTTTGTCCACTTTATCTGTAAGATATCCGCCAAGCAGACAGAAAAACAGCCCTACGATAGATGGTGCACTTATGATGGCATTTACCAGTGATGTCTGTGGGAAAATCTCATAAAAAACACCGAAAATTGGCACTACCGCCATATCCCCCATCGTACAGCTGGTCGTCAGAAATAGCGCCGCCATTGCCAAAACCAGTCTGGCTCCCGACAGTTTCTTTGTATTCATGTTGCTCCCTCCTTCATATATCTTCCGCTGTTTTATTTGAACATTTCTTTACTCATATTGTCGATTTCTTCTGAAACAGCTTCATAAACTCCTTCAAAAGTAGACATTGCCAGCCCCTGAGAAGTATTTGGAATAAAGAACCTGTTGCCGCAGGTCTCACACGCTTTTCTTACTTCCTGCCGGATCTCATCCCTCGTCCAGCCCGGGTGATCCACTTTTGCACTGTCAATACCACCCATAAAGGTAATCTGTCCGCCATACTTCTGAATCAGTTCCGGAATATTATTCGTCGTCATAACACCCTGCCAGATATCAATTCCCATATCAATCATATACGGCACCAGAGTTGCAGCATAGGAATCAGAATGATGTACAATCAATTCTACTCCATGGGATTTGTAATATCCATATAATTGTTTGTATGCATCCAGGAAAAATTCTTCAAACATGTCCGGTGAGATAAATGTGGAAATCTGGCTTCCCCAGTCATCGTGATGGAATAATGCATCCGGATGTAAGTGATCACAAAGTGTCTCTGCATACTGCAGTTCCCAGTCTGTAATATATTTGATAAGATCCGCCATTAATTCCGGTTCCTCGTAGAAGTTGATCATGGAATCTTCCATTCCCATAAAATAATGCAGTCTTTCAAAAATACCCGGTGCAATCATAGGTGCCACAAACTGATCTTCTTTGTCCACTTCTTCTGCTTCTTTGATTGCAGTCTCCCATGCACTGTCCGGGAAAATCAGATTCGGTGCCTTGATAATGTTTTTCCATTCTGTAATATCTTTTAATAATTTATGAGCATCATCATGTACCGGGAATGGTCCTGGTGTACCTTCTGGCCAGGAAAGTGTAATTCCCCATCCATTCGTCACATTTAACTGTCCGTATTCCGGATATGGATCATAGAGGTTGAAAGGATCTGACAGTAACACGTGCATGTATTCATACTGATTGACATATCTGTCTGGCTTTCCTCCGTGAATGGTTTCTAATAAGTTCTGTTTTTTGGTAAGCATTGGTATTCCTCCTACTCGTTTATTAATTACCGTTGTTCCTGCCACGGCTGCTTTTTATAATATGAATCCTGCTATTATGAATAATATGGATGCAGGTATCACTCCACACAATACATACGGCGCTACTACCCGGAACTGTGTATCATTCGGGACTCCAGTCCCTGCCGATACCATAAAGATTGCATCCGAGTACAGACAGGTCTGGCTTCCCAGCGCCACCCCTGACATCACCGCCCCGATGACCAGTGACGGGTTCACTCCCATGGTAACCGCCATTGGCAGAAAAATCGGAAACGCAATCACAATCAGTGTCCAGAAAGATGCAGCAAAAAATGTAATACACGCCACAGAAAGAAATGCTGTTGCCGGAAGAAGACTTGCCGGTACTGTCCTGCTCATCAGCCTTGTTACCAAATCGGTAAATCCCATTTCCTCTGTGCATTTTTCCATAATAAATGTCACAAAGATCGTAATCAGCATTGGCGTCATTCCTGAACACCCTTCCAGAAAAATATCAAAAAATTCTGTAACCTTCATCAGTTTCTGACCGCAATACATCACCAGCATACAGGCGATTGCCAGCAGCATTCCCACCACAATATTCTTGTCAAAAGCCAGCATTCCAATGATCAGTGCCAGCATCGGTATGACAAAATTCAGTGCGCTGCTCTCTTTCTCCGAAGCTTCTTTTTCTTCTTTTGACTCAGAAGCAAGAACCGATCCACCAGCCTCTACCCTGACATATGCCAGTTTCAGTTCTCCTATTTTCGGGATCAGGCCATACGCCAGTAACAACGCAATCAATATGGCGCATATCGGATAAAACATAAATGGAATTGCACCGATATATTCCTTCATTCCCATGCCCTGCTGTCCGGCACATCCTACGGCAAATGCAGCCCAACTGGAAAATGGCAGCATCACACAGACACATGCACCCATGCAGTTTACCGTGTAAGCCAGATGTTCACGGGGAATCCGCATCTTATCCGAAATTCCTTTCATGGAAGCCGAAACAGCCAGTGCATTTAAATAATCATCAATAAACACAACCGCCCCCAGAAGCCATGTATAAAATATGGTCGTGTGCTGTGTTTTGCATCTTCTTTCCAGAATCCGCCGAAAGCCTGCCATTGCCCCGGAAGCATCTGCAAGTGCTGAGATTCCGGTGAAACCAATTCCCACGATGATCAGAAGCTGAAAAGACGGATCGGATAATACCTGATACATCTTCTCCAGATATCCATTTACAAAATCTGTTCCGTACCGCATAACTACAGCAACTACCGATGCCAGACATGCCGGTTCTATGATTCGGCGGGTATACAATGCTCCAAGTATCAGAATCAGCAGCGGAATTCCGCCTAATATTTCACTGTGCATAGTGTCCCCCTCTCTTAAAAACTGTACGAAATATGCAAATTTATTTTTTAACGTGCTTTTCCTATTATCCTGTTCTTTTATAAAATATTTGCTCAATACATTTGTATTTTTCCTGTATTTTTTGTATAATGTGATAATAACACACTCACTTTTAAAATCCTATTCTCTGAAAAGGATGTATTTCAAAATGATTTTCGCACGAATCGTACAAATAAAGAGGAGTTCGATATGACTTACAATCTCTATATGATAAAAGATCTGTTGGATAATTATCTGCACCACACACTGGCTGTTTCGCATCTGACTGCTGACAGATTAATCTGCCCGATAAAAAATGTCCTCATCAGTCACAGCTATTCCCTTTCCATGCCTTCTGACTGGCTGCGTATTATCTCTGCACGAGACTGGAAGGAACAACGGATCAGCGAAGACCGTTTTTATCTGATCTGGAACTGGGATCAGGAGTGCGAAAACAGAACAGACTGTGAATATCTGGGTTTTCAGCATCTGGTCTCCGCAGATGCTCTGTTATTTGCTGTACAGAGGCTTTTTAAAGATCTGCAGCAATGGGAACTGGAACTGTATGATATTGCTGCGCAAAACGGAGATATGGAAGAAATGGGAAAGATCAGCCTGAAGTTTCTTGATAACCCCATCTGTCTCTATACTGCCAGTCTTCAGAATATCTTTATCTGCGAACGTCCCAAACCACGGCATCTCATGTTTTTCCAGCCAGAGGATGTTCACAATTATCTGTCTGCCGAAGAGATCGAAGGACTGCGCTTTAATCCTGACTTTCTCAAGACACTGGATCAGACCGTTCCTTCCATCTTTCCGGATGAATTCTGGGGATACCGCATTCTCTACGACAACATCAGAAAAGAAGGCATCTATATCGCACGTCTCATGGCCTGTGAGATCGACCGCCCTATTCGAGACTCTGACTACTGTCTGCTGAGAAAACTGGCAACGATTATGAAATATGCCATTGAAAAAGAGAACTGGGCTATTAATGGACACGTGGCATTTATTGATGACTATATTACAGATCTGATACACGGCACTTATGTAGACATCGACAAGCTGGCATCTGCCCTTCAGTTCATGAACTGGAAGATCTCAGATGAATTCTTCTGTGTGAAGATTCCTCTGAGTGCAGAGGATGAGAAGATTAACACGATGGCAGCCCTCTGTGCCAAGCTGGAATCTTCCATCCCCGGCTGTCTCGCTATTCTTGGGAATAAATATGTACTGCTTCTGTTTAACCTAACCTGCTCCGGGAACAGCCGGGAGCAAATTGTCAGCTTTATGATCTCCATTCTGCGTGAATACGTACTGCATGCCGGAATCAGTATCCCATTCTCCGGAATCGATAAGATACGCTCTTATTACCTGCAGGCCCATTATGCTCTGGAAATTGGAGAAAAAGAGGATCCTACCATCTGGTACTACCGTTATGAACACTATGAATACAGTCATATATTGGAAAACCTGACAGGAGATATGGATCTGGAAGCATTGTACCCTATTGGGCTGAAAAAGCTTCTGAGTTATGACAAAGAACACAATCGTGAATATACCTTTGCTTTAAAGACCTACCTTGAGCAGAACATGAGTGTCACAGCAACCATACGCCAGCTTTATATCCAAAAATCTACCTTTATCTATCAGTTAAAACGCATCCATGACATCACAAATGTGAATTTTGAAGACACCCAGACCCGAATGTTATACTCCATGATTTTCCAGATTATGGAAAAGAAAGGGTTGATCTGAACAAATTCTGTAAATTAACAGGGCGCCCGGATATTACCGGACGCCCCTTATTGTTAGGGCAAAGCCCTGTTTTACATTGTGAAGTTTTTCGTTGATCCGAAAAACGGAACTTTGGGAAACAAATAAACCACCTGCTATGCGGGTGGTTAGAATAGCTTTAGCGTTGTTATAAAAACCTCCGATGATATAATAATAACAGGTTCGCCAACCGTTTTTATTAATCAAAGGAGGTCGTCCAAATGGACAAAAATAGTTTATCACATACAACGTGGAATTGTAAGTATCATATAGTTTTTGCACCGAAATATAGAAAAAAATAGCATATGGGGAATTAAAGCAAGATATTGCGAACATTTTGAGTATGCTATGCAAACGTAAAGAGGTACATATTATAGAGGCAGAAATTTGCCCTGATCATGTCCATATGTTAGTGGAAATACCACCTAAGATGAGTGTGTCAGACTTTGTGGGATATTTGAAAGGAAAGAGTACCCTCATGATATTCGAAAGACATGCAAATCTCAAATATAAATATGGTAACAGACATTTTTGGTGCAGAGGATATTATGTCGATACGGTAGGAAAAAATGCAAAAAAGATTGAAGAGTATATTCAAAATCAATTAAAAGAAGATTTGGAATATGATCAGATGTCTTTAAAAGAGTATATAGACCCGTTTACGGGAGAGCCAGTAAACAAAAGCAATAAAAGAAAATAAGTCCCAAGGACTTGGCAAATAACTGATGTTGCGGTTGGCGAATCTTTCGATGAGTCTTTAGACTCTAGTGCCGGGACTGTGCCCTTATAGGGCGGAAAACAAACCACCGGCTTAGCCGGTGGTCACAGACTGTAGACAAAGCCCTGCTTTTGCAGGGTTTTGCTATTGTTGGAACCGCTT
>UQWA01000038.1 GCA_900544685.1 uncultured Lachnospiraceae bacterium | reverse complement strand
ATGCAGGGATACAATGTACTTTATCCGATGGGATGGGATGCATTTGGTCTGCCGACAGAAAACTATGCCATTAAGAACAAGATTCATCCGAAGATAGTTACGGCAAATAATGTAAAAAGATTCAAAGAACAGCTCCATTCTCTGGGATATTCCTTTGATTGGGATCGTGAGATCAATACTACAGATCCGGAATATTATAAATGGACACAGTGGATTTTTCTGAAGCTGTTTAAAGCGGGGCTGGCATATAAGAGCGAGATGCCGATTAACTGGTGTACATCCTGTAAGGTAGGTCTGGCAAACGAAGAAGTGGTAAATGGTGTCTGCGAACGATGCGGAGCGCCGGTGGTGCGTAAGGTAAAGAGTCAGTGGATGCTGAAGATTACAGAATACGCAGACAAACTCCTGGAAGGCCTGGATCATGTGGATTATATCGAACGTGTTAAAGTGTCCCAGAAGAACTGGATCGGTAAGAGCCAGGGTGCAGAAGTTGACTTTGCCATCGCAGGAAAAGACGACTATCTGACTGTTTATACTACAAGACCAGATACTCTGTTCGGAGCAACCTATATGGTAGTATCTCCGGAACATCCGATGTTAGAAAAATACCAGACAGATATTCAGAATCTGGATGCGATTCATGCATATCAGGAACAGGCAGCAAGAAAGTCTGATTTCGAACGTTCTGAACTGGCAAAGGATAAGACAGGTGTAGTAATTGAAGGACTGAAGGCAGTTAATCCGGTTAATGGAAAAGAGATTCCGATCTGGGTATCTGATTATGTATTGATGAGTTATGGAACAGGTGCCATCATGGCAGTGCCTGCTCATGATACCCGTGACTGGGAATTTGCAAAGAAATTCAACCTGCCAATTATCGAAGTCGTAGCAGGGGGAGAAAACGTACAGGAAGAAGCATTTACAGATGTAGCAACTGGTAAACTGATCAACTCTGATTTCCTGAATGGAATGGAAGTAGCAGATGCCAAGAAGAAAATGATCGAGTTCCTGGAAGAAAAGAAGATCGGCCGAGGCAAGACCAACTTTAAGTTAAGAGACTGGGTATTCTCACGTCAGCGTTACTGGGGAGAACCGATTCCGATTGTCCACTGTGATAAATGTGGCTACGTTCCACTTCCTGAAAGCGAACTTCCTCTGGAACTGCCGGATGTAGAGAGCTATATGCCGACCGATAACGGAGAATCACCTCTGGCAGCTATGAAAGATTGGGTAAACACCACCTGCCCTTGCTGTGGAGGACCTGCACAGAGAGAGACTGATACTATGCCTCAGTGGGCGGGCTCATCCTGGTATTTCCTGCGTTATACAGATCCAACTAATGCAGAAGCACTGGCTAGCCCGGAAGCATTAAAATACTGGCTTCCAGTTGACTGGTACAACGGTGGTATGGAACATACCACACTGCATCTGCTGTACTCCAGATTCTGGCATAGATTCCTGTATGATCAGGGCGTAGTACCGACTCCAGAACCATATCAGAAGCGTACCTCCCATGGTATGATTCTTGGTGAGAACGGGGAAAAGATGTCCAAGTCCAGAGGAAATGTAGTCAATCCAGATGATATTGTCATGGATTACGGCGCAGACACATTGAGAACTTATGAGATGTTCATCGGTGCCTTTGATTTGAGTGCTTCCTGGTCTGAAAACGGCGTAAAAGGCTGTCGTCGATTCCTGGAGAGAGTATGGAAGCTGCAGGATGTGTTGACAGAAGGTGACACCTACAGAAGCAATTATGAGACAAAGATGCATCAGACCATTAAGAAAGTCAGCAATGACTTTGAGAATCTGAAATACAATACAGCCATTGCAGCACTGATGGCACTGCTGAATGATTTTGCAAAAGATGGTATTAACCATGCGGAATACAAGACATTCCTGACACTGCTGAATCCTGTAGCACCTCATATTACAGAAGAGATCTGGCAGGTATGCGGATTTGAGGGACATCTGTATCAGCAGAAATGGCCGGAGTACGATGAGGCAAAGACTGTAGAGAATACAATCGAACTTCCGGTACAGATCAACGGCAAGACAAAAGCCGTTGTGAAACTTCCGCTGGACGTAGACAAGGAAACTGCTATTGCGGCAGGAAAAGAAGCAATTGCAGATAAACTGACCGGTACGATTGTAAAAGAAATCTATGTACCGAAGAAGATTATCAATATCGTACAGAAATAGACGTATAGTAACGAATGATATAAAAACAGCCTGAAGCTTTACAGAAAAGTTTCGGGCTGTTTTAACAAGATATTGTTTATACTGGTACAGCCTGCGTTATTAGCCCAGTTAATTTTGTATGCTGTACTAGTTCCAGATATTTTTAGAAAGACGAGGAATATGCTTATGGCATTAGACGGACTTGTAATTGCCGGAATGGTGCAGGAGTTAAATACCTGTATCCTGGGAGGCAGAATCAGTAAAATTGCACAGCCAGAATCAGATGAGTTGATGCTTACCATAAAAAGTGAAAGACGTCAGCAGTATCGTCTGCTGATTTCTGCGGGAGCCAGCCTCCCGCTGATCTATTTTACAGATCAGAATAAACCGGCTCCGCTGACAGCACCGAACTTCTGTATGCTTCTGCGTAAGCATATCGGGGGAGGAAAGTTTACTAGGATCTGGCAGCCTGGATTGGAGCGTATTATTAATTTTGAGATAGAGCATTTGAATGAACTGGGCGATGTGTGTCACAAGACACTTGTAGTTGAGATCATGGGGAAACACTCCAATATTATTTTCTGCAATGAAGAAGGCATGATCATTGATAGTATCAAGCATATTTCCTCTCAGGTCAGTTCTGTCCGAGAGGTCCTTCCGGGACGAACATATTTTATCCCTGAGACTCAGGAAAAGCTCAATCCACTGGATTATAAGAGCAGCGAGTTTATTGCTGCGGTTTCTTCCAAACCAATGCCACTGGCAAAAAGCATTTACTGTTCCATGACAGGAATCAGTCCTTTGATTGCAGAAGAGATCTGTCACCGGGCATCGCTGGATTCAGGCAGAAGTGCCAACAGCTTTTCAGAGACAGAACTGATCCATCTGGAGCATCAGTTTGACTTGGTGGTGGATACGGTAAAATCCGGTCAACTGGCACCGAATATAGTATATGAAGGTCAGGTACCTGTGGATTTCAGTGTAGTGCATCTGAGTCAGTATGACGATTTTACAGAGGAGAAGTTTGACACAGTTTCCGGCATGCTGGAGCATTATTACGCAACGAGAAATGTGATTACCCGTATCCGCCAGCGTTCTGCAGACCTGCGCAGAATTGTACAGACGGCTCTGGACCGTAACCGGAAAAAGTATGATCTGCAGCAGAAGCAGCTGAAGGATACCGAGAAAAGAGAAAAATTCAGGATTTACGGAGAACTGATTAACACCTATGGATACAATCTGGAAGAAGGGGCGAAGAAGCTGACCTGTCTGAATTACTACGATAACAAAGAGATTACCATTCCACTGGATGAAACAAAAACACCTCAGGAGAATGCACAGCATTATTTCGAAAAGTATAACAAGTTAAAGCGTACCTGGGAAGCATCTGTAAAATTAACTGAGGAAACAAAAGGAGAGATTGAACATCTGGAATCCATCAGTACTGCTCTGGATATTGCACGTTCCGAAGAAGATCTGGTACAGATTAAGGAAGAACTGACGGAGTATGGTTATATCCGAAGACATTATACAGGAAAAAGAGTGAAGATCACATCCAGACCGTTCCATTATGTTTCGTCTGATGGATATGATATCTATGTGGGGAAGAATAATTTCCAAAACGAAGATCTTACATTTAAGACTGCAGTAGGAAATGACTGGTGGTTCCATGCAAAGGGGTGTCCTGGTTCCCATGTGATAGTGAAGACCAACGGAGAAGAACTTCCGGACCGGACTTTTGAAGAAGCAGCCAGACTGGCAGCATATTATTCAAAAAACCGAGGAGCGGAAAAGGCAGAAGTAGATTATGTGGAACGTAAGTTTGTCAAGAAGGTGGCTGGTGCCAGACCGGGATTTGTCATCTATCACACAAACTATTCCATGCTGGTACCGACAGATATTACCGGGATACAGGAAGTTACAAAGTAAGAGTCATAAAATGGAAACAATCCAATTGACTGCCACTGCAAATTGATTTATAATAACTTAACGTGGCTAAGTATGTCACAAAACGAAAAGGATGAGTACATATCATGATAAAAAGTATGACAGGTTTCGGCAGAGCTGAGAATCTGCAGGAAAACCGCAAGTTTACAGTGGAAATGAAAGCTGTGAATCACAGATATTTTGATGTCACCATTAAGATGCCGAAGAAGCTCAGTTTCTTTGAATCGACTATTCGTACCTATCTGAAAAATTATATCCAGAGAGGTAAGGTGGATGTCTTTATCACATATGAAGATTTCACAGAAGAGAATGTATCTTTAAAATACAACGAGGTAATTGCATCACAGTATCTGAAGTATTACCGTCAAATGGCAGAGACTTTTGGTCTGAAAGATGATATCAGTGTGAGCGCACTCGGCAGATGTCCGGAAGTTTTTACCATGGAAGAACAGACTGTAGATGAGAAAGAGATTTGGGCTGTTTTAGAAGTTGCCCTAAAGGAAGCCTGCGAGAATTTTGTAGAGAGCCGCATCACAGAGGGCGAGAGACTGAAGGAAGATCTCTTTGACAAGTTGGATGGTATGATTAAGGATGTGGATGCAATCGAGAACCGCTATCCGCAGATTATGGCAGAGTACCGCGAAAAACTAACCATGAAAGTAGAAGAACTGCTTGGGGATGCCCAGATGGAAGAAGGAAGGATTGCTGCAGAGGTAATTCTTTTTGCTG
The DNA here is from genome assembly GCA_900544685.1 of uncultured Lachnospiraceae bacterium. Taxonomy (GTDB): domain Bacteria; phylum Bacillota; class Clostridia; order Lachnospirales; family Lachnospiraceae; genus Marvinbryantia. Next base: position 16,390 of record UQWA01000038.1, on the reverse strand, counting down.
ACAAGATTTGTACAGATGAAGAGACAGTACGTCTGCGAAGCCATATTGAGAGTATGAGAGAAGAACTTTTAAGTGGCGGAAGCGTAGGAAGAAAGCTGGATTTTCTTGCGCAGGAGATGAACCGTGAGGCGAATACAATTTTGTCAAAGGCCAACGATCTGGAGACATCTAACCGTGCTATTAATTTGAAGACAGAGATTGAAAAAGTGCGGGAGCAGATACAGAATATCGAATAGAGGTAGATTTTTTTGGCAAGATTAATGAATATCGGATTTGGTAATGTAGTGAATACAGCTAAGGTGGTGGCAGTGGTCAGTCCGGATGCCGCACCGGTAAAGCGTATGGTACAGAATGCCAGACAGATTGGAAAAGTCATTGACGCAACACAGGGAAGAAGAACGAAATCTGTGATTGTCACAGAAGAAGATCATATAATTTTGTCTGCGCTGCAGCCAGAGACACTGGTGAAAAGATTTCATTTTAATGCAGATGAGCTGAAGGGAGAGACAGATGAGTTGTAGATCAAAGGGAATTTTACTGGTTATTTCAGGATTTGCAGGTACCGGGAAGGGTACGCTGGTGCATGAACTGCTGGAAAAGTATGACAATTATGCATTGTCTGTTTCAGCAACGACAAGAGCACCAAGACCAGGTGAGATAGACGGAGTTCATTATTTCTTTAAGACAAAAGAAGAATTTGAAGAGATGATCCGTGAAAACCGTCTGATTGAATATGCATCCTATGTGGAGAATTATTATGGCACACCGAAGGAATATGTACAGCAGCAGTTAGAGAATGGAAAAGATGTGATTCTGGAGATCGAGATTCAGGGTGCATTGAAGATCAAGGAACAGTTCCCGGATACATTGCTTCTCTTTATGGTACCGCCAAGCGCATCTGTACTGGAAGAGAGACTTCGTGGACGTGGAACGGAAACTGATGAAGTAGTCAGAAAGCGCCTGCATCGTGCTGTAGAGGAATCTGAATTTATTGAGCAGTATGACTATCTGATTGTGAATGATGATCTGGAAACCTGTGTAAAAGAGACACATGAGATTATTCAGAGCCAGCATCACAGAGTAGATCAGAGAAGAGAATTTATTGATACATTAAAAGAGGACTTAAAAAGATTTTTATAAAATTTGAGGAGGAAAAATTTATGTTACATCCATCTTACACAGAATTAATTAAGGTAGTAAACAGCGAAGTAGAAGACGGAGATACTCCTGTAGTAAACAGCCGTTATTCCATCGTTCTTGCGACTGCAAAGAGAGCAAGACAGATCATTGATGGAAAAGACCCAATGTCTATGCCGAAGATTCACAAGCCACTGAGTATTGCAGTAGATGAACTGAACAAGGGACTTCTGAAGATTATGCCTGAGACAGCAGAAGAAGAGGCTGAGGAGATTGAGGCAAAGCTGGCAATGGATCTGAAAACAGAGCCGGGCATGATAGAGACTGTTGCAAGCGAAATAGCAGAAGAGAAAGTAGAAGAGTAGCGACAGATCTGCGCCGGAGGAAGATTATGGAGAATGGCAGAGAAGTAAAGAAAAGCTTTTGTCTGCTGTCAGTTGCCTATATTGTGCTGGGACTGGTGCTGGTTATCTGGCCGGACATATCAGTACATACCTTTTGCTTTGTATTTGGAATCGGTATGATTATATTCGGCGGTGCACATATGATTCTGTATTTTACAAGGGATCGTTTTATGAATGTAATGCAGCCAGATCTTGTGATTGGAGTTGTATGTATCTCAACAGGATGTTATATTCTGATGAAGATGGAATACATGCTTGAGATTATTCCGTTTGCCATGGGAATTGTGGCATTGCTGGGAGGCATTGTAAAAATACAGAGTGCACTTGATCTGAAGAAGCTGGGAGCAGTCAGATGGTATATCATGCTGGCATGGGCACTGGTTCTTCTTGTTATGGGAGCTATGCTGGTTGCCAATCCATTTGATGAACAGCAGCATGTAGTGGTGATTCTTACGGGAGCATCTCTGCTTGTAGACGGAATAGGAAATCTGATCAGCATTTTCTGGACCGGAATCTGTTTCCGCAGACTGAAGAGAATGCCGGCAGATCCATATGCGGTATCCACGAAAGAAGCAGGCATTATCGATATGGAGGCTTCAGAAGAGGATAATAGTCATAGGGAAAAGAAAAAATCCAAGATTGTGGGAAGCAGCACATTTTTCCGTAAGAAGGCAGCAAAAGAAGAAAAAGATAATGGAAAAGGGGATCTTCAGGTATACGGTGACTGTGAGGTAGAGTCAGAAGAAGCAGCAGATATACAAAATGAAGAATTCGAAGACAGAACAGAAAGCAATAATGAGGAAACAGAGACGGTGACAGAAGAAGAGACAGAGGCACCGGATGAGGAGTAATGGATGAATATTTTATTCATATCACTAGGGTGTGATAAAAATCTGGTAGATTCAGAACAAATGCTCGGTCTTCTAACGCAGAAGGGATTTACCCTGACAGATGATGAGACACAGGCAGATGTAATCGTTATTAATACCTGTTGCTTTATTCATGATGCGAAAGAAGAAAGCATACAGAACATTCTGGAGATGGCAGAATATCGTAAGTCAGGAAGCTGCAAGGCATTGATTGTAACAGGATGTCTGGCACAGCGTTATAAACAGGAGATTATTGACGAGATCAAAGAAGTAGATGCGGTTATCGGTACTACAGCACATGATGAGATATTTGACGTGATTGAGAAAGTACTGGCAGGTCAAAAAGAACTGGATATTCAGGATGTGGATCGTCTGGTCGAGATTGATGCAAAGCGTGTGGTAACCACAGGCGGTCATTATGCACATCTGAAGATTGCAGAAGGATGTGACAAGCATTGTACTTATTGTATTATCCCTAAGATCCGTGGCAATTATCGAAGTGTCCCGATGGAACGGCTGTTAAAAGAAGCACAGGATCTGGCAGATCAGGGAGTAAAGGAATTGATTCTGGTTGCTCAGGAGACAACCCTTTACGGAACAGATATTTATGGAAAGAAGTCACTCCATATTCTGTTGAAGAAGTTATGTGAGATAAAAGGGATCCGCTGGATCAGGGTACTGTATTGTTATCCAGAAGAGATTTATGATGAACTGATTGAGACCATTCGGGATGAGAAGAAAATCTGCCATTATCTGGATCTGCCGATTCAGCATGCCAGTGACCGTATCCTGAAGCGAATGGGACGCAGAACAACCAGAGCACAGTTAGAAGAGATCATTGGGAAGCTTCGAAAGGAGATACCAGATATTGCCCTTCGCACTACGCTGATTACCGGATTCCCCGGAGAAACACAGGAAGATCATGAAGAATTGATGGCTTTTGTGGACGAGATGGAATTTGACCGTCTGGGAGTTTTCACTTACTCTCAGGAAGAGGATACGCCTGCCGCAACTATGGAAGATCAGATCGATGAAGAAATAAAAAAAGACCGTCAGGAAGAACTGATGGAGCTTCAGCAGGAGGTATCCCTGGATAAGAATGAAGAGAAGATAGGAAGAACTATGTTTGCCATGGTGGAAGGCTATCTCTCTGATGAGAATGTATATGTGGCACGCACCTATGCAGACGCACCGGGAATTGACGGTTATCTGTTTATTGATACCGCAGAGACGCTGATGTCCGGAGACTTCGCAAAAGTGAAGATCACCGGAGCACTGGAATACGATTTGACAGGAGAGTTGGAAAATGAATTTGCCTAATACGTTAACATCAATCAGAATGTTTCTGATTATTCCATTTGTTATGATTATGCAGATCGCACCGGATGGAAAAGGAAGATTTGCAGCACTTACTATTTTTATTATTGCCAGTATCACAGACTTTCTGGATGGTTACATTGCCAGAAAGAATCATCTGGTGACCAATTTTGGAAAATTTATGGATCCGCTGGCAGATAAACTGCTGGTCAGTGCAGCAATGATCTGTCTGGTATCTATGGATCGTCTTCCAGCATGGATGGTGATCATTATTATCAGCCGAGAGTTTGCAATCAGCGGATTTCGTCTGATTGCAGCGGATAACGGAATAGTTATAGCGGCAAGCTGGTGGGGAAAGTTCAAAACTGTATCACAGATGATCATGATCATCCTGCTGATTGCCAATCTGGGTGGAGTATTCACTGTGCTTGAGAATCTCTTCATGTGGATTGCTTTGATTCTTACAGTAGTATCACTGGTTGACTATATCTGGAAGAATAAGAAAGTATTGAGTATGCAGTCATAGTTTCAGTCTGATAAGAGATAGATAAAAAGAGTCGGAAAACTCAGTGGAGGATAAAATGGACATAGAGTTGATTTCAGTAGAAACAGATTTGTTGCCGGGTAATTGTTCTGATACACAGACAGCATATATTATGGAAAAGTGCGCACAGATTGGATCACCGGTGGTGGGATGTATGAGAGTAAGCAGAAAGAACATTCATCTTGCCGATATGATTCAGGCAGCACTGGATCGAACTTCCGTCATTATGGTACTATGTATGGACTGCGAAGATCTTGAGTTGGTCAGGGCAGTGATTGCAGGGAAAGTTCTCAAGCAAGAAGATGCGCAGAAGGCAGATACCGATATGGTTCTGGAACGTCATGGAGGAACCTGTTCTGGTCTGGTGATGCATAAGAAGGATAAAACTGCGATTCTGCTTCCGGGCAATGAAGAAGATCTGCATGGAATCTTTGAAAAAGAACTGTTAAAGATGCTTCAGAAGGAACAGAAAGATATTGTATATTCAGCAACTGTCAAGATCTGTGGAAAGCAGGAGAGTGTAGCAAAGAAGCTGTCTGCAGAGATTCTGAAGAAAAATCCTGAGACAGATATTACGGTCACTGCCTGTACAGGCGAGGTGGTTGTCAGAATTCGAACACGTGCTGTTGAAGAGCATGTTGCCAAGAAGACATTAAAACCGGTTCTCAAAGCATTCCTTGAGAAATTCGGAGATCAGGTTTATACCACAGATGATGCTGTGACACTGGAAGCATCGGTGCTGAGTCTTTTGAAGGAACGGGATTTGACACTTACAACGGCAGAATCATTGACAGGGGGGCTTCTGGCTGCTAAATTTACAGCTGTACCTGGAGCTTCTGAGGTATTCAAACAGGGATTTGTGACTTACTGTAACAGAGCAAAGAGAAAACTTTTGGAAGTAAAGAAAACAACTCTGAAGGAATATGGTGCAGTCAGCGAACGTACGGCAAAAGAGATGGCGAAGAACGGAGTCTTTGCTACCGGATCGGATGTCTGTATCTCATTGACAGGACTTGCCGGACCGGCAGCAGAAGAAGGAAAACCAGTTGGTCTGGTATATATTGGCTGCTGTTATAAGAACAGAACTGTTGTAAGAGAATATCAGTTCAAAGGAAACCGCAGCCAGATCAGGGAACAGTCAGCAGTGTCTGCATTGTTGTTACTGCGTGAGTGTATCCTGGCTGATCAGTGACGGGAACGGTTCTGCATTTGTTGAAAAAGCTGTACAACACGGTCGATTCGTGACTGTTCTTCCGGAGATTTATTCTTTTTCAGAACGGAGAGAATCATTTGAGTTTCAGCAGAGGAAAAATTTATATGTTGTTTTTCTGATTTTGAAGCTGCTGCCAGTAGAAATGGCAGCAGCTCTTTTTGTCCTAACCCTTTCCCCTGCTGTGCAAGGGCAGATAACTGTTCCAGTTTACGAGGATCAATCCCAGAGAGGGACTGATCATGCATCCAGTTAGAATCCATAGTTACTCCTTTCGGCTAGTATGCGATTATTCACAGTAAGTCTGATACAGTTTCACAGCAGAGAGCAGATTTAGTATCTGATCAATTTGCAGATTCTGTGTATCACTTCCATATTGCCTGATCTCAGACAGAAGATCTTCAGGACTGATATTTTTCGAAGAAGCAGAGCAGGCAGACATGGGACTGTTATAGTAGGACACCAGATTGTTCATCTCCATCATTTTAATCATTAGAATACAGTTTTTCTGCATGGCTGTTGGCAGATACGGGATTACCGCTTTATACATCTGAAGGTTGCCGCCATTGGCAATCTGATCTACGGCAGGAATGCCATTATCATGATTTTGTTCCATAAAAATCCTCTTTTTGTTTAGTATATGCAGAAAGGGCAGAATGTATTTCTGATAGAAATACACAATGGTTTCTCTGTATACATATCTTAACAGTATAAATGAATGGGAGAGGATGAACCGGAAAAGATGAAAACCCATATTGTAATTGATGGAAATGCATTTTATGAGATAGATGAAGAATGTCTGAGACAGAAAATGGAAAAAGAACAGCAAAAAGCACAGAAGCAGCAAAGGCAGTCACAGAGAAAGAATTCGAAATCGGAAGATTATCAGGGAAATGCAAAAAGGTAAAGAATCATATGCAGGAAAAAAGGTGTGTGTCGCATTTAGGGCACACACCTCTTTTGAGAGAAAAGAAAATTTAGAAGTTCAGACCACAGTCTCCGTTGCAGCATAAAAGCAGTAACAGGATTAGAAGACAGTTATTATTGTCGCTGCCGCAGCCACAGGAAGACTGACCACATCCATTGCCACAGAATACATTCAGGAGAAGAATGATCCAGATAATAGAGCATCCGCAACTTCCGTTACCAAAAAGAGAATTAGTACCTGAAACACATCCGGAATTACATCCATTGTCACATCCGCAGTTTGTTGCTGTTAAATCACTCATGAGAAATCCTCCATGTTTTTCTATACAGTTCACAGTATGCAGGAGATTCACTTTTGTTACAGGAGTGATTCAAATACTCCATACAGATCCAGTTCTCCATAACCCCATTCCCGATTGGGATAAGAATATACATTTCGCCTGCGTGCACCTCGAATTAAATAATTCTTTGCAGAACGGTTGGTCAGAAACGGAAAGATGTCATTGCTGCGCTCCATACGCCAGTCAATCAGAATGGCAAGGGCACCTGCTGCCAGGGCAGAAGCTGCGGAAGTTCCTGTTTTACGCGTAAAAGAATCCAGAGATGGCAGACCGGAAGTACTTAGGCGGGAAGGAGACGGACCATAGACTTCCACGGCAGGAGCAGTAAGATCCGGTTTGACCTGTCCGGACAGTGTATAGCCTCTGCTGGATGAAGCCCAGATACTTTCAGTTTTCGCATCGTAACCACCCAGGGTTATGAGAGAAGGTGTATTTCCAGGACCGGTAACCGTTGTATCCGGGTCGGGCGCAAGAAAAAATACATCATTTTGCTGAAGTCCCCGTATTGGAAGCCACATATGAACATTTGTCTGAATCTGGCTGCTGTTGCGCAGGCGAAGAGACCAGATCCCTTCGGTCGGATTCAGAAGTCTTAGAAAGATCAGTTGAAAACCAGAATTAAATTCAGCAATCTCATATCGAACTTCCAGAACAGAACGTTCAGCAATAAAATGATAGGTCATCTGTGTACCCTGTTTTGGTGTGATTTCCGATATACTTTCTCCGAGTGGGGATATAACGGTAAGAGTATATAAAGCCGGAGAAGCTGCCCATATTTCCATGCAGAATCCAGGATGAGCAGAGGGAACGGCAATCTCGGCTATGGTGCTTTCAGAAGAAAATGGTTCAATAGAAGAAAAATGATGTCCCGCACCGGTTTCATTTCCACCGGCGCAGGTACAAAAACAGTTCTGATAATCTACATAATAAGTAAGCAGACGGTCCAGTGCACTGTTTCCGCTGTGATCTCCCTGGTTGGTTCCCAGTCCCAGACAGATGACAAGAGGTTTTTCATAAAGAATAGAGAGAATGACGAGATAGCGGATCCCCATCATAATGTCTGTTTCCTGAAAAACAGGCTGATCTGTGTTTGTCAGAAAATAGTCTTGCAGATAGGGTTTGGCTTCTTTCAGTTTCACAATGGCAAGGTCTGCTTCAGGTGCAGCTCCCAGAAACTGTCTGGAGCTGTCTGGAGAACCGGCAGCTACGCCTGTCAGAAAAGTACCATGCCCACTGGTATCCACAGAAGGAATCAGGTCGAATGGACGATCTGTCTGAAGTGCCCGGTTGATCTCGTCTGATGTATAGGCAGTTCCATATCCTAAATCGTATGGTGGGGTTCCGGACGTTTCTGTCTGATCCCAGAGTCCCAGGATCCGTGTTTGTCCTTCCGGTGTGAGAAAGGCAGGATTGGTATAGTCAATGCCGGTATCAAGAAAACCAAGAAGAACACCTTTGCCACGATAACTAAGGGAAGGTTGTGTTTGCACCCGCAGGATGCCGGAAGAAGTCAGGCTTTCATAATCCAATGTAGTATAGAGCTTTGGAATAGACGAATAGGAAATCCGTTGGTTCAGACTGTCTTTTTCTCTTGGCACATGTATCATGCCAAGCCGTCCGCCAAAAAGCTGGGCGCCATACTGACGGTAATTTTTCAGGAAATCCTCTGTATCAGATTGAACAGGGACAATAAGATCTGCATAAATATTAGAAAGTACCATATTTTCGATTGTATCAGTGGCCATAGAATCACCTTTTTGATATGTATATGTTGTCACCGGCAAAAAGTCAAAGCTGCTGATTCTTCTGATTTATCAGGTAATTAGAAAGAATGACAGATAAAAGATGTAATGGGCTGGAACGTAATAGAAATGGGGGATCAATTTGAAACAGGCAGTAAAAGCGTTACGTGCAGAAAAAGCCTGGCAGAAAGGATGGACAGGGAAAGGTGTGCGGGTTGCAGTGTTGGATACAGGAGTGGCAAAGCATCCGGATCTGAAAAATCGTCTGATTGTTTTTCAGGACTTCATCAATGGAGCGGTCAGAGCCTATGATGATTATGGACATGGAACACATGTATCAGGAATTCTGTGCGGAGAAGGAAATATCCAGAAAGAATATCAAGGAATTGCACCACAGGCAGATTTGATTAGTCTGAAAGTATTGGATAAAAACGGAAACGGACATCGGGAACAGGTGATCCGTGGAATTCAATGGGTAATCCGCCATTGGGCACAATATCAGATACGGATCATGAATATCTCGGTTGGTAGTGTAAAAGAAGGAAATGAACAGGATCAGAAACTAATTGAAGCGGTGGAAATGGCATGGGATCAGGGAATTGTAGTGGTATGTGCAGCAGGTAATCTGGGACCTGAACATTATACCATTACGGCGCCGGGGAACAGCCGGAAGGTTATTACAGTAGGAATGGCTGAAGAACAGAATAACTGGTATTCTGGGCGTGGTCCTACTGCAGCATGTGTATGTAAGCCGGATCTGGTGGCACCGGGAAACAGAATCTGGTCTTGCAATGCCTTTTATACAGGAAATCATAATTATTACTGCAAAAAAAGTGGAACCTCTATGGCAACTCCTGCGGTATCGGGTGCCGTAGCACTTCTTTTGGAGAAAGAACCATGGCTGTCTAATGTGGAAGTTAAAATGCGCCTGAAAGAAGCATCAGAGGATCTGGGAATGGAACGTAACCGTCAGGGGTGGGGACAGCCAGATATACCCAAGCTGTTAAAATTGTAGAATTTATTCGGTTACAAAAGAAAAAGGTGAAATTACAGAAAAGATTTTGGAATTGTATTAACAAAAAGGTCAGATTGTGTTATATTGAATACAAATTTACTTATGTGAAAGGACATATTTGGTATGGGTAAAGATAGATATGTTGCATATGTAGGTACGTATACACATGGAAGCAGTGTGGGAGTTCATGTATATGATATGGATGTGGAAGCAGGTTATATGACGGAACGGGCAGTGGTTCCGGTAAATAATGCGTCACATCTGACTGCATCCACCAATGGAAAATATCTCTATTCCATTGCAGATGAAGGAGTAGAGGTACTGAAGATTAACCAGAAAACAGGAGATCTGACTGCGATTAACAAGGTAGGAATTGACGGAATGAGAGGATGTTTCCTTTCCACAGACCGGCAGGGTAAGTTCCTTTTTGTGGCAGGATATCATGATGGCAAGATTACAGTAGTGCATACCCACCGGGACGGCAGGCTGGGAAGCGTGATGGATGGTATTTTCCATAAGGGACTGTTCAGTGTAGCAGAGCGAAATTTTCGTCCACACATCAGTTGTGCCATGCCGACACCAGATGGAAAGTTTCTGTGCGTGGTAGACTGTGGAATTGATCATATTAATATCTACAAGGTTAATCCGACCAGCGGTAAGCTGACACTGCTTGATATTGTAAGATGTGATCTGGAATCAGGACCTAGACTGATTCGATTTAGTAAAGACGGTAGATATGCCTATGTGAACTGTGAACTTAGCAATGAGCTTCTGGTATATTCTTATGATGGAAGCGAGAAGGTACCGAAATTTGAACTGATTCAGAAGGTAGATACCCGCATGGATGTGCAGGAGATAGGATGTGCCAGTTCCGGGCTTCGTATCTCACCAAGCGGCAGATACCTGTATTGTTCTACAGCAGGTGACAACAGTGTGGCAATTTATGAAATTAATCAGGAGACAGGAATGGTTTCTGAGATACTGAAGCTTCCGATCAGCGGCAAGTATCCGAAAGACATTGAAGTCTTTCCGGATGAAAAGACCCTGATTACACTAAATCATGAATCCAATGAGATTCGTTTCTTTAAGATTGATTATGAGAAGAGGACTCTGATTATGAAAGGACGTCCAATCTCCGTAGATACACCGAACTGTATTCTGATTTATAAATTGTCTGGAGAAGAAGAACATAAAACACAGGCGTAGGCAGATCTGATCAGAAAAATATAGAGAGACAAAATGAAACAGCAGATTTACAGAAAATCCAGGAAGATAAAATGTAAATCTGCTGTTTTCAGGTAAAAATCTACCTAAAATATTAGAACTTTCAGTATCAGCAAAAATTATCGGCGGTAAAAATCCAGAATATTGTCCATACGTGCATACATATTAGAAAAAAGTGCATCTGTCAGGGCGAGTGCAGCCATGGATTCCACTACAACCACAGCACGTGGCACAATGATTGGATCATGACGTCCTTTGATGCTGACAGAGATCTTTTCCAGATCTTTATTTATCGTTTGCTGAGGTACAGAGATAGATGGGGTTGGCTTGAAGCCTACCCGGAAAAGGAGATCGCTGCCGTCACTGATACCACCCAGCGTTCCGCCGCTGTGATTGGTAGCCTTTACAATATTACCGGAAGTATCCAGAGAAAAGGCATCATTGTTGGTGCTTCCTTTTGCCTTGGAAGCTGCGATGCCGTCACCTAATTCAAAGGATTTTACCGCTCCGATGGAGAACATGGATTTTGCAAGATTGGCAGAGAGTTTTTCAAATACCGGGTCTCCAAGTCCCGGTATCATGCCTGTTACCCGGCATTCTACGACACCACCGCTGGAATCCCCATTTTTCTTGCAAACATCCAGATATGCAGCAGCTTCTTTAGCCGCAACAGCATCCGGCATAGCCAACGGATTTAAGTCGCGCTGAGACAGATCAAAACGTTCTGATGAGATTGCTACAGGACCGATGGATTTACTGTAAGCAGTGATCTGAATGCCAAGCTGATCAAGAATCTTCGCAGAGATGGCACCGGCTGCCACACGACCAATGGTCTCGCGCCCGGAGGAGCGGCCACCGCCACGATAATCACGGAAACCATATTTTTCATCGAAGGTATAATCTGCATGTCCTGGACGATAATAAGATGCGATCTCGGAATAATCAGCGGAACGCTGCTGTTTATTAAATACGATCAGAGAAATTGGGGTGCCGGTGGTCTTACCTTCAAATACGCCGGACAGGATCTCTACTGCATCATCTTCACTGCGTGGGGTGGAATAGCGGTTCTGACCCGGTTTTCTACGGTTCAGGAATTTCTGAATATCCTCTTCACACAGAGAAATACCGGCAGGACATCCATCTACTACAACGCCCAGAGCCTTTCCGTGGGATTCCCCCCAGGTTGAGATCTGAAAATGTTTACCATATATAGAACCAGACATAATAGCCTCCTTATCATGTATCGATAGATTTTAGTATAACGAATTATGAAATAATTGTAAAGTAGGATCGTTTCGTTGACAAATAAATAGGAAAAATCTATAATGTGACGTAGAAGTTTGAAGAAAAGGAGTTCATCAATGAAGCTTTTAAACAAAATGGAACGAAAGTTCGGAAGATATGCGGTGCGCAATCTGTCAGCTTATATTATTGCTTTTTATGTGGCGGGTTATCTAATGGAGGTATTTACACCGGATATTTTTAATTATCTGACACTGGAACCATATTATATTTTGCATGGTCAGGTGTGGCGGATTGTGACATGGCTGCTGGTGCCGCCATCCTCACTGGACCTGTTTACGATTATTATGCTGTTTTTCTATTATTCGGTAGGAAATACACTGGAACATACCTGGGGAAGTTTTCGGTATAATGTCTATATTTTCGGCGGAGTACTGGCCATGGTACTGGGCTCCTTTATCCTTTATGGTATTCTGGGCGGCAATGTCATGTTTGGTTCACTGTTTACTACTTATTATGTGAATTTGTCCATTTTTCTTGCATTCGCTGCAACCTATCCGGATACACAGGTGATGCTGTATTTTCTGATACCAATTAAGATGAAGTGGCTGGGCATTTTCTATGCAGTCATTCTCATATTGAATTTTATCAGCAGCGGATGGATCTATAAGATTATGATGATAATGTCCATGCTGAATTTTATCGTGTATTTTATCGGCAGCAGGAATCTGAAGAGATATTCTTATCAGAATCAGAAGCGGAAATGGAATTATCAGAAGGCTATGCATCAGGGGCACCCTTCTGAATATAAGAATGCCAATGGAACCATTACCAGACATAAGTGTGCGGTCTGCGGACGTACAGAGCTGGACGGAGACAATCTGGAGTTTCGTTTCTGTTCCAAGTGCGATGGAAATTATGAATACTGTCAGGATCATCTGTTCACCCATGAACATGTACATCGTTCTTAAGAACTTTTATAATGAAGGAAGAGAATATGAAACATAAGAATTGGAAACATCTTAAAATAAAATCAAAGTTACTCAATACAGTGCTGATACTGGTAATACCAGTATTGGCATTGTGTCTCATGGAGGGATATACTCATGTACCGTGGGATCTTACCCCACCGATTTTTTTACTGAATTTGATATGCTACGGACTGGTTTATGCGTTTAGTACGTTTGTATTCGGGAGTGTGTCCGGTGGATACACCTTTGCCACACTTATTTTTATGTGCGGTGGCTTGGCAAACTATTGTGTGGTAGCTTTTCGTTCCTCTCCAATTGTACCATGGGATATTTATTCCATTCGTACAGCAGTGTCAGTAGCAGATAATTATAACATAGAGATTACAGGGAAGCTGATCGGCATTGTACTGGGATTTCTTGTTCTTGTAGCAGTCAGCAGAGTACTGAATATAAAAGTCAGGAAGATCCGTACCCGTATGGCAGGAGCGCTGGTTATGGTGCTGTGCCTGTTTGGATATACAAAGGAAATGGGAAATGATACTGTAATCGAGGCAGCAGGACTGGATACTACTTTGTTTACACCAAATGTACTGTACCGTAATAACGGACTGGTTGGTGGCTTTGTGGGAAATATTCGTTTTATGACAGTAGAAAAACCGGAAGGTTATTCCGATACTGCAGTAAAAGAAATTGCACAGGATTTTATAACGGAAGAGACAAAGACGAAAAAGGAGAATCTGCCGAATATCATTGTGATTATGAATGAGGCATTTTCAGATCTTTCCGTATTTGGAGATTTTTCTGTAAGCGAAGATTATATGCCATTCATTCATTCACTGGATCAGAATGTACTTAAAGGTCATGCTTATGTATCGGTTAAGGGAGGCAATACAGCAAATTCTGAATTTGAGTTCCTGACAGGGGATTCCATGGCATTCATGCCAACCGGAAGTGTTCCATATCAGCAATATGTGAAAAGCGAGATCCCAAGTCTTGCTTCCCGTCTGGGAGAACTTGGATACACAACTACTGCAATTCATCCATATTATGGAAGCGGATGGTGCCGCAACACGGTATATCCGCTTCTGGGATTTGATCAGATGCTTTTTAAAGATGATTTTGCAGCACCAAAGAAGATCCGCAATTATATCAGTGATGAATCTGCATTTCAGAAGATCATAGATCTGTATGAAGAAAAAGATGCTGATGAGAAGCTCTTTACCTTTGAAGTTACCATGCAGAATCATGGCGGTTACAGTAAGGATGTGGGAGACTTTAAGGAGTCTATATATCTCACAGATGAAATGAGCCAGGGTACACAGGTAAGGGCAGCAGAGAAATATCTTACGCTGATGAAAGAAAGTGACCAGGCATTTAAAGAACTGGTAGAATATTTTGAAAAGCAGCAGGAGCCTACGATTATATTGATGTTCGGGGATCATCAGCCATCGGATTATATTACCAATGTAATCCTGCGGGAACTGGGACTGGACAGAAATACCGATGATGACGTATATTACAACAATTATATTGTTCCATATATTATGTGGTCAAATTATGACATGGACACTACACAGGTGGAGAATGTAAGCCTGAACTATCTGGGCGGCATGCTCATGGAGAAGGCAGGAATCGGACTGACGGGATATCAGCAGTTTTTAAAAGATATGCAACAGGAATTCCCTGCTATTACAGCTAATATGGTAATGAATGCAGATGGCAGCAGAGAGGCAGAAAAGGATGTACAGTCAGAATGGATTGAGAATTATCACAAACTGGTGTATAATCATTTGTGCGATAAGAAGGATAAGCTTACACAGTTCTATGAATAAAAAGTACTTGCAAATCTGATGCGTCTATGGTAAGATAATGTTCGGTTGGTAATCAACCACAAGCCGGCGTGTCGGAATGGCAGACGAGGCAGACTCAAAATCTGTTGTGGGCAACCACGTGCGGGTTCAAGTCCCGCTGCCGGCAGTGAAACCATAGAAAAGAAGTAAAGTCCATGATCGTGAAGATACGATGATGGACTTTTTTCTTATCATGAAACTAAAGCCAATATTGCAGAATTTATTATGAAACATGATAAGTAGCAGAGGTGATCAAATGGACTGTAAGATAGCACAGCAGAAAATCATGCCTTATATTGAACGTAAACTTACAGATGCAGAATTGGAAGAGTTTCTGGATCATGTGCAGCATTGCGCTTCCTGCAGTGAAGAACTGGAAGTTTATTTTACCATATATTATGCTCTGCAGAAGTTGGATTCTGATGATACAGAATCGTTTGACATGCAGGAGATCCTGAAAGAGGATATGGAGAAGATGCAGAGCCATCTTCAAAAGAATGAATCAGTTCGTTTCATGAAAAAGTTTTTCTATGTGATTGTTGGAATGACTGTGGGTATTCTGGGATTTATTGGTGTGGATGCCTTGATTCACGGAGGACTGAGTGGTACCGTTATTTACCAGTGGATTGTAGAGGAGGAACCAAAACAGTCAGATGCAGGAAAGATGATGCCGCTGCAGATTAAGACAACGGAGGTGACGGAACCGGAGACGAATCACAAGAAACAGGTGATTGTTACTGTTCCGGAGACAGAGACGGATATGGAGCCAGGACCGATACCTGATTAGCGAAAAGACAGGAGTAAAAAGATGGAAAAGATCGTATTAATAGACGGACATAGTATTTTGAATAGAGCTTATTACGGAGTTCCGGATCTGACGAACTCAGATGGACTTCATACCAATGCGGTATATGGTTTCCTGAATATTATGTTCAAGATTCTGGATGAAGAAAAACCAGATTATTTTGCCGTGGCATTTGACTTGAAGGCGCCAACTTTCCGCCATAAGATGTATGAACAGTACAAGGGAACGCGAAAACCTATGCAGGAAGAACTGCGCCAGCAGGTACCGGTGATCAAGGAGATGCTGAAGGCCATGCAGGTACCACTTATGATGCTGGAAGGATATGAGGCGGACGACCTGCTGGGAACTGTTGCGAAAAAAGCTGAAGCAGACGGACTGGAAGCCGTTGTGGTATCCGGAGATCGTGATTTGTTGCAACTTGCAACAGATCATATTATGATACGCATTCCGAAGACGAAAAAAGGCGGCACAGAGATTGAAAACTACCGTACTGCGGATGTAATAGAAAAATATCAGGTAACACCGATACAGATTATTGAATTAAAGGCACTTATGGGAGACAGTTCTGATAATATTCCTGGCATTCCAGGTGTAGGGGAGAAGACTGCTACCAAGCTAATCATGGAATATGGATGTATTGAAAATGCCTATGCCCATGTGGAGGAGATTAAGCCGAACAAGGCGAAAGAATCTCTGCGTGATCATTATGATATGGCACAGATGAGTAAAGAACTTGCTACCATTAACATTTACAGCCCTTTTGAACTGGATATGGATAAGGCGAGGATGACA
>UQWA01000037.1 GCA_900544685.1 uncultured Lachnospiraceae bacterium | reverse complement strand
TTATCATAGAAGACCTTAATGTTGTTTATTTTACAGAGATTTTTTCACAGGCTCGCTTACGTTTAACTTTTACTTAGAATTATCTTTTTTAATAACTAAATTGTAATTGCTATCATAATACAGTCCAAGTTCTCTACACATTCTATTGTTCACATTATCTAACGCTTTCTTATATTCTGCATACGTTGGAGACAGAACCATCAAATTAGGAATGAATATATCGTTATAGCCTTTATTTTGTAACTCTTTCTGCATTTTTCTCTGTGCAATAAATGCCGGATGGTATTTCATTATACCGTTTTTCATTTTAGCACCTTTCCATACTTTTTCTTTTAGTCTTTCATATTCGCTTTCACTCATATCACGATAATAGGCTATCATCTCATCTGCGGTTCTGGTTTCTTGAGCAATCCCACCTATCATCTTCGCACCTATTCCCATAATAAAAGGAACTTTCAATATCGTTTCATCGCAATATTCTAATATGTTTTGTAGTGCTTGCTTCTGTTCCAGAGTCTTCAACCTTACATCAAGAAATGGTTTGAAATGACTCTTAAAATAATCTCCCCATTCTTTTCCCGGTAGCAAAGACTCAATTGCATTTTCAACGGTTTGATAATCAAGTGCCTCATTTGCTTTGTCTGCGTCACCATCATCTATAAATTGCTCCAAAGCTTCAAGTTCTGAGTCTTTTAAAACTTTTTCCTGCACTTTTTCTTGATAAATACGAAGAAGAATACTTTTGTCGCCAGTTTCCAAAAGGCTCTGTATGTCTTTAATACTAATACCGAGTTTTCTATATACTGAAATCTTTTTTAAAGTTTCAACATCTTGTGCAGTATAGTTACGATAACCATTGTTATCTTTATCCACTGACAGCAATCCTTTTTCTTCATAATACTTAACTGCACGCTTTGTCATTCCAACCTCATTTATAATTTCATTTAATAACATCAGATGCACCTCCTTATGATTTATGTTGATAGTATAAGCGTATACGCTGCGTGCAGGTCAAGAGTTTTTCGTCTTTCTTCTAAAAATGGGCAATCCCGATTTCAGGACTGCCCATTCATTCTGCTAATTATGCGATTTTTTCTTGCTTGCACCGATTTCTGCATCAATTGATGTAAGTTTGATGTAAATCGCTGTTTTTTCAGTTTTTTATCAAATGAAGTACGTCCCGTCTATTTGGTAAAACGGTACATCTTTACATCATCTTAATAGAGCTTTGCACCTGCCGGAATGTGGTCATCAACCATCAGAAGATGAAGTTT
This sequence comes from uncultured Lachnospiraceae bacterium, assembly GCA_900544685.1. Classification (GTDB taxonomy): domain Bacteria; phylum Bacillota; class Clostridia; order Lachnospirales; family Lachnospiraceae; genus Marvinbryantia. Next base: position 20,077 of record UQWA01000037.1, on the reverse strand, counting down.
TTCTTCGCCCTCTTCTTCGTGAATTGCACTCAGTAACATACCACAGGAATCAATTCCCATCATCTTACGTGGTGGAAGATTTGTGATCGCAATCAGTGTCTTTCCAACCAGTTCTTCCGGCTCATAGAATGCGTGAATTCCGCTTAAAATCGTACGATCTACGCCTGTTCCATCGTCCAGAGTGAACTGCAGGAGCTTCTTGGATTTCGGTACTGCAACACACTCTTTTACCTTTACAGCTCTGAAATCTGACTTGCTGAAAGTATCAAAATCCACATATTCTGTGAACAGCGGCTCGATCTTTACCTTGGAAAAATCGATCTTTTCAGCAGGCTTTTCTTCCTCTGCAGGAGCAGCTGTACCAGCCTGTACAGCATTGTTTGCTTCGTTCTTTGCTGCCCCCTGTGACTTCATTGTCGGGAACAGAAGTACGTCACGGATTGCCTGGCTGTCTGTCAGAAGCATTACCAGACGATCAATACCGTATCCGATACCACCTGTTGGCGGCATACCGATCTCCAGAGCATTCAAGAAATCTTCATCCGTATGCTGTGCTTCTTCGTCACCAGCTTCTGCATTCTTATCCTGCTGTGCAAAACGCTCTCTTTGATCAATTGGGTCGTTCAGCTCGGAGTATGCGTTACACATTTCCCAGGTATTAATGAACAGTTCGAAACGTTCTACCTTTTCCGGATCGTTTGGTTTCTTCTTAGTCAGTGGAGAGATTGCCAGCGGATGATCCATGATAAAGGTAGGCTGGATCAGGTTTTCTTCACAGAACTCTTCGAAGAACAGATTGATGATATCACCCTTGGTGTGACGTTCTTCAAATTCAATACCACGATCTTTTGCCAGTGCTTTCGCTTCTTCGTCTGTCTTAATCGTATCGAAGTCTACACCTGCGTATTTCCTAATTGCATCGTTCATAGTGAGACGTTCGAATGGTTTACCAAAGTCGATCTCGATGCCATTGTAAGTAAACTTGCTGCTTCCAAGTACTGTCTCTGCCAGGTAACGGAACATGGATTCTGTCAGTTCCATCATACCTTCGTAATCTGTATATGCCTGATATAATTCCATCAGTGTAAATTCTGGGTTGTGGCGGGTATCTACACCTTCGTTACGGTATACACGACCGATTTCGAAGACTCTTTCCATGCCTCCAACGATCAGTCTCTTCAGATAAAGCTCCAGAGAAATACGAAGCTTTACATCTTCGTTCAGTGCATTGTAATGGGTTTCAAATGGTCTTGCCGCTGCACCACCTGCATTACTTACCAGAGTAGGTGTCTCTACTTCGATGAAGTTTCTTCCATCCAGGAACTTACGGATCTCTTTGATGATCTGAGAACGCTTCAGAAATACTTCTTTGGATTCCGGGCTCATGATCAGATCCACATATCTCTGACGATAGCGCATATCAGTGTTGGTCAGTCCGTGGAACTTTTCCGGAAGAATCTGAAGCGATTTTGCCATCAGAATCATTTCTGTTGCATGAACAGAAATCTCCCCTGTCTTGGTACGGAATGCATATCCTTTTACGCCATAGATATCACCGATATCAGACTTCTTGAACTCTGCATAAGACTCTTCACCGATGGCATCCCTTGAAACGTATACCTGAATATTGCCCTTTAAATCCTGAATGTTACAGAAAGAAGCTTTACCCATGACACGCTTGAACATCATACGTCCGGCAATGGATACATGAATCGGCTGTGCATCCATGATTGCTCTTCTTTCATTATAATCATCGTTCAGAACCTGTCTGGCCTGTGCTTCATCCATACCTTCTACAGAAGGTGTGGTTCTGCCTGCCAGGATCTGAGCTTCGTGTGCATAGTAAAGATCCTTCACATCTGCTGAATGATGTGTCTGATCAAATTTTGTAATCTGGAACGGGTCTTTACCCATAGCCTGCAGCTCTGCCAGCTTATCACGGCGAACCTGTCTGAGCTTGTTCACATCCATTTCCTGACCGTTTCCCTGTTTCTTATTTCCCTGTGCCAATTCTCATTCCTCCTGTGTTATTCCTGCCTGAATTCCTGTCCACTGTTTTTTCTATAACCAGACAGTTTCAAGCCTGCCATTATCGTCTCATTTCTTCCATCTGTTATAAGGATCTTTCAATACCAAGAACTTTGTACTTGATAATACCTACCTGAGTCTCTACTTCAATTTCCTGTCCTACGGATGCACCGATCAGTGCTTTTCCAACCGGTGACTCATTGGAGATTTTTCCCTGCAGGCTGTTAGCTTCTGTAGAGCCTACAATCTTGTATTCGATCTCTTCTTCGAATTCTTCATCGTATAATTTAACAGTGCATCCAACGTTGATCTTGTCAGAATCCACATCATCTTCTACTACGACCTCTGCATTCTTTAAGATTTTCTCAATTTCTTCGATTCTGGCTTCGATATCACGCTGCTCGTCTTTTGCTGCGTCGTACTCTGCATTCTCGGAAAGGTCTCCCTGTTCTCTTGCTTCTTTGATCTTCTGTGAAACTTCCTTACGTCTGTTCAGCTTCAGATCTTCCATCTCGTCTTCCAGTGCCTTCAAACCTGTATAGGTTAATAAATTTTTCTTTGCTTCCATGATAATTTGCACCTCTCAAAATCTAATATTTTTATGCCTTTTGGCTTATAATTTACGTAAGTTTACCTAATCAGTCATAATATTATAATATTCCAGACCGATCATGTCAAGAAAATGTTGATTTTCACCGTTATTTCACGCTTTGCGGACCCTGATTACAGATTTTGCCCTCCTGCTGCAGGTATACTCTCCAGCATTTCTTCTAACTGCCCTATTGTCTCTATTTCATTTACTCTTCTGCGGATTGCCGCGCTGTGTGGATAACCGGCTGTATACCATGCCACATGCTTACGCATCTCCCGGATTCCGGTATATTCGCCCTTATACTGTAGCTGCAGTCTGGCATGGCGCAGAATCATGGATTTTAATTCAGCCACATCCGGTTTCTCCAAAAGCACTCCTGTTTTATCATATTCCACAAGCTGTCGGAATATCCATGGATTTCCCCGGCTTGCCCGACCTATCATCACACCATCGCATCCGGTTTTTTCCATCATTTTGTGAGCAGATATGGGATCTGACACATCTCCGTTTCCGATTACCGGTACGCTGACTGCTTCTTTTACCTGACGAATAATCTCCCAGTCCGCTTTTCCCGCATAATATTGCTCTCTGGTACGTCCATGTACAGCAATTGCTGCCGCTCCGGCATCCTCCAGATATTTTGCCATCTCCACTGCATTCACATGCTCCTCATCAAATCCTTTTCGGATCTTGACTGTCAGGGGCTTCTGGATTGCTCTGGATGTTTTTCTCACAATCTCCGCAGCCAGATGTGGATTCTTCATCAATGCAGATCCTTCTCCGTTATTTACCACCTTCGGCACCGGACATCCCATATTCAGATCCAGAATATCAAAGGGACGTTCCTCGATCTGTGCTGCCATCTCTGCAATCAGATCCGGATCACTGCCAAAGAGCTGCATGGAAACCGGTCGTTCCTGTTCCTCGATCTCCATTAGCTTTTCTGTATTTTTATTATGGAAAGATATTGCTTTTGCACTAACCATCTCCATACAGATCAGCCCTGCTCCCATCTCTTTGCATAACAAACGAAAAGGCAGGTCTGTTACACCTGCCATAGGAGCCAATATATAAGGATTTTCCAGTCTGACATTTCCAATCTTTAATTCCTTTGGTTCCATCTGTTACTCCTCATCCATTGCCATAGTGGATGCATCTATCCCCAGAATGGCTACTTTGTAATACAGTTCCAGAGACTCCAGGAGTTTCACCTTGGTTCTCTGTAATTCCCGGATCTTCAGCACACTTCCGATCTCATCATAGCTGAAGTCGTTCTCTTCTGCCTCTGTATGAAAACAGAGTTCTCCGTCCTCACTAAACTCCAGTGTCAGCACTCCGCCCACATCATTGGTATAGAGCACACACATAATCTTCAGTTCGTCTTTGACCGCATCCGGCAGTGCCTGAAATTCATCATTTAAATAGTACTTTTCTGTATAGGCACTGGCCCCGCAGAGTACAGTTTTTTCTTTTTTCTGATCCATTGTATATCCTCTTAAACGTAGTTATAAATTCCTCTGACAGACACTTCTCCGGCATAGACCTTTACGATGCTGCCATCTTCTTTTTCTACCAGGAGTTGTCCCAGTTCATCAATACCACGGGCGATTCCCGTGTATTCATTGCCTGGTTCCAGAACACGCACCTGCTGATTCTGATTCGCCAAAAGCTCCTGATAGTCTTCCTTCAATAATGTCATATCTCCATATTCCATGAAACGGTCATAGAAGTCTTCAAAGGCTTCCATATGGGCACAGATAATGGCTGCCCTGTCTACTTTTTCTCCTTTTTCCAGGATCAGAGACGTTGCAATGTCCTTAATCTCTTCCGGGAATTCTGTCACATTGGCATTGATTCCGGTTCCAATCACAATATAGTGAATAGCTCCAAGTTCCATACTCATCTCTGTCAGCGTTCCTGAGATCTTCCGGCCGTTGATGACCACATCATTTGGCCATTTAATCTTCACGTCCAATCCTGTAACTTCTTTTACGCTTTTTGCTACTGCCATGCCTGCCACCAGCGTCATCATAGATGCCTTTTCCGGGGCCAGCTTCGGGCGTACCAGTATACTCATGGCAATAGCAGAACCATGTGGTGTCACCCATCTCCGTCCTCTTCTGCCTTTTCCTCCGGACTGATAATCCGCTACGGCCAATGTCCCGTGAGGTGCGCCTTCCTCAGCCAGCTTCTTAATATAATCGTTGGTAGAGTCAATACTGTCCAGACAGATCAGATTCTGTCCTGCCCATTTGGTGTGCATCCGACTTTCCAGTTCGATTTTGGAAATGCTCTCCGGATACCCGCAAAGGCGGTACCCTTTATTCTGTACCGCCTCAATCTGATATCCTTCATTTTTTAACTGATTGATACCCTTCCAGACTGCAGTCCTGCTGACACCAAACCGTTCGCAGAGCTCCTGTCCAGATATATAGCCTTCCGCATTACGGAGGACACTGAGAATTTCACTCTTCATACTTCCTACTGTTCTCCCAACGTTGCTGCCATAACTGCTTTGATAGTGTGCATTCTGTTCTCTGCCTCATCAAATACCTTAGACTGCGCAGATTCAAATACTTCATCTGTAACTTCCATTTCAGTCAGTCCGTATTTTTCTCCCATTTGCTTGCCAATCTTGGTCTTCAGATCATGGAATGCCGGCAGACAGTGGAGGAAAATTGCTTTTTCTCCTGCATTTTCCATGACTTCTTTTGTTACTCTGTATGGGGAAAGATCCTTGATACGCTTCTCCCATACTTCATCCGGTTCACCCATAGATACCCATACATCGGTGTAGATCACATCTGCATCCCTGGTTCCTGTCTTCACATCTTCCGTCAGTGTAATGGTTGCTCCGGATTCTTTTGCATATCCTTTGCATGTCTCTACCAGCTCTTCATTTGGGAAGTATTCTTTTGTAGTGCATGCAACAAAATGAAGTCCCAGTTTTGCGCAGACGATCATCAGAGAATTACCCATATTGTATCTGGCATCTCCCATATATACCAGCTTTCTTCCCTTCAGATCTCCAAAATGCTCCCGAATGGTCAGCATATCTGCCAGCATCTGGGTCGGATGATATTCATTGGTCAATCCATTCCATACCGGAACACCGGCATATTTTGCCAGTTCTTCCACGATCTCCTGACCGTATCCACGGTATTCAATCCCTTCAAACATCCTGCCAAGTACACGTGCTGTATCGGCAATGCTTTCCTTTTTACCAATCTGTGAGCCGGTCGGATCCAGATAAGTGCAGCCCATTCCAAGATCGTGAGCTGCCACTTCAAATGCACAGCGAGTACGGGTGCTGGTCTTTTCAAAAATCAGTGCCACATTCTTTCCTCTATAATGATCTACCGGAATGCCCTTCTTTTTCTTATCCTTCAGATCTGCTGCCAGATCCAGCATATACGTGATCTCTTCTGGTGTAAAGTCTTTCAGTGTTAAAAAATTACGTCCTTTTAAATTCATCTTCTTAAACCTTCTGTCATATATTTTTCTTACGCTTCTTTGGCTACTTCTACTGCTGCCTTGATGCTTCCTGCCAGATTCTGCATCTCAGATGGAATAATAATCTTAGTTGCCTGACCATCTGCAATCTTCGCCATTGCTTCAAAGCTCTTCAGTGTCAGTACACTCTCGTCTGCTCCCGCTTCCTTCAGGAAACGGATACCGTCTGCATTGGCCTGCTGTACCTTCAGAATGGCTGCTGCCTCACCTTCTGCTTCACGGATCATCTTCTCTTTCTCTGCTTCCGCTTTCAGAATAGCTGATTCTTTGGCTGCCTGTGCATCCAAAATCATGGCTTCTTTTTTACCTTCAGCTACCAGAATGGCTGACTTCTTCTCACCTTCTGCCACCAGAATCGTCTCACGTCTTTCACGCTCTGCCTTCATCTGTTTTTCCATGGCTTCCTGAATGGCTGCAGGAGGAATGATATTCTTCAGTTCCACACGGTTCACCTTGATGCCCCATGGATCTGTGGCCACATCCAGGGATGCTCTCATCTTCGTATTGATTGTCTCTCTGGAAGTCAGTGTCTCATCCAGTTCCAGGTCACCAATAATATTTCTTAATGTGGTAGCCGTCAGGTTCTCAATTGCCATGATTGGATTTTCCACGCCATATGTGTATAACTTCGGATCTGTGATCTGGAAAAATACTACTGTATCAATCTGCATGGTAACATTATCTTTAGTGATCACCGGCTGTGGCGGGAAATCCACTACCTGTTCCTTTAAAACCACTTTCTTTGCTACGCGGTCCAGAATCGGCACTTTAAAATGCAGTCCCACATTCCAGGTTGCCCTGTATCCACCCAGACGCTCTACTACCATTGCCTGTGCCTGCGGTACAATACGAATATTTCTTGACAGTAATAATAATATAACAATAAGAATAATAATTGCAATGCTCATATCAGTTGTTCTCCTTTTCTTTTACGATTAATTTTACCCCTTCAATAGCACATACTTCTATAATCTTATCTTTTGCAATTCTCCGTTCCTGATCCTGAGATCTGGCTGTCCATTCCATCCCTCTGACCTGAACCTTGCCGGATGCCCTTAGATTATCGATCTCCTCCAGGACTACACCTTCCATTCCGATCAGTTCATCCACATTGGTAGAAACATGCCCTTTGTTCACATATTTTACCGCAAATGGTCTTGTAAAAAACAGCAATAAAAACGAAACTGCAACAAACGCCATCATCTGTGGCCAAAAATCCAGTCCGCAGACATTGGCAATCAGCCCTGCAAGAGCTCCTCCCGCAAACCAGATTGTGGTTAGCCCCATCGTCAGCAGCTCTATTACCAGCAACAGAATAAACAAGATCATCCAGTGCACCGGTAACATAACAAAATCCATTTTGCTCCTCCTTTCCCGTCCGGCTTTTCATGTTTTCCTATTATATCATAACATATAAAAAAATACCACACCTGACACATAAGTATCAGATATGGTATCTTAATATTCTTCTTATATTTTAGTAGAACTGATGTGCCCCAATCTGGGTTCCTTTTCCGGATCCTGTATTGAAGTAAAGTGCTCCTCCAACAGTTCCCTGTCCATTCAGGGCTGCCTGTGCCGCCTCGTAACAGTCACTTGGTGCACTTCCGATCACACTGTCCAGCCATCCACTGGATGCCGGTGTAAACTGTCCGCCTTCATAAATAACATCATGAATGGTATTTGCAAAAGAAGAACTTGCCACACGATTCATAACTACCTGTCCTACTGCAATTTTACCTTCCATAGACTGGTTGCCTGCTTCACAGTAGATCAGTGCTGCCAGCAAATCCAGATCACTGCTACTCGCACTCACTGCACTCTCCGTGCTCTCAGTTTCTTCTACATATTCTGTCTCTGGTGTGTACTCTGTTTCTGGGATATACTCTGTTTCTGGTACATATTCTGTTTCTGGTACATATTCTGTTTCTGATACATATTCTGTTTCTGGGATGTACTCTGTTTCTGCTACATATTCCGTTTCTGGTGTATACTCTGTTTCAGGTATATATTCTGTTTCTGCTACATATTCCGTCTCCGGTGTATACTCTGTTTCAGGTACATATTCTGTATCTGGTGCATAATACTCAGTATCTGCTGCATATTCTGTCTCCGGCGCATAATATTCTGTATCAGCAGTATAGGTATCCGGCACTGTAGCATCTGCAGTCTGTTCTGTGTAAGTATTATTCTGTACAGATTCTGTATATGTAGTTGTTGTGGTCTGTGCCGTGCCGTCGTCTACTGACACTGCCCCATCAACTACCATGGTAGTTTCCACATCTTCTGCTGCAACATACGCAGTCTCTCCATTATCCAGCTGAATCTCTACCCAGTCATTTGTACTTCCCAGTACCTCGTATCCTTCACCCTCATTCATCGTTCCGATAATAGAAGATGTATCTTCATGATCTGAGAAAATCTTTACATCATCCCAGGAAGCAACTGCCCCGTGTACTCCGTATACAGACTTCAGTTCATCTGCCTTGTCATCAAATGCAAGATACTCTGTTCGTACATAACCTGTCTTATTTCCAACCTCTACCTTCGTCCAGTCAGCATCCATACTCTTTACCATCACACCGCCGGCACTTGGTACATATCCAATCACAGCACTGCTGTCATCTGCGCTTGCACGAATCAGTAATTCGCTGCTTACATTGGCAACTGCCACGTTCTTTCCACCACATCTGCTGCTTTCTGCTGCCATAACGGTAGAAGAAGACATCACAGAAAGGGTCAGGACTGAGACAGTACTACAAATTGCTGCTTTTGTTCTGTTTTTCATTACATAACCTCCGTATGTGCTCCTGTAATCACCACCGAAAAGCCTTTTTGCAACTCCCTTTTTTATGGCTCTCTGCAAGTTTTTACATTTTTCAGCACATATTATTACAAATTTGTTAAGAATTTTTACAGTCCTATTGTACGATAGTTAACTTTCTTTGTCAACCCCCTAAAAAATGTCATAAAAATCCCCGTCTTACTAATTTATGTAAGACGGGTTCTGATCAATCTCGCTGTCTTTTTACTTCATACATTAATACTGCTGCTGCTATGGCTGCATTCAGAGACTCTACCTGCCCTTCCATTGGAATTCTGATATACGTGTCTGCCAGTGCCGTCAGTTCATCTGTCAGTCCATTTCCTTCATTGCCGATCAGGAATGCACACCCTCTTCTGTAATCCTCAAGGTAGTATGCCTGTTTGCCTTTTAAGTGCGCTGCATAGACGGAGACTTTCTTTTCCTTTATTCTCTTAACCACACCCTTCAGATCCTTCTCATAGAAGAAAGGCATACGGTACAGGGATCCCATGGTTGAACGCACCGTCTTGGGATTATAAATGTCCACGGTATCCGAACTCATAATGATACCATCCACTCCTGCTCCCTCTGCCGTGCGAAAAATTGTACCCAGATTGCCAGGATCCTGAAGATTTTCCAGAATCATCAAAAACGGATGTTCTTTCTTTAAGATCTCTTCCAGTGTATATTCCTTCTGCCGCACAACACAAAGTATTCCCTGAGGAGTCTGTGTGTCAGAAACTGCTGCGAACACCTTGTCCGTCATGACCTCATAATGAATGCCCTTCAGAGCTTCGTGATTCTCCTGCTTTTCCAGAAAATTCTCTGATACATAAGTCTGCACCAGACGTTCTTTTGGCACCTCGCGGAACATACGAATGCCTTCCACCACAAAAGTCTGTGTTTCCCGCCGGACTTTCGCCTTCTTTATCAATTGTATCAGATTCCTGACCTGCTTATTTGCTGTACTTTCTATCATATTATAGCTTATCTGCAATTGTCATCTGTCTGCTATACCGACAATGCTCTTGCTACCTCCCACATGTATTCCGGCAGATCCTTCTGCATAGCCAGTGCCTCATCAATATCAAAATCTGTAAAATCACCATGACGATATCCTACTACACGATTGCTCTTGCCTGCACACAGAAGGTCTGCTGCATAGGCTCCCATCATAGATGCATATACACGATCCTTACAGGTTGGGCTTCCTCCACGCTGCATATGACCAAGAATGGTCGCTCTTGTCTCCACACCGGTTGCTGCCTGAATACGTCTTGCCATAGAGGTGGAATGTCCAATACCTTCTGCATTAATAATGATATGGTGCTTCTTGCCACGCTTTCTGTTACGGATAATGTTATTGATCAGTTCCTGTTCATCATAATTATAACGTTCCGGAACCAGAATATCTTCCGCTCCATTGGCAATACCACAATACAATGCAATATAACCTGCATGTCTTCCCATTACCTCTATAATACTGCACCGCTCATGAGAAGTAGAGGTATCACGAACTTTATCGATAGCTTCCATTGCCGTATTGATTGCTGTATCAAATCCGATGGTATACTCGGTACATGCAATATCCAGATCAATGGTACCCGGAACACCAATGGTATTTACCCCTAATGCCGCCAGCTTCTGTGCTCCCGCAAAAGAGCCATCACCTCCGATAACTACCAGACCGTCAATACCGTGCTTCTTGCAGATCTCAGCGCCCAGTTTCTGTCCTTCTTCTGTGCAGAATTCTGCACATCTTGCAGTTCCCAGAATGGTGCCGCCGCGGGCAATGATATCTGACACATCTCTTGCTGTCATGTCACGGATTTCTTCATTTAACAGACCGCTGTATCCACGGTAGATACCCTTTACTTTTTTGCCATTATAGATTGCCTTTCTGACTACCGCACGGATTGCTGCATTCATTCCGGACGCATCTCCGCCGCTGGTCAGCACACCAATTGTTTTGATTTCTTTTTCCATGGTATCTCCTCCTCAAAAGGCTTTGCTGTTTTTCACATTTTTCTATAGTGTAATTCATTTTATTTGTATTTTCAAATAGTTTTTACATTTTCTGATCCGAACTTTTCAGACAGCTTCCGAAGCAGATCTTCATCTGCATTTACTGTCCAGTTTTCTGACAGACGCTTCACTGCTTTCGGTGATCTGACATAGATCACTACACGATCTTTTCCGTCAGATTCCCGTAGAATATTATATAACTGCCGTTCATTTTCCTGATAGGCATTCATATCTGTAAACTGGATCCAGACTTCCCGGGTGATATCCTTAAAGTTCTTTATTTTTTCACAGATCAGCTTACTTGGCTTATCTTCCTCTACTGATACCCTTCCTGTAATAAAGACCTTTTCGTCTTCCACAAGCTGATTCTTATTCTTCTCGTAATCCCGAGGAAATACCACTACTTCCACGGTTCCAAGCAGATCTTCCACCGTCAGGAACGCCATGGTCTGATTGTTTCTTGTATACTTAATTGTCTTTTCCACAATCATACCGCCCACAGTAGCCTTGATACCATCGGTTACTCTGGAGTGCCCGGTTTCTTCATCCAGCGCAAAATCCGCCGTCACATTGGTAATATGTTTTTTCCAGATGCCTTCGTACTGTTCCAGTGGATGACCGCTGACATAGAATCCCAGTACCTCTTTTTCATAAGAAAGGAGCTGCTCTTTCTCATATTCTTCCACATCTGGCATAGTGATCTCGAATTCCTTCTTCTCCTCTTCTCCTACGAAATCAAAGAGGGACATCTGACCTGCCATAGAGTTCTTCTTCTCCTGATTCACAGAATCCATCAAAGGTCCATAAATCAGCATAAATTGATGCCGTTTTCCGCCAAGACTGTCAAATGCTCCGGACTTGATGAAGTTTTCCACCGTTCTTTTGTTAATCTCTTTTCCTGACAAACGTTCCATAAAATTCTTCAGGGATGTGTATTTTCCGTTCTGTTTCCTCTCTTCCACAATCGCTGCGATCACTGGTTTTCCCACACTCTTGATGGCAGACAGTCCATACCGGATATTGTTTCCATCTACAGTAAATCCACTCTCTCCCAGATTAATATCCGGGGGCAGAATCTGGATTCCCATCTGCCGACAGGTCATATGATATTCTGCCACTTTTGCAGAGTTATCAATGACTGATGTCATCAGTGCAGCCATAAACTCTACCGGATAATAATACTTCAGATACGCTGTCTGATAAGAAACCACTGCATAGGCTGCCGCATGGGACTTGTTAAACGCATATTTGGCAAAGTCAATCATGTCATCATAGATCTTGTTAGCAACCGCTTCTGATATTCCATTTTTGATACATCCCGGAACGCCTTCTTCTTCATTACCGTATACAAAATTCTGACGTTCCTTCTCCATAACCGCTGCTTTTTTCTTAGACATGGCACGGCGGAGCAGGTCGCTTCTTCCCAGCGTATATCCTCCCAGGTCACGCACAATCTGCATAACCTGTTCCTGATAAACAATGCATCCATAGGTAGCTTCCAGAATCGGCTTTAACTGCGGACAGTCGTAGGTGATACTCTCTGCGTTGTTCTTTCCCTTAATATACTGTGGTATAAAATCCATTGGACCGGGACGATATAATGCAATCCCCGCAATGATATCTTCCAGACTCTCCGGCTTCAGTTCTTTCATGAAGTTCTTCATACCAGCACTTTCCAACTGGAACACACCGTCTGTCTTTCCTGTACTTAAAGATGCCAGAACCTTTGGGTCATTGTAATCAATATGATCCATATCCAGCACTACACCGGTATTCTGCTCTACAAATTTTACTGCATTCTGAATCACAGTCAGAGTTCGCAGTCCCAGAAAGTCCATTTTCAGAAGCCCCAGTTCTTCCAGTGTGGTCATGGTGAACTGAGTGACCGGTGATCCGTCAGATCCAAGTGCCAGAGGCACATATTCATCTGCTGCCTTCTGACAGATAACAACGCCTGCCGCATGCATGGATGTATGTCGTGGCAGACCCTCCAGTCTTCTGGACATATCAATCAGACGTCGCATCTGTGCATCCTCTTCATACAGCTTTTTCAGATCAGGATTCATTTTTAAGGCTTTGTCTATGGTGATATTCAGTTCCTGCGGTATCATCTTCGCCACATTATCCACTATCGCATAAGGAATATCCATGACACGTCCCACATCACGGATAACACCACGGGCTGCAAGCGTACCAAAGGTAACGATCTGAACAACTTTTTCCTTTCCATACTTACGCACCACATAGTCAATGACTTCCTGTCTTCTTTCAAAACAGAAGTCCACGTCAATATCCGGCATGGATACTCGCTCCGGATTCAGGAATCGTTCAAACAGCAGATTATACTTAATCGGGTCCAGCTTCGTGATTCCCAGTGTATAGGAAACCAGGCTTCCCGCAGCTGATCCACGTCCCGGTCCCACCATAATGTCATGCTCTCTGGCGTAATGAATAAAGTCCCACACAATCAGGAAATAATCAACATAACCCATTTTCTGGATAATTCCCAGTTCATAATTCAGGCGCTCTTTTAATCCCTCTGCCTGCTGTTCCTCATACCGTTCTGCAAGGCCGTCAAAACACAGTTTATTCAGATATTCCCATGAGGTATAGCCTTCCGGCACATCAAACTTTGGCAGCTTGGTCACGCCAAATTCGATCTCCACATGGCAACGGTCTGCGATCTTCTGGGTATTTTCCAGTGCCTGTAGTGCATATGGGAAAAGCTGTGCCATTTCTTCCGGTGACTTCACATAATACTGACCGCCTTCGTAGCGCATACGTTCTTCATCATCCAGCTTCTTGCCAGTCTGGATACACAGCAGAATATCATGGGAATCCGCATCCTCTGCGTAAGTGTAGTGCACGTCATTAGTAGCCACCAGTTCAATGCCTGTCTCTCTACTCATCCGAAGCAACTGCTGATTCACCAGTTTCTGCTCTGGTATCCCATGATCCTGCAATTCAAGAAAATAATTACCCTTTCCAAATATCTGCTCATGCTCCAGCGCTGCTTTCTTCGCCTCTTCATACATGCCCCTTGCCAGATACTTCTGCACTTCTCCAGCCAGGCAGGCACTCAAAGCAATGATTCCCTCATGGTACTCTTCCAAAACGGAGCGATCCACACGTGGCTTATAATAATACCCTTCCGTATAGCCCTTGGACACGATCTTCATCAGATTGCTGTAGCCTTTGTTATTCTCTGCCAGAAGAACCAGATGATAATACCGGTCATCCCCGCTGGATTTTTCCCTGTCAAAACGTGATCCAGGTGCCACATATACTTCACATCCCAGGATCGGATTAATTCCCTCTGCCCGTGCTGCACGGTAAAAATCAATCACACCAAACATAACACCATGATCTGTTATCGCAGCACTGTTCATACCAAGTTCCTTGACCCTGCTCACATATTCCTTAATCTTATTGGAGCCGTCCAGAAGACTGTACTCCGTATGCACATGCAAATGTGTAAAATTCAAAATTGAAACCTCATTTCTATTTATATGAAAAAAAGACCGTTGTAAAATGTCTTTTTTAAGTATAACATCTTACAACGGTCTTTGACAGTCTAAATTATATGTGAATTGGAAAATTAGCCATTGATCATGAAATTGATCAGCTTATCTACATCTTCTTTTTCGTAAGCAAGGACTTCCAGTTCTGGAATCTCACCATTGGAGAAAATGTTTGCCAGAGAAACATACTGGCACAGCTTAGACTTCAGGTTCAGTCTGTCACCTTCGCCTGTTACTAATTCTACTTTTCCTTTGCAGCTATCTACTACATCAAAAAACTTATTTATATCTGTGATATTCTGTACTTTCATCTTATACTCCTTTCACCGCATCTTCTCTTGCGGTCTGCCTTCTAAACTCTTTCTTCGCTACACCCATACTATATGCGGTTTTGCCAGAAATTACAAGTGGTTTTCTCGCTTTCTCCTTTATGACTATTAGTTTAGATTCTATACTTCGTTTATTTTATAACAATTGTCTCATTCTCCGGTACTGCTTTCCCTGCCTATCGTGCAAAATCCACACAGGAACTGCACAGCTCTGACTTCAGAACGTATCAGTCTTTATTTTACTTTTCGTATTGCCCGTTCTGTGATCTCAATTCTTCCAGCTTTTAACAAATGTCCAACTGCACGCTTGAATGCATTCTTGCTCAGTCCCATCTCTCTTTTGATCACTTCCGGTGATGCCTTGTCTGTGAATGGCAGAACTCCCGAAAATTCCTCGATAGCCAGCATCACTGCCTCAGCATCTTCATCAATCTGAAGATATGCTTTTTCTCTTGTAGACAGATCCAGCTTACCATCCTCCTTCACTCCTGTCACTCTGGCTGTAATCTGATCACCAATCGTATAATGCCCTGCTGCCTCCTTCTGAGGAATTAACGCAGAATAACGGTTATCCACTGCCACAAACACCCCAAACCGTTCACTGATCTGATAGATGGTTCCTGTTACATGATCATCCTTCTTATAAGGAGAATCTTTCTCCAGATATTCATAAACATTCATGGTTGCGCAGAGACGGTCACTCTTATCAATGTACAGGGCTACCAGCCAGTCTTCTCCTTCCCGTACTTTGCGGGTCTGCTGTTTAAATGGGAGCAGAATGTCTTTTTCCAGTCCCCAGTCCAGAAATGCTCCGATCTTCGCCACTTCTTTAACTCGCAGGATTCCCACCTGTCCCAATTCCAGCTTCGGCTGTCTGGTAGTTGCAATCAGACGGTCCTTGGAATCCTTATACAAGAAAACATCCAGTTCATCTCCGATGACTGCATTTTCCAGTACTTCCTTGCGTGGAAGAAGCACTCGTTCTTCTGTGTTGTCCCCTTCTGCCAGATATACCCCAAAATCTGTTTTCTTAACAATATTCAGTTTCTGTCTTTTTCCTAATTCTAACATTCCTTCACCTAATCTGTCTTTCCGTTATTGTTATTTATCTGTTACTTATTCCATCTGCCTGCTCTCAGGCAAATTCTACAATAGCGTAGGATCTTCCATCCTCACTGTGCAGATCTACTGTCACGCAGTTTTCCGTCCGGCTGACTACCGGACAGATCATATCTCCCAGCACCGCCTGATTCTTATACTCTGCTCTCACTCTGGACAGCTTCCATTCTTTTGGAAGATACTCCTGTGCCATATCAATGTACTGTGCATTATTTACATGATGATTGGTATCCAGATGATGATGACATACCTTAAACGCTTCTTCTGTCACACCGCCCTCTGGAACTCTGATCTTCCTGGACGTACGTTCCATCTCCAGTGCCGGTTCCATTGGATACCTTTCCTGCACCTCTTTGTCCACTCTTACCGGATGTCCTGTCTGCAGATCCACATAGATCCAAAGGGAATTGGCACAGGCAATGCTGTTGCCCTCTGCATTCAGCATACGGTAATTACGTTCCCCCTGAAATCCTTTAAAGGCATGCGCCCAAGTCTGTGTGGTAATTGCTTCTCCCAGAACAGGCAGCTTATTTATCTCGATCTGCCAGTATGCCAGTACCCAGACTTTTCCTTTGGTGTACATATCATTCACACCGTTTCCCAGTTCCTCAGACTGGAATGTACTGCAATCCTGAAAATAATTAATCAGCCCCGGCAGGGTCAATCTCTTATTTTCTCCTATTTCACTGTATCTGATGCGACTCTGAAACTGATATGGCATATAAATCTCCTGTTTTTCAATACTGTAATGATCACTTGGATTATAGCAAAAATAAAACTTCCTGCAAAGTAGTTTTTATCATGTGATAAAAAAAAGAGATATTCAAACGAATATCTCTAAAAAGCTGGGCTACAAGGATTCGAACCTTGAAATGACGGAGTCAGAGTCCGTTGCCTTACCATTTGGCGATAGCCCAATGTCATAACACAATGTATTCTATACTAAACCTTTCAAAAATGCAAGTACTTTTTCAATTTTTTTTATTTATTTCTATTTCCTTCTATTTTTATATTGCTTATCCATACTATTAATGCTATAATTCAGGCATCTAGTAAATATTACATAGAAGCAATTATGCAATCGTTATACCAAACAGATTGCTATTATGCAAAATAGGTTTTCATGCGTCAAGTGTTCTGTGGATGGGGAGTTGCCACAGAAACGAAAAGCTCGTCTTACGATATGAATTCCGCACCCGTTGCAACATACAGATGCTATACATCTTGATTGTGAAGGGATAGTAACTTATCGTCATTTATATTCCCATCAGGATGTTTTTTTTATGCAATTTTTTCCAGTCTGAACCGGAAGCATCCTGATGAACAAGATTTCAGGAGGTTTACCAATCATTATGATGGATCACGAAAAGATCAAAGAAGGTGTCCGCCTTATGCTGGAGGGCATCGGAGAAGATATTCACAGAGAAGGACTGCTGGATACCCCGGATCGCATTGCCAGAATGTGCGAACAGATCTACGGGGGACTCTATGAAGATCCGGCCACTCATCTTTCCAAACAATTTCACGCAACCAATAACAATATCGTACTGGAGAAGGACATTACTTTCTATTCCACCTGCGAACATCATTTACTCCCATTTTACGGAAAAGCACATGTTGCCTATATTCCAGATCAGCGCGTTGCAGGTCTGAGTAAGCTTGCCAGGACTGTAGAAGTATTTGCCCGAAGACCACAGATCCAGGAGAATCTGACTGCACAGATTGCAGATGCTCTGGAAAAATATCTGCAGCCAAAGGGTGTCATGGTTATGATCGAAGCCGAACATATGTGCATGACCATGCGTGGGATCCAGAAACCTGGAAGCAAGACCGTTACTTCCATTGTACGCGGCGTATTTGCAGAAGATTTTACCCTCCAGCAGACTTTCCTGCAGATGGTAAAGGGTTAAATCAGCATGAAACGTATACAGGCTGTTTATTCCCATCCTCTCTATCAGGAGCAGTTTGCTCTTCTGACTAATGCGGAAAAAGACCGAATTTTCTGCCGGCATACCATGGAGCACTTTCTGGACGTTGCCCGACTGATGTATTTGTATAATCTGGAAGAACATGCCGGACTTGATAAAGAACTGATTTATGCTGCTGCTCTCCTGCATGATATCGGACGCTATGAGCAGATTGCCCATGGTACGCCCCATGATATTGCCAGTGCACAGATGGCACAGCTGATCTTAGCTGAGACCGGATTTACAGATACGGAGATTCACCAGATACAGGATGCCATTTTGCACCACCGTGGCAATGAGGTAACGGGAGCGACACCGCTCGCCCTTTATCTGTATCGGGCCGACAAGCAGTCCCGCAATTGTTTTTGCTGCCCTGCGAGTTTCGAATGTAACTGGCCGGAATCTAAGAAAAATCTGGAAATTGACTACTAAAACAAAGGAGTTCCTATTATGAAAATCGGAAATCAAGAATTTGATACAAAAAATGAAACCTATATCATGGGTATTCTGAATGTTACACCGGATTCTTTTTCAGATGGTGGACGTTTTAACCATATGGATGATGCACTGCGCCATGCAGAGGCTATGATTGCTGATGGTGCAGCCATTGTAGACATCGGTGGAGAATCCACCAGGCCAGGATATACCGTACTCTCAGATGCGGAAGAAATTGCCCGTGTTACTCCGGTCATCGAAGCGGTCAAGTCACACTTTGATATTCCGGTTTCCATTGACACCTACAAGGGTAATGTGGCAGAAGCTGCACTTCAGGCAGGTGCCGATCTGGTCAATGATATCTGGGGTTTTAAACATGATTATAAAGTTGCAGAAGTAACTGCCAAATATCAGGCAGCCTGCTGTCTGATGCATAACCGCAACGAAGCAGTCTATGATAATTTCCTTCAGGATATGGTAAAAGACATGGAAGAGTCTGTAGCCATTGCGAGAAAAGCAGGTGTGGCAGATGACAAGATTATGCTGGATCCTGGTGTTGGATTTGGTAAAACTTATGAAATGAATCTGGAAGCCATTAACCATGTGGATGTTCTGCTTCCTCTGGGATTCCCGGTTCTTCTTGGTACTTCCAGAAAATCCGTGATCGGCAACACCCTGAACCTTCCGGTTGACCAGCGTGTAGAGGGTACGCTTTCCACTACTGTCATCGGTATGCTGCGCGGATGTGCATTTGTACGTGTACATGATGTAAAAGAAAACAAGCGTATTATTGATATGACAAAAGCAATTCTGAACGCTTAACTGAGGTAATACATATGGATAAGATTACAATCAAAGATCTGGAGATTTACGCCAATCATGGTGTATTCCCGGAAGAAAATATACTGGGTCAGAAATTTCTGGTGACTGCTGTATTACATACCAGCACTCGCCGTGCAGGCCTGACCGATGATCTGACTGCTTCCGTACATTACGGCGAAGTCAGTCATCTGATCAAAAAAATCGTAACCGAAAATACCTGGAAATTAGTGGAAAAGATTGCCGAAGAGACCGCTTATGCTATCCTTACCACATATCCTCTGGTTTCCCAGGTAGATCTTACTGTTAAAAAGCCATGGGCTCCGGTGGGACTGCCTCTGGACACAGTATCGGTAGAGATCAGCCGTGGATGGCATACTGCTTATATTGCTCTTGGTTCCAATATGGGTGACAAAGAAGCTTATCTTCGCGGTGCCATTGAAGCACTGAATGAGTCACCTGACTGCCAGGTAACTGCGGTTTCTGATTTTCTGATTACTGAGCCTTACGGCGGTGTGGAACAGGATGATTTCTTAAACGGTGCTCTGGCACTGCGCACACTCCTACCCCCGGAAGAACTTCTTGATCGTCTTCATGAGATCGAGTATGCGGCTCACCGGGAGCGGATCATCCACTGGGGTCCGCGAACACTGGATCTTGATATTCTCCTGTACGATGACCTGGTACTGGACACACCAGATCTGCATATACCACATATCGAACTGCACAAGCGTGATTTTGTACTGATTCCACTGGCAGAGATTGCCCCGTGGAAAAGACATCCACTGCTCGGCAAGACCGTAGCACAGATGCTAGAAGAATTGAATACAAAATAGTTTTATCTGCAAAATTTATAATACAATTTTGTAATCATAACCACCGGCTTAGCCGGTGGTTTGCACTGCCCCTATAAGGGGCTCATC
>UQWA01000036.1 GCA_900544685.1 uncultured Lachnospiraceae bacterium | reverse complement strand
GGCTATTTTAATTCAAGAGAGCGCCGAAGGCGGTCTTTCCTATAAAGCAAAAAAGAGACGCCTGTGAGGGCGTCTCTTAAATGATTCCTTACTCGCTTTGTCTCCCTACGTTGGCATTATCCAAATCAGGTTATGGGTCGAGATATGCATTCTCCTCTCAGCCAGCTTGATACGCCAGCTCCCCGTAACGGTTATTCAGTTAATAAATATTATACTATTTTTTTCAGACTATTTCAAGTCTTGATTCTCTACATAAAAAGTTACTGTTTCGACAATTTATGCATTTTTTCTGCAATTTATATTTGACAAAAGTTTTCCATGTTCTCTTTGCTGTTTTTTATAACAGTTTTTGCGCAAAAATGACCCCTGCAAATGGTATTTTACCATTCGCAAGGATCATTCATCATTTCAACAATTTCATACCATATGGAATTAAGCGTTCATCTGTGCTGCTACTTCTGCTGCAAAGTCTTCGTTTTTCTTTTCCATTCCTTCGCCTGTTTCGAAACGAACAAACTTCTTGATGGAGATCTTTGCGCCGTTAGCTTTTGCTACAGAATCAACATAAGCCTGTACAGACTGTTTGCCATCTTCTGCTTTAACATATACCTGATCCAGCAGACAGATTTCTTTCAGTTCTTTGTTGATACGTCCGTTGATCATTCCCTGAATTACCTTTTCTGGCTTCTGGGATTCCTTCGGATCGTTCTTGATCTGAGCTAACAGGATTTCTTTTTCGTGAGCAATGTGTTCTTCGCTTACTTCGCTTCTGTTCGTGAACTGTGGCTTCATAGCTGCTACCTGCATACCCAGGTTTCTTGCCATGTCTTTGATCTCGTCATTTACAACATCTGTTACAACGTCGATCAGAACTCCGATTTTTCCACCAGCATGTGTGTAAGAAGATACAAATCCTTCTGGCTCAGCCACTTTTTCAAATCTTCTGATGTTCATGTTCTCGCCGATAACAGCGACCTGTCCTGCCAGTGCTTCCTGAACAGTCTTTGTTGTATCTGGCAGCCATTTTTCAGCCATAAATGCTTCCATGTCTGCTGCGTCAGAAGCCATAGCCTGAGCTGCAACTTCACTAACATATGCCTGGAACTTCTCATTCTTGGCAACGAAGTCTGTCTCTGCATTAACTTCTACAACAACTGCAGTCTTGTCATCATCAGATACCATAACCTTGCAGATACCTTCTGCTGCGATTCTGCTTGCTTTCTTCTGAGCAGTAGCCAGTCCTTTTTCTCTCAGGAACTCAACTGCTTTGTCCATATCGCCTTCTGTAGCTGTAAGAGCTTTCTTACAGTCCATCATACCAGCGCCGGTCATCTCTCTTAATTCTTTTACCATTCCTGCTGTGATAGCCATCTAATTATTCCTCCGTCTCTGCAACAACTTCTTCGATATCAGTTGCTTCTACACCTTCGAATTCGATTGCTGGTTCTGCTCCCTGATTTGCTTCGATAACAGCATCTGCCATCTTGGAAACGATCAGTTTTACAGCTCTGATAGCATCGTCATTACCTGGGATTACGTAATCCAGTTCTTCTGGGTCACAGTTTGTATCACAGATACCGATCAGTGGAATACCAAGTGTGTGTGCTTCCTGTACACAGATTCTTTCTTTCTTAGGGTCAACTACAAAGATTGCATCTGGGATCTTCTTCATCTCTTTGATACCACCAAGGTTCTTTGTCAGTTTTTCCATTTCCTTCTTTAATGCGATAACTTCTTTCTTAGGCAGAACATCGAATGTTCCGTCAGCTTCCATAGCTTCGATCTCTTTCAGACGTGCGATTCTGCTCTGGATTGTCTTGAAGTTTGTCAGCATACCACCAAGCCATCTTTCGTTTACATAGAACATTCCACATCTCTCAGCTTCTGTCTTAACAGCGTCCTGAGCCTGTTTCTTTGTTCCAACGAAGAGGATTGTTCCACCGTTAGCAACAATATCACCTACGGCATTGTAAGCATCGTCAACCATTCCTACAGACTTCTGCAGGTCGATGATGTAGATACCATTTCTCTCTGTGTAGATGTATGGAGCCATCTTAGGGTTCCATCTTCTTGTCTGATGTCCAAAGTGAACACCTGCTTCCAGTAACTGTTTCATTGAAATAACGCTCATTTTACTTCTCCTTTAATATTGGTTTTTCTGCCATATACAATTCATCAGCAGGAACCTCTCGGCACCACCTGCAGACATATGCATATGTGATTTTTGCGACTGGAGTATTTTAACATAAAAAGGGCTTGCATGCAAGCCCTTTTCGTTGTATTTACGCCATTTTATGCAGTTTTGTTCATATTGTACAGAGCAGTCACATTATTTAAAACGGATCTCATAGGACACATAGTTGCTTGCATTCAACTCATCCACTGAAAACGCCAATGCAGCATTCTTCTTTGTCAGCTTAAATTTATAAGTTTTGTTTTTCGGTGAAGGCATGCACTTCAGAATCTTTCCTGATCTTCTCATCCAGTAATCACCATGAGGCGTACTCCAGTTTTTCTTTCCGATCACTTGTACCTTGATATTTTTATTTTTATATTGTTTATAACTTAATGTGCAGATTCCCTGTTTATTGAATTTTGCCGTAATATTTTTCCCATTTATGGTTATTTTCTTTATCACATTCTGATACTTTTTCACCACAATCTTCTCTTCAAAAGTGTCTTTTCCGCTTGTGTAGGTAATCACTGTGGTACCTGGTTTTTTCACTTTAATGATGATTTTATACTCACCATCCTCTCGCTTGCTGGTCACAGAGGCAACAGAAGGTTTTGATGACTTCAGCTTTTTAACGGCTTTTTGGGAACTTGCAATTTGGAGCGAGGTATCAAACTCTTTCTGATAAGTAATAACTGATGTCCCAAGCTTGTAGTTCTTTGCCTCTGCCATCATGGATGCTGTCATAAATACACTCAGCATCAGTATCAGTGTCATTAGTTTCCTCAGTGTTTTCTTCATAGTTTTTCTCTCCCTTTTCATTTTGTTTTATTCATGCCGCAATGCATCGATTGGATTCAAATTGGACGCCTTAATAGATGGCACGAATCCGAAGATAACCCCGATGACTGTTGAAAAAATCACGGAGCCGATGATCGCCGGAATGCTGATTCCCACCGGCACCTGCGCCATTCTGGAAATAGCCTGTGCCATAGCAATACCTGCAATTACGCCAATAATTCCTCCCATGCTGGTCAATACTGCTGCCTCTGTCAGGAACTGTGTAAGGATCACACTCTTTCTGGCACCGATAGCTTTTTTCAGACCGATCTCACTGGTTCGCTCTGTAACGGATACCAGCATAATATTCATAACACCGATACCGCCTACCAAAAGAGAAATACTTGCGATCCAAATCAGCTGCTGATTCGTAGATTCATTAATCTGCTGCTGTTTTTCCACATTTTCCAGTGTATTTTTCGCTCTGTACTTAATGTCAGAACTGGATGTTCTCAGATAACTGTTCAGTATCTCCGCACATGGTTTTCCAACAGTGGTCATTGCCTTAACGTCTGCTGCCCGTACAGATACATTCTGTGGTTCATCATACTGATAAATAATCGGCCATGACTGATACGGAATATATACTTTTCCGGTGGATGAATCATCCCCCATATAAGTATAGTATTCTTCAATGCTGTTAATCACCGGTTCGAATTCAGACTTTGGCTGTGCCACTCCAATGATCACAAATGGTTCTCCACTGATCTCAATGGTCTTTCCCAGTGCACTTTCTTCCTGGAACAGGGTACTGGCTGCATCCTGATCGATAATTGCTACTTTATGAAAATCCTTATAATCACTATCCACAAATTCACGTCCGGTACGTACCACGTAACCATTTACATCAAAATAGTGACTGTCGATGCCATAGATATCTGCCCCCTGAAGTGACTGATTCAGATGATAAATACCATCCGCATACGTTCTGGATACATAAAAAGTAGCATCTTCCACATCTGTCACATTCAACAATTCTTCACGAATACTTTCTGTCAGCACAGGTATTCCATACGGTACACTGTTCCACGAAAAGTCCAGTGTATTATCTGCACTTCCCTGTGTCAGATTAATATCCACCGCATTTGTTCCGGAACCAACTACATTCTGCATTAACTGTTCATTCGTTCCCTGAATCGTCGATACAATGGCTATGATAGATGCAATACCAATGATGATACCCAGCATCGTCAGGAAAGATCTCATCTTATGGGACCAGATTCCCTGAAATGACAGCCTTATATTTTCAAGCAAAACGATTGCCCCCTCTCATTTACATGTCTTTTATTCATATTCACTTGCCAGCTTCACAGCCGCACCTTCTTTGACTGATTTGCCATAAGGGAACGCAATCTGATCATCTGTACTCAATCCCTGTTTTACTTCCACATATCCCCAGACAGTTGCTCCGGTACGGATATACTGCTTTTTCAACTTGTCGTTCTCATCCACCGCATAAACATAACTCTGTCCGTTTTCTGATCGGATATATGCCTTTTCCAGATAGATAGAACCAGATGACACTGTAGATGTGGCAGGATACGTTACACTGACATCATCATACTCGGACAATCCGTCCTCCGCATCAGTATCAACCACTGCAAGTACCGGATAATTCGATGAATTCACATTTCCTGACGATCCCCAATAGCTGCCTGAATCATCATCACTTGGAAAGGAATCAATCTCTGTGATCGTTGCAGTAAACTGTTCTCCTGTATAGTAAGACTCACATTTGATCACCTGGTCTATTGCTACATTGTCCAGATTCAGTTCACTGACGGACGTCTTAACATACAGACCATTTTCGCTCTCGACTACCATATAGGCATCATCGTCACTTCCATTGATAGATTTAATATAGCCATCCACAGAACTTACCACTGTACTGGCATCCATCTGCTTGTTATAGTCTTTCAGTTTCAGCTTTGCCTGACGTTCATCCAGCTTCAGCTTCTGAATCTCCAGCTTCTTGTCTTCAATTGCCTGTGCCAGTTCTTCTGCAGTATAACCTGTTCCATCATTATCGTTGTCCCAGCCCCCTGGTCCGTCCGGAATACTCGGCTCGTCTTCCGGAATGTCTTCTTCATATTTTGTGATACCAGTATCACTGCTGAAAATCCAGTATGTACCCGGACCATAGCCGTGATCAGTCAGTACGGTTCCATCCAGATCAATGCTGCGGATAAATGCTCCTGTAATTGTGTTACTTTCTCGGATCTCAAGACGAATATAATATCCGTCACTGATACGCTTCGTTCCTTCTTCGTTGAAACCAAGTACCCAGTTCACAAAAGTATTGGTGATCTTTACGCCGTCCGTCACAAAAAATACATATGGCTCTTCTGCTGTCCCACTTCCCTTGTAAGCACGCATGCCAGTCTCATTCAGTGTGTTCATGCCATGCTGCCAGGTCAGTTCTGAAATTGAATTCAGCTTGACAAGTGGTGAATCTGCCGGCTGTGTATACGTCATCTTCATCACTACCGTAACAGATGCATCACTGCTGTCTGGCTGTACATCTTTTATTTCCATAGAATAATTTGGTGCATAGCCAGACCATCTCTCACTCCACTGACTTTTATCTGTTCCTACCGCTTCCGAACTGATCGTGACATCTTCCGGTATGATCAGATCAATGGTTTTCCAGTTTTCTTTTGAAGAAACGGCATCTGTATCCGGAATCTGTTCTGTGGCGCTGGTTGCTTCTTCCGTCTGTTCTTCAGTCTCTGTGCTGACAGCAGCCTCCGTCTCTCCATCCCCTGTAACTGCTTCTGTGGTATATTCCACTGTCGGTTCTGTAGTGACTTCCTCTGCTATGTCAGTATCTGTGCCGTCCACACCGCTTTCTTTTCCTGCTGCCACACTGCTGCCCTGTGTCAGTGTAAAACTACAGTCTGCATCTTCCTGACTGCTGACACCTTTTTTATAGAAATATGCCTTCATAGAAGACGGCCAGTTTTCTTTTGCATCCGTTCCATGATCCCATTCGATCTGAAAATGGATCTTTTGCAATGCAAAATTCTGCTGACTTATAATATCTGATTCTGTTTCAGATTCGGTTTCTGTCTCTGTTTCTTCTGTTTCTTCTTCTGTTTCAGATTCGGTTTCTGTTTCCACTTCCTGAGTCTGTTCTTCTTCATTGCCCGTATTGATCTGCTGCGTGTTATTTGTCAGATCCTGCCATTCAATGCCCGATGTATCTGTGGAAGATTCGGATGCCTCAGTTTCTTCCGTCTGTTCCTCTTGTTTTTCCACTGTAATGACCGCATCTTTGCTTTCATCTCCAGTTCGGAATATTAAACTATCTCCGGTAATCTCGTCCTCCTGCAGATTCAGTTCCAGATACATGTCCTCCAGTTCCGGCATGACCTCATGCTGCTGATCCAGTCCATCATGAAACGCAATGGTAAGCTGAGCGGTATCAGTGTTTCCGTTCTTCTGTGCTAGAATAAAGCCTCCAATTTCCGGATAATCCTCTCCGTTAATCTTTGCTGTTCCATATACTTTTCCTTCTATCTGCTGTTTCAGTGTTACTCCGTGAACCAGCATCGTATAGGTATCTGTAATTTTAAAATGTTCTTCAGCAGTCTCCCTGAAATGCGGTATCGCCTTTACCGTGTTTTCTATCTGTACCGTATCTTCTTCCTTCTGAGAAATATCTGCAAGAAGATCTTCCCCATTTTCTGTAACTGCTTTGATTCTCACATTTGTAAAAAGCTTTTCCAGACTCTGGTCTTTCTTTGACTTCTCCTGTTCTGTTTCTTCTGTTCCTGTAGTATCTTCACTTGCCTGTGTGTCTTTACCTGCCTGGTCCAACTGATCCGGAGTCAGGACTTCATTAGACACATCATCTCCCTGATCGATAATAACTTCACTTTCCGTCTCTGGTGTATTTTCAGTTACTGCACTTTCCGTATCCGATACACTTTCTGTTTCCGGTTCACTCTCTGTAGCCGTATTTTCTGTATCTGCTTCCGTTCCATCTTCCTGCGATGCCAGAAGTTCTCTGCTGTTACTGATCAGACGTGCTTCTTCTTCACCACTGCCCGCATCATCATCTGATGAATCGTCTCCCGTATCGTCAATCAGAGAACTTCCCCCATCGCTGCTGAGATTATCCAATATGGCATCTCCCGGTTTGGCATTCTGCAGTTTTGCCAGATCTGCTTCAGCAGACTTAATCTCCAGTCCCAGTTCCATAACTGTGATTTCCTGAAGTTCCTGATCCAGTTCCAGAAGAGTCGTGTCATAACTGAGCAGCTTATCACCGATTTTGACCTTATCCCCTTCCTTCACATAAACCTGATCAATGACTTTTCCGTCTGGAATCCTTACATTCTGACTGACATTGGATACTACGGTTCCTGACGTGGAATCATCAGAATTCATGGACATATCCCCTGCATTCAGTGCTGATACCGGTAACACTTCCACTGATTTGCTGTTATTTTTTCTTATATAATTTACTCCTGCCACACTGCCGCCTGCTACTCCTGTCACAGCAGCCGCAACGATGACAGCTGTCTTGATTTTCTTACTCTTTTTCATTCAGATCCTCCGTTTTCGAATCTCCTTCAAGAATTCCCGGTATTACACATCATGACTCAGATCCCGGTCTCCCAGTTCCCCATCAAAGATGTAAACGGTTCTTTTCGCATGCTTCGCCACTTTTGCATCATGGGTAATCATAATGACGGTTACCCCTTCTTCATTCAGCTTCTGGAACAGTTCCAGTACCTGTATGCTAGATTTGGAATCCAGTGCTCCTGTCGGCTCATCTGCCAGAAGAATCTTCGGATTATTCACCATTGCTCTTGCTATTGCAACCCTCTGTTTCTGTCCACCTGACAACTGTGTCGGAAGGAAATCCACACGGTCCGCCAGTCCTACTCTCTCAAGCGCCTTAGCCGCACGCTCTTTGCGCTCCTTTTTGCCTACCTTGGCATATACCAGCGGCAGGCAGACATTTTCCAGTGCCGTCTGCTTTGGCAAAAGCTGGAATGTCTGGAATACGAATCCAATGTTGTTCAGACGTTCATCTGCAATCTCATTATCCTTCAATCCAAGGACATTCTTGCCATTTAGTTCAAAGGATCCTCTGGTCGGCTCATCCAGGCATCCAATAATATTCATTAATGTAGACTTTCCGGAACCAGACGGTCCCATAATCGCCACATACTCTCCTTCCTGCACATGCAGGGTCACATCCCGCAGTGCAGGCACTACGATTTTTCCGGTTACATAATCTTTATCAATATGATCTAATTTTAAAACCAATGGTCGTTCCATTTATTCTTTCCTTTTCATTCCTGCCAGACATTCTTATTCGTAAACTTCTTCTCCACTTCCGGCATCTTCAAATCCCATTCCAGATGCATCACCAAAGCCGGCATCTTCCAGTCCTTCGTCACTCCAGTCATTGCCATCCAGTCCTTCATCGCTCCAGTCATCGCCATCCAGACTCTCATTGCTCCAATCACTGCCATCCAAACTCTCATTACTCCAGTCACTGCCATCCAGTTCTTCATCTCCACTGTAGACATCATCTGAATTCTGCGTTACCGGTGCTCCTTCTACGCAGTCATCTCCTGGGAAAGCAATATAATCATCCACAGTCAGACCGTCGAGCACTTCATACTTGAATGTTTCATCGTTGAAATCACCCAGTGTGACTTCCCGTTTCTCCAGCTTGTTATTCGCATCTGCAGCCCACACATAGTTTGTCACCGCTCCGTCATCATCTGTAATAAAGTAGTAATCCTCCAGCCAGATACCGTCCTCCTGTTCATCCTGTCCGTTATCCGCCATCAGGTATACATGCTGTCCCAGCATCAGATCATCCGAGGAATCCAGATCCACATAGAATGGATATGTACTGGATGACGTCTGTGAATCACCTGAATCACCTGAATCACTATAGCCAGAATTGGAATTAGAAGAATTACTTTCTCTGTCGATGGTCGTCAGAGTTCCCTTCCAAGTCTGATTCTCATCTACACGTGAATATACAATCATATCCATGCCTTCCTGAATCTCTGACATATTCTGCTCGTTTATCTTTCCCTTGATACGGTATTCGCCGGTTGCCATAATGGTCATATATGCAGAGTTATCTTCATTACTGGAATCCAGCCCGGATGAAGTGTCAGAACTGTCATCTCCGTTAGCACTGTTATTAATAGTCTTAATGATACCCTGAATCGGACTGGTCACATCCGCATTGGCAATCTGCTTCTTCAGGCTCTCCATTTCAGCCTGCTTACTCTTCATCTCGTATTCTGCTCTTTTAATACTGTTCTGTGTCGTCATGATCTGTGTTGTATAGGAGAGTTTTTCATCATCAGATACCTTTGCACGTTCCTTTTCCAACTGGGCAACCTGAGAATTGTAGGACTTAATCGAGATCTCATAGTTCTCGATATCAATTTCAAGCTGGGTAATACTATCCTGCGCATCATCTGTATCGTAAGAAAACAGCTTCGTTCCAACCTGTACTTCGTCACCTACCGAAACATAAGCTTTCTTTACCTTCAGTCCGCTCGCCACTTCTATCTTCTCTGTCTTCTGTGGTTCTACTACACCTGAAAAACGGCTGAACAGTCCATCTGTCCCTGTCAGTCCGGTAATCGTTCCCACAGAATCTACAAAAACAGCATCTGCGGATGTACTTACGGTGCCTGTACCGCCTTTAAAATGATACCATGCTCCTGCACTCGCGCCTGCGGCTACAACCACAACCGCAATTGCTATACCAGTCTTTTTTTTCATAATCTATAACCTCTGTTTTTCAACAAATTTTCAAAGTTTTTCTACTGTATAGTATCATACAACTTTTTCAATTGCACTAGAAAGTTTGTATTTTCACAATTTCTTCACAGAATCCATGCATAAATCTTAAGAATCTTACATATTTTTCCATATAATTTGACAATTTTACAATTTACATATAATATAATTATATTGTGACATATTATTTATCTATTTTGTCATATTAAGGAGAAACGTATGAAACAACATTCACACGGCCTTATTTTGTTGGTATGTTCTACACTGTGTTTCAGCGGATGTGGATATGCCGGTCCGGAAAAGGCTGTACGAAAAGAACTTGACTATATTCAGAAACTGGACGAGACCGCCATATCCTCTTTTATCTCTTATGAAGATCTGTCAGCAGCCTCCGACCTGTCTCTGGAAGAAGATTCTGATACCACAGACGCATTCCGACTGTTCTTTCAAAATTTTAAATATCACATTGATTCCTCCTCCCAGTCCGAAGATGGCACATCTGCTACGGTAACGGTCAGCCTGACGAATCTGGACGCCTGTGAACTGGCAAAGGATCTCTGTCGTGAAATCTATCAGAATTCTCTCAGCTACAGTCATTCTGATTATGATATACATTCTTCTTTCTCCCTTATGAAAGAATGTCTGGAACACAACGACTACCCTGAAAAGACTACCACTGCTACCATCCATCTCACTTCTGAGAATGATGTATGGACCATTACCAGCACCCCTGAACTGGAAAATGATCTGACTGGCGGGCTGGTTTCTTATCTGTCTGATCCATATCTTCTTTCACCGGAGGACATTCTTGATCTGACGCTGGCACCTTTTAAGGACTTTACTGCCGAAGACTGGCAGCGTTATCTTGATATCTCTGATGTATTTGCTGTAGGTACTGATCAGGCCGATACGATTGACCAGCTTCTCTTCCAGCAGATTGCATCTTTCTTTGACTATGATATCACAGACGTAGTACAGGATGGTGACGATGCCAAAGTAACAGTAAATATCACAAGTCTGGACTTAAATACTGTCATTGAAAGTTGTCTCGGACCGCTTCGTGACTATGGTTCTTCTACAGAATCTATCCGTGCCAGCAGCGATGAATTCAACCAGGAAACCGGCGAGATTCTTGTCACCGCACTGGGAAATAATATCAGCAGTACCGTCACTCAAGTCACTGTCCCGCTGCATAATGACGGGCACACCTGGGATCCGGTTCTGGACACCTCGTTTACAGATGCACTATTGGGTAATCTAGATGAAGCCCTTGCATCTCTCAACGCCGCTGTTGAATAATCGTATCTGTTCAGATAAATGAAACCCGAAGCTAATCTTACGATCTGCTCCGGGTTCTTTTTTATCTTATTCTTCTGTCTCTTCAGCCACTTCAATACCAAGTTCCTGTAACTGTTTCTCTTCTACACGTTCCGGTGCCTCGGTCATCAGGCAGGATGCATCTTTTACCTTCGGGAATGCGATAACGTCACGAATGCTATCCTGTTTTGCCATCAGCATAACCAGACGATCCAGACCATAAGCCAGTCCTGCATGAGGTGGTACTCCGTATTTGAATGCATCGAGCAGGAATCCAAACTGCTCATGGGCTCTTTCTTTGGTGAATCCAAGAGCTTCGAACATCTTTTCCTGAATATTATTTTGATGGATTCGTACACTACCTCCACCAATCTCATTACCATTTAATACGATATCATATGCTTTTGCACGAACACGTCCTGGATCACTGTCGATATACTGCAGGTCTTCTTCCATTGGCATAGTAAATGGATGATGCATAGCTGTGAACCTGTTTTCTTCTTCTGACCACTCAAGAAGTGGGAACTCTGTAATCCATACAAAACGGAATTCGTTTTTGTCCAACAGTCCCATCTGATTAGCCATCTCCAAACGAAGTGCGCCAAGAACATCCCATACCAGCTTCGTCTTGTCTGCTGCAATAAGAAGAAGGTCGCCATTCTGTCCATCCATAGCCTTGATCAGTGCCTGCATCTGTTCTTCTGACATAAATTTTGCAAAGGAAGACTTCACGGTACCATCTTCCTGAATAGCTACATAAGCCAGTCCTTTTGCGCCATATCCTTTGACAAACTCTACCAGTTTATCAATCTTTTTACGAGGCATACCGCCCTGACCCTTGGCATTGATACCACGAACTGTGCCGCCTGATTCCAGTGCATTCTTAAATACTGCGAATTCTGTACCTTTTACAACTTCTGAAATATCTGTCAGTTCCATGCCGAAACGAAGATCCGGCTTGTCAGAACCGAAACGGTTCATGGCTTCTGTCCAGGTCATTCTCTGAATTGGAAGCTGTACATCTACATCCAGCACTTCTTTGAACAGATATGCCAGCAGTCTTTCATTGACATCAATGACATCATCCACATCTACGAAAGATAATTCCATATCGATCTGTGTAAATTCCGGCTGGCGGTCTGCACGCAGGTCTTCATCACGATAGCATCTTGCGATCTGGATGTAACGGTCATATCCAGAGCACATCAGTAACTGCTTGTAAAGCTGCGGTGACTGTGGCAATGCATAGAAGCATCCAGGATGTACACGGCTCGGTACCAAATAGTCTCTCGCACCTTCCGGTGTACTCTTACACAGAGTCGGTGTCTCGATCTCCAGGAATCCTTCTTTTGCCATAAATGCACGAACCAGAGTGGTTACCTGTGAACGCATCATCAGATTACGTTGCAGATCCGGTCTTCTCAGATCCAGATAACGGTATTTCAGACGCAGTTCTTCTCTTGTCTTGCTGTCCTCTTCAATTGGGAATGGCGGTGTCTCGGACTCAGATAAAATACGCAGGCTCTTTGCACGGATCTCGATCTCACCTGTCTTCAGGTTCGGATTCACTGCACCGGAACGTGCTTCTACTGTACCGGTTACAGCAATTACAAATTCACTTCTCAGTTTTCCTGCTTTCTCAAATCCTTCTTCGTCGATCCCATTTTCGCAGCCGGTCTCAAAAATCAACTGCATAATACCGGAACGGTCACGTAAATCTACGAATACGATTCCACCCTTGTTACGGCTCTTCTGTACCCATCCCATCAGGGTTACTTCACTGCCGATCATGTCTTTGGTCACTTCTGTGCATCTGTGGGATCTATGCAATCCCTTCATTGATTCTGCCATAATTTTTCTCCTTTAAAGCATCTGTTTATTTCGCAAAAAATTCTACGATTTCGGTATATCCTTCTGCTGTGAGCTGGTCTTTTTGGAACTTTTTATTCTTTTTCATCATATTCATGCTGACAACTGTGCCGTCTTTTCTCTGCTCTTCTGCCTGACGGAATACATCCAGAAGCTTGTCTTTTGGCATGTTCTTCTCAATCAGGAATGCTACCTTGCCAGCCTTGTTTGGCACCTGATAGTCTTTTTCCAGAAGCAGCATGACAATTCGTTCAAAGCCGATAGAGAAACCGCATGCCGGTGTCTGGTTGCCTGTAAAACGTCCGATCATCTCATCGTAACGTCCGCCGCCTCCGACAGAACCTGAGAATCCATCAATACTGATCTCAAAAATAGGTCCGGTATAATAAGACATTCCACGCACCAGCGTCGGATCAAATACGATCTTGAAGTTGGCAGTGCGCACCGTCTCTACACTCTCGATAATCAGAGCCAGATCATCCGCGGTCTTCTCATCCAAAACACCATTTAACGTCTCTTTCAGGTATTTCACGCCTTCCAGATCCGGTGTTACCTTCTGGAACAGCGCCAGATATTTGCTGACAGCTTCTTCCGGGAAGCCTTCTTTCTTCAGTTCTTCTTCTACTCCTTCCAGACCGATCTTGTCCATCTTGTCAAGAATGATGAATACTGTGTCATAGCTGTCTGCTTCAAATCCACTGTAGGCAGCCATAGCCTTCAGGATTCGTCTGTCGTTAATGCGAATCGTAAAGTTTTCAAAATCCAGCTTGCCAACCAGTGTGGATGTTGCCAAGATCAGTTCGATCTCTGCCAGAATGGTAGGCTCTCCCAGAATATCAATATCGCACTGCATGAACTGACGGTATCTTCCTCTCTGTGGTCTGTCTGCACGCCATACATTTCCCATCTGGAGTGCCTTGAACGGAGATGGCAGATCATTGGCATTATTCGCATAATATCTGGACAGTGGCAGCGTCAGGTCATAACGCAGTCCTCCGTCTACCAGATCCGCTTCGGATTGTGCACTTTCCAGTTTCAGTTTTTCTCCTCTTTTGAGAATCTTAAAGATCAGCTTTTCATTCTCTCCCCCCTGCTTACTGGAAAGATTCTCGATATGCTCCACACATGGGGTCTCAATTGCTGAAAATCCAAACTGTCCGTAAGTTTCACGAATCAGTCCCATGACATAATTTCTGATCTCCATCTCTTTTGGAGAGATATCTTTCATTCCCGTTACCGGTTTCTTTTTCAAACTCATAACATTCCTCCTCGTTGTCTTCTATCCTGTCCGTTTTTCCAGCAGATCCAGCTTCAGATCCTGATGATCCAGAAGTTTCTCTTCCTCTGTCTCGTTCACCACATCCATCAGTGCCAGAAATACTCTCATATCAAAATTTTTCACTTCGGACATCATCTGCTCCATGGCCTTTTCCACGGAATATGCTGCCCGGTATGGTCTCACTGTTGTCAACGCTGCAAATACATCGCATACACGCAGGATTCTTGCTCCCAGCGGGATCTCTTCTCCTGCAATATTCGCCGGATACCCCGTACCATCATAATTTTCATGATGGTATAGAACCCATTTTATCAGTTCCTGCGGATATCCATGTTCCTGAAGAATTGCATATCCCAGAACCGGATGTGTACGGATATACCGCATCTCCTCTACTCGCAGAATCTGGTCTTCTCCACGCCGGAAGACATTTTTGACCATCTCCTGCTTACCTACGTCATGTAGCAGTCCCATAATAGCCAGATTATAACACATTTCTTCATCCAGCAACAGTTTCTTTCCTATTTTATATGCCAGATTGCTTACACAGATCCCATGGGACAGTTCCTTGGAAAGATCCCCGTTGATCAGATGATACGTTTTCCCGTTTTTTTTCTTCATTATTGTGAATCCGTTTCCATTAGTAGCCTTTTGCGCTCAATCATCTCGTCTATACGTTCCACATAGTTTTTGATGTCTTTTACATTTTCTGTCCGCTGTATCAGTTCACCGGTAACTTTCTTGGACGTAGCACCTGCTCCAAGAGCCAGTATACTCTGTTTTTCTTCCATAATCAAAATATTGTAGATACCTGCACTGTCCGGCTTGGCATAGCCCACATTTTCAAAGTTACCTGCCATATTTTTCTGACGGTACAGATAATACGGCGAATGTCCCGCCTGATATGCATATCTGGCTGTCATCTCCATAATCTGCTGATTGTTGGTAAAGGTCATCTCTTTATACTGATCTTTGAACATATTCAGTCTGGCAGCACGCTTCACTGCCAGAGAATGCACTGTAATACTGTCTGGATCCAGGGCAGTCACTTCTTTCATGGTATGTTCCACCTGCCCGTATTCTTCTCCCGGAAGTCCCACGATCAGATCCATATTGATATTGTCAAATCCTAACTCTCTTGCCAGATGAAAAGCATCCACTGTCTGTTCTACCGTATGTCTCCTGCCGATAATATCCAGCGTCTTCTGATTCATGGTCTGTGGATTGATGGAGATTCTGCTGATACCGTGTGCCCGCAGCACTTCCAGTTTCTCTCTGGTGATACTGTCAGGGCGTCCTGCTTCTACTGTAAATTCCTTCAGATATCTTCTGTCAAAGCATTCCTCTATCTTGGTCAGAAGCCGGTCCATCTGATATGGTTCCAATGTAGTCGGTGTTCCTCCGCCCATATAGATAGTATCCAGCTTACGATTCTGATAAATCCGTGCACAGGCTTCAATCTCCTTGCAAAGAGCATCCAGATACATGTCTACCTTATCTCTCCATACTGCCAGTGGACTGGAACTGAATGAACAATACAGGCAGATGCTTGGGCAAAATGGAATGCCTACATATAAGCTATATCCATCTTCATAATTAATATCTTTTAAAATGTGCCGTTCCCGATTGGCAATCATAATGGAAAGTGCGGTCTTCTCATTACTGGTGTAATAGGTCTTACGCATATAATCCGCAATTTCCGTGTTCTTCCACCCCTGCTCCAGTAGTGCCATCGGAATCTTGGTGGGACGGATCCCAGTCAGATTCCCCCATGGAAGAGACTGTCCGGTATAGTCTCTCAGCATCTCATAAAGCATGCTCTTCAGTACATTCTTGGTTGCCTTACGGTCTGCTTCATAGTCCACATCCCGCTGTGCTTTTTCCAAAATCCCGCCTTTTTCATCCATCAGCTCCAGACGGATCTGATCTGACTGATAATCTACCACCAGCTTTTTCTCCCAGCCTTCCGGTTCTGCCTCACCTTCCTGATACACAGGAACATCCATTCCCGGATAAAATGCCCGTATCAGGGAATGGATATCATATTCAAAATCTCTTTTATTTAACTGTACTGCTATCATATTCTTTTCCTTTAACTGTAAGGATTATATCTTTTTTCATCTGCAATGCTGGTATCACATTCATGTCCCGGCATAACTCTGGTCGCATCCGGAAGGATCTGCAGCATTCTCTGTACCGATCTTCTCAGTTCACCCATGCTTCCTGTTGGCAGATCCGTTCTTCCCACTGAATGGCAGA
This sequence comes from uncultured Lachnospiraceae bacterium, assembly GCA_900544685.1. Classification (GTDB taxonomy): domain Bacteria; phylum Bacillota; class Clostridia; order Lachnospirales; family Lachnospiraceae; genus Marvinbryantia. The sequence goes on along the minus strand of UQWA01000036.1, from coordinate 5,951 downwards.
AAATCGTATCTCCGGAAAAGAGAACCTGTTCTTCTTCAATATAATAACAGGCACCTCCCTTGGTGTGTCCCGGTGTATGATACGCCACAATATCAAATCCTGCCACCTGAAACTTCTCTTCATCTGTCAGTTCGTGATCGCATTTGACTGTAAACGCAGATGCCCAGTTTGCAGACAGATTCAGGGTGGAATCTTCCATCACCACAGCTTCTGCCCCCATGGCATATACCGGTACCTGAAATTTCTTCTTCAGTCCAGCCACTGCACCGATGTGGTCAAAATGTCCATGAGTCAGCAGGATTGCCTTCAGCGTCACACCATCCTGCCGGATCCACTGTGCAATATCCTCTGCGCGGTCTGCCGGATCCACCAGAAAGGCTTCTTTTGTCTCCATATTGATTCCCAAATATACATTAGTTGCCACCATTCCAATGACACGCTGTTCTATTTTTAATTTTCCCATCGCTGCTCCTTATCCGGTGGTACGTTCAATATCAATTACGCTCTCCACCTGTCTGAGTTTTGCAATCAGTGAATCCAGCTCCCCGCGGCTTCCCACTTCAAAAGAGAGGGAGATAGTCGCAGTTCCCTGCTTGCTGGTTCTGGAGTTCACTCCAATCATATCGATCTGACGTTCGGTAAAGATCTTGGAGATATCTACCAGCAGTCCGGTACGGTTGTTGCCAAAGATCTTGATCTCTGCCGGATACCTTCCTGCCATATCGCCTGCCGCCTGCCACTCTGCATCAATGAGACGTACTCTGTCTTCACTTGGAAGATGAATCATATTCACACAGTCTGTCCGGTGAATGGTCACACCTCTTCCTCTGGTGACAAATCCCACAATCTCATCCCCTGGTACCGGGCTGCAACATTTTGCAAACCGGACTGCCACATCATCGATTCCTTTGACAATGATGCCGCTCTTATTCTGTGTCCGTTTATTCTTATCCTTGCCTGCGGCAGTCACTGTAGTTCCTGCATTTTCCACTGCCTGCAGTACCTGCGCATCTGTCAGTTCCTTCTTCTGCTTCTTCTTATATTCTTCCAGAAGGCGGTTTCCCACCTGGCCTTCTTTCAGCCCACCATGTCCTATGGCAGCCATTACAGAGTCCCAGTCACGAAATCCGTATTTTGCCATTACTGCCTGCATGAATTCCGGCTTCAACAAATCACTCTGCACAATGCCTTTTGCCTTACAATAGCTGGCAAACAGATTCTGCCCCTTAACGATGTTATCTTCTTTTAATTCCTGCTTAAACCACTGATTGATCTTGTTCTTCGCCTGTGTACTCTTAACGATCTTCAGCCAGTCACGGCTTGGTCCCTTGGAATTCTGTGAAGTTATAACCTCCACGCGGTCTCCATTCTGGATCACATAATCGATATTGACCAGCTTGCCATTGACCCTGGCCCCGACCATCTTATTGCCGACTGCGGAATGTACGCTGTAAGCAAAATCAATCGGTGTGGATCCTGCCGGAAGGTTCTTCACATCTCCTGCCGGAGTGAAACAATATACATTCTCTGCAAACAGATCCAGGTCACTTTTTAACAGATTCATAAATTCTCTGTTATCGGACATATCCCGCTGCCATTCCAGAATCTGACGCAGCCAGGTCATCTTAGCTTCTTCCTGATTACCCGATGCCTTCTTGCCGTCAGACTGTTCCTTATACTTCCAATGTGCTGCGATACCATATTCTGCAGTACGGTGCATCTCAAACGTACGGATCTGGATCTCAAACGGTGTACCGTTTGGTCCGATCAGCGTGGTATGAAGGGACTGGTACATATTTGGCTTCGGCATGGCAATATAATCCTTGAAACGTCCCGGAATTGGTGTGTACATCTCATGAATCACACCCAGTGCTGCATAACAGTCCTTCACAGTGTCCACTATGATACGCACTGCAAACAGGTCATAGATCTGATCCAGAGTCTTGTCCTGATTCACCATCTTCTTATAGATGCTGAAAAAGTGCTTGACTCTTCCATCTACCTGAGCCTTGATTCCTGCCTCATCGATGTGTCTTTTTACTTCGTCTACAATTCCCTGTACAAACTTTTCCCGTTCTACCTTACGCAGTGCAATCTTCTCTACCAGATCATAGTAAACATCTGGCTGAAGATACTTCAGTGAGAGGTCATCCAGTTCTACCTTGATCTTGGATATACCGAGACGCTGCGCAATCGGAGCATAGATATCCATCGTCTCTCTGGCTTTTTCCTTCTGCTTCTCCGGACGCATATATTTCAACGTACGCATATTATGCAGCCGGTCAGCCAGCTTGATAATGATGACACGGATATCCTTGGCCATGGCAAGGAACATCTTTCTCAGGTTCTCCGCCTGTACCTCTACTTTATCTGCGGAATAGCTTAACTGTCCCAGTTTTGTAACACCATCCACGAGCTGTGCAACTTCTTCTCCGAATTCTTCTTTGATTTCGTCGTAAGTCATAACCGTGTCTTCTACCACGTCATGGAGCAGTCCTGCTGCAATCGTCTCCTTATCCATCTCCAGATCTGCCAGAATGATTCCGACACAGAGTGGATGAATGATGTACGGTTCACCAGACTTTCTTTTCTGATCCTTATGAGCTTCTGCCGCTACCTGATATGCCTTCTCTATCATGGACAGATCAGCCGACGGATGATACTTACGGATACCGGCAAGCAGTTCCTGATGAAGCTTCTCCGGATCTGTAAAATCTTCCATCTTCTTTACGCTGGCTTCCACTTTTTTGATTTCTTCAAGTTTTGTTGTATTCTCTGTATTATTCATCTAACCACCGTCTAATCCGGATGTCTGTCTGGGCTGTCTTATTTTCCCTCATAACAGATTACGGATGCTACTTCATAATCTTTCAGCTTTTCTCTTCCCTTTAATCCTGCAAGCTCAATCAGGAATACGTTTTTGTCCACGATGCCGCCCAGTTCTTCGATCAGCTTGTTGCACGCTTCCAGCGTTCCGCCGGTTGCCAGAAGATCATCAATAACTACGACTCTCTGTCCTGGTTTAATTGCATCCTTATGCATCTCAATCTCTGCTGTGCCATATTCCAGATCATAAGCACGGGAAACTGTCTCACAAGGAAGTTTTCCCTTTTTTCGAATTAATACAAATGGTTTGTGTAAATTATAAGCAATCGGAGCTCCAAAAATAAATCCTCTGGATTCTGTTCCTGCAATCACGTCTACCTTATCAGGATCAATCAGTGCCTGCATTTCATCTATCGCCATCTGCAGTCCATCCGCATCCTGCAATACACTTGTAATATCACGGAAAATAATACCTGGTTCCGGGAAATCCGGAATACTTCTTACATATTTTTCCACAGATTTTTTCATTTGTCTCTCCTCCACTCAAATTAGATTTTCAAACCGCAAAAGATTCCTGTTATGATAAAAAAATAAATGCTATCTTGAAGTATAGCATTTATTAGTCTTAGAATCAAATGTAAATTACAGTAACTGTTCAGACTCCACTGTGAAGGTACTGAACAGACACCGTTTGCACAAGATAAGCTTCTCCTGAAAATAAAAAAGATGCAGGAGATGGGACTTGAACCCACACGGTCTTAACGGCCACAGGCACCTGAAGCCTGCGCGTCTGCCAATTCCGCCACTCCTGCATTTCTTATGTGCTTCGTGTTCCTTAGCACATGTATTAATATACAATATACATTTCAAAATGTCAACTACTTTTTTATTTTCTTTTCATGCTTTTTTTATCTCGTTTTTCGGTTTCTTTTTGTTTCCCTCGTTTTCTTCCTATGTTATACTCAATTCAAAGACTTTGTATCTGTTCTGTGCCATAAATAGGTGATGGTCTTTGAACAGCTATAATATATGAGTTAACAGGAGGATTATGGAAAAGTACAGAAAAATTTTAATGTTATCTCTGAAAATCGGAATCGGGAGCTGCGCTGCACTCCATCTTGCTGAATATATGCATCTGGATTATGCAATTTCTGCAGGTACTATCACACTGCTTACACTCATGACTACCAAGTGGGAAACACTTCATCTTTCACTGTGGAGAATTATCACATTTGTCCTCACTATTTTTCTGTCATGGCTGTTCTATTCGCATATAGAAGCATCCTGGATTGCATATGGTATAGTTTTGACTATTCTGGTCTTTGTCTGTGAGATTCTGGATCTTCGTTCTACGATCTCGGTCAACGCCGTCATTGCCGCTCATCTGCTTACTCAGCGTGAGCAAATGGGACGGGCTGTCATCAATGAATTTCTGCTGGTATTGATTGGAATTGTTCTTGCCGTCCTTTTCAATCTGGTTCATATGAACCGGAGTCATCGAAGACATATTATTTCCAATATCTCGAACGTAGAAAACCGTCTTCAGATGTTAATGGGTGCACTTGCCGCCTATCTCTCTAACAAACAGATGGAGCGGGATGTCTGGGAAGATATTGTTTCGCTGGAGCACAATATTCAGAATTGTGTGAAAGAAGCATATGAATACCAGAATAATACCTTTCACTCTCACCCTGAATACTATATCTCCTATTTTGAAATGCGCTATAATCAATGCCAGATCCTGCATAACCTTCATTATGAAATGCAGAAAGTCCGTACCATGCCGGAACAAGCTCATGTCATTGCTGATTATATGTTATATATGGCTGATTTCATCCGTGAAAAAAATTATCCGGAACAGCAGATTCATAGGTTGGAAGAAATCATGTTGTCTTTCCGCGAAAGTCCCCTTCCCCAGAATCGTGAAGAATTCGAAAGCCGTGCCATGCTCTATCATATCATGATGGATCTGGAAGACTTTCTGAAATTCAAGAGCCGTTTCATCAGCGGACTGGATGAACAGCAGCTTCAGATCTACTGGCACAATGAGATAGAAACTGCCGAAAAATAGTTTTATAACTTTTCTAATTATTTTCTTGACATTTATATCCTATATAGTTATAATATTATTTGCTTGCGGAAGTGTCGGAATTGGCAGACGAGCAAGACTAAGGATCTTGTGGTGGTTACACCGTGTGGGTTCAAGTCCCATCTTCCGCATCACCTTAAATCAAAAGTCCCATCCTTTGGATGGGGCTTTTTGATTTAGAAGCGAAGGGCACTTGAATCCATGGATTCAAGTTCTTCGCTTCGCTACGGTCGGCGCTAAGCGAACGTCCCCCGGACGTTCAGCGCCCCATCTTCCGCACTCTTTAAACAAATGTTTCATCCTTTGGATGGGGCTTTTGTTTTAGAAGCGAAGAGTACTGTTGATATTAATGGAGGATTCTGTCATGAAATATAAGAATATTGTATTTGATTTTGGAAATGTGATTGGTCGTTTTGATGCGGACTATATTCTTAGTCAATATGTTCATTCGAAAGAAGATTTTACAATTCTGGCTGACGCGATCTTTAAGAACTGGCCGGCTTTGGATGCCGGTACGATTGATTATGATCAGACTGCAACAGAAACAATTACTGAACTTCCGGATTCTCTGAAAGATATTGCCCGTGATTTTTATACGAACTGGTTTCAGTACATAAGCCCATTAACAGATACATGGGATTTTATTCACGAATTAAAAGCAGCCGGTTGCTCTATTTATCTCCTGTCCAATGCATCTACCCGTTTTGCAGAGGTAGCCAAACACTACTATCCCATTCTGAATGAATTCGATGGTATTGTTTTTTCCGCACCATTAAAACTGGCAAAACCAGATCCTTCTATCTATCAGTATTTATTTGATACTTTTCATCTTTCCCCAAAAAATTGTTTCTTTCTTGATGATCTTGTGGAAAACATCGTTGCCGGTCAGGCTCTTGGTATGGATGGTATTGTCTTTACCGGAGATATTCAGGCTGTAAAAAATGCCATCGGCTTCTAAACCGATGGCGCAGACTGTAGACAAACTTGGTGTTGGGTATTATGCCCAGCACCATTTTTCTTTTAAAACTTCTTTTCT
>UQWA01000035.1 GCA_900544685.1 uncultured Lachnospiraceae bacterium | reverse complement strand
TGGTTTGGGAAACACGGATGAAAAGTATTTACCGTATGCGGTTTTGAAGGTACAAACTTCATATTCCTCGATAGCTCAATGGTAGAGCACTCGGCTGTTAACCGAGGGGTTGTTGGTTCGAGCCCAACTCGGGGAGCTTTTTTAAGCAGAGGAATATGTAAATATCAGGCTCCATGGTCAAGCGGTTAAGACACCGCCCTTTCACGGCGGTAACAGGGGTTCAAATCCCCTTGGAGTCATTAATCTATGAAAATAGATTGACAAACATAGCAATACCTGCTATAATATATTTGTTACGGCGCAGTAGCCAAGTGGTAAGGCAATGGTCTGCAACACCAGTATCCACCGGTTCAAATCCGGTCTGCGCCTTTTATGTGAACTCGAAGAATATTCGGGTTCTTTTTTTACGACAATATTTATAATTAATTTATTGACTGGCGGAATGATCAGTATGAGATGTAAGAATAAGAGCGAGTTTTTGTTGATGAGATAATTGTTTAATCGCGTATTCACGGCGCATGGCTTCCTGTTTGGTAGCAAAAGCTTCATAGTAAACGAGGGTAACCGGAAGACGGGGACGGGTGTACTTGGCACCCGTCCCTGAATTATGTGATTGAATACGTTTTTCCAGATTATTGGTCCAGCCGGTATAATAAGTACCATCGCTGCATTTTACAATATAAGTATAGTTCATAGCAGACTCCCGAAATTTATCAGATTAAGCAATCGGTGTTGCGGTACATTAATAGAAGAATCAGATAGAGAATCAGATTCTGAATAAAGCATGTGGGAAACAGACGATTGCAATTTTGATGTCTGATCTATTATACGTTATTCTACTTGAATTGTGTAGTAATTCTAAAGAAAATTCAAGAATGCCGAGGCATTCTTGCTGCGAGATGCGCGTCATGCATTGCATGACGCGCATCTCTGTAATCCAGTGTGTATTATGCTAAATAACAGAACATAAAAATGTAATGACACAGGCTTCCGCCCATCACAAACAGATGGAAAATCTCATGTGATCCGAAATACGGATGCTTCGAATTAAAGAGCGGCAGTTTCAGTGCATAGATCACACCTCCAATAGTATAGATAATGCCTCCGGTCAGAAGCCAGAAAAATGCACCTGGTGTCAGGGAGTGGACGATCGGCCCGAATGCCAGAATGCAGGTCCATCCCATACCAATATATAGTATAGAGGAAAACCATTTTGGACAATAGATCCAGAATGCTTTAATCAAAATACCAGTAATGGCCAGTCCCCAGACGATTGCCAGAAGAATCAGTCCCAGGCGTCTATTTAAAACCAGAAGACACACCGGAGTATAGCTGCCGGCAATCAGGACAGATATCATCATATGATCCACTTTTTTCAATAATTTGTTGACAGAGGGTGAAATATCAAAAGTATGGTAAGTGGTACTGGCAGCATAAAGAAGGATCATACTTGCCATGAAGACTGCCATGGAAAACATATAAATTGGACTGTCGTGTCTGCCTGCCCGAACGATCAGCGGTGCGGTTCCAAGAGCCGCCATGATCAGACCGATAAAATGGGTAATGGAACTGCCGGGATCCTTGATTGTCATTTTGCGTATCGGAGTCTGGGAAACCGGATGTCCGATAGTATTTACAGTCGCATTTTTCATAATAGTACCTCCTGAATATCGAAAACCATTATATGTAGTATTAAAAACTATGTTACATCGTATACAAATAATATTACTTTTCGAAAAGAAATGCAAGGGATAAATAATTATTAATGGAAATTTTAGATATCTGTGTGACCTGTCAGGCGTTGAATTCTTGAAAGATATTCAGTTTTGCGATATACTTGAGAATAAAGGAATAAAAAGAAAAGGCGGGAAAACATGTCAGATTCAAAATACAGCAATCTTGGCAGTGAAATCAGTGATATGGTGCAGAATGCCATAGACAGTCAGGATTTCAGCCAGTTAAGTACAACGATACAGAATTCGGTCAGCCAGATAGCCAATACAGTGGCAGATACGGTGTATACTTCTGTGGTGGATGAGCTACAGCCTGACCGCAGACCGGATTATATGAAAAATGCGCAGCATAAGATGGAAGCTGCACAGAATCCATGGATGGGATCATCAAAAGCCGTGCAGAAGAAACAGACATCCACTGCAGTGGCAGAACAGGGGCTTTATTCACCTGGCGGAAGTGGACGCCTGAAGGGATATTTTCTGTTTACTTTAGGGCTTGCAGGAATTCTGGGATGCGCAGCAGGTCTTCTGACTCTTGCGATTGCCAGTAAGATCACAGGCGTATCACTGATGGTTCCAGAAGTGATTTTGCTTATTGGAGCAGTTGGTTTTGGTGTCATGAGTATAAAGGGCAGTGGTACCCTGAAGCAGATCCGTAAGTTTAAAAACTATGTGAAAAAGATCGATAAACGAGACCATATTTCTATAGAAGAACTGTCATCTGCCAGTGGAAGAAGTGAGAAGGATGTTTTGAAAGATATTCAGGATATGCTGCAGAAGAATATGTTTTTACAGGGACATCTGGACCAGGAAACAAAGACATTGTATGTGACAGATCAGGGCTATCAGACTTTTTTACAGGAGAAGAATCGAATATTGGAGCAGCAGAATAAAGAAAAAGAAGAACAGGAAAAGCTGCAGAAGGAAACGCAGGAACTGCCGCCGGAAGTGAGAAAACTGATTGCAGACGGCAATGCATATATCCAGAAGATCCGGAAAAGTAACGATGTCATCAGTGATGAAGCAGTATCCAGAAAATTATATGATCTGGAAGCAGTTACCAGGAAAATTTTTGATTATGTAAAGATACATCCGGAATGTGCGGATGATACTAAGAAGCTGATGAAGTATTATCTGCCGACGACAATAAAACTGCTGGATTCCTATGAGAAGCTGACGGAAGAAGAACTGGAAAGACAACATCCGGCTCAACTGACTAATATTGCAAAATCAAAAAAAGAGATTGAAGCTACATTGGATACCCTGAATCTGGCGTTTGCAAAATTATTTGATAACCTGTATCAGGATACTTCCATGGATATTACTGCAGATATCTCTGTGCTGCATACATTGCTGGCACAGGAAGGACTGACAGGGGAAGAGATCAAAAATGCCATGAAGGGGGTAAAGTAACACAGCAGATGCAGTAATAAAATCAGTGCCGGCTGTGGCACGAATAATAGTAAAATCAAGCAGCAAAAAGGAGAAGAGAGATGAGTGATGAATTTGAAAAACTGGCAGGAGCAGCGCCGACACTGACATTGACCCCATTTACGGAGAAGGAGAAACTGCCACAGAAGACAGAAGAACAGGCAGTGGAAGAAGTAAAAGAGAAAATGGAGGAAGAATCCCGTTTTACACCGGAGGAACAGCAGCAGATTCAGGCATTTGCACAGCAAATCAATATTTCTGACAGCAATATGATTCTCCAGTATGGTGCCGGTGCGCAGCAGAAGCTGGCAGATTTCTCCGAAAAAGCACTGGAGAACGTAAAATCCCAGGATCTGGGAGAAGTCGGCAACATGCTGACCGATGTGGTAGCTGAACTAAAGAATTTTGATGTGGATAATGAGAAGAAGGGATTTCTTGGACTGTTTCACAAGGGTGAGAATAAGCTGGAGACCATGAAAGCAAAATATGATAAGACCGCTGTGAATGTGGACAAGATCTGTGATGCGCTGGAAGAACATCAGGTACGTCTGTTAAAAGATACTGCTATGCTGGATCAGATGTACGACCTGAATCTGACTTATTATAAGGAACTGTCCATGTATATCGCAGCAGGAAAGCAGAAGCTGGAAGAAGTAAGAAATACCCGGTTAAAAGAGTTGATGGAGAAAGCGCAGGCAGGAGATGACCAGGTGCTGGCGCAGGAAGCAAAGGATCTTGCCAGCTACTGTGACCGGTTTGAAAAGAAACTGCATGATCTGGAACTGAGTCGTATGATCTCCATGCAGACAGCACCGCAGATCCGCCTGATTCAGAACAATAACACCATGATGGTGGAAAAGATTCAGTCTACACTGGTAAATACAATTCCACTGTGGAAGAATCAGATGGTCATTGCACTTGGGCTGGAACATGCACAGCGGGCTGCCAAAGCACAGAATGCTGTTACAGATATGACGAATGAGCTATTGAAGAAAAACGCAAATGCGCTTCACGAGGCAACCGTTTCTACGGCGAAGGCATCAGAGAGAGGAATTGTGGATATCGAGACACTGACACAGACGAATGCAGAACTTGTGAAGACCTTTGATGAAGTATTACAGATTCAGAGTGAAGGCCGCCAGAAGCGTCTTCAGGCAGAAGCAGATATGGTAAAAATGGAAAATGAATTAAAACAGAAGCTTTTGGAGATTCGAAAATAATAAAGTCTGTGACGAAAACAGGAAGAATTTGACGATCATTCGCAGATTGACAGTAAAGAGTGTCAAGTTTATAATATTTGACGGTGATGCGAAAACATACAAGGGATTGGGAAGATGAAGAACTTTATAGAAGAATTTAAAAAATTTATTATGCGTGGCAACGTGATGGATCTGGCTGTCGGTGTTATTATCGGTGGTGCTTTTCAGGCAATCATTAATTCATTAGTAAATGATGTGATTATGCCGTTGATCGGACTGATAACCGGTGGACTGGATTTTTCCAATCTGTTTATTCAGCTCAGTGGTGAAAAATGCGCAACACTGGCAGAAGCACAGGCAGCTGGTGTGGCTGTATTTGCATATGGAAATTTTATTACAGCAGTATTGAATTTCCTGATTATTGCATTTGTGATTTTTATGATGGTAAAGGGAATGAATCGTCTGGCAGAAGGCAGACACAAGGATAAGAAAGAAGAAGAACCAGTTACCAAGATCTGCCCGTTTTGTCAGAGTGAGATATCCATTAAAGCAAGCCGCTGCCCGCATTGTACTTCTGTATTGGACGAAAAAGCATAAGATAAGAAATGAAGAAGATTGGAGAACAATATGTGCGGAATAGTAGGATATGTAGGTGACCGCCAGGCGGCACCGATATTACTGGATGGACTTTCTAAGCTGGAATATCGTGGATATGACTCAGCAGGGATGGCTGTTCGCAACGGAACAGCCGCGCCTGAGATTGTGAAGGCAAAAGGAAGACTGAAGGTATTGGCAGAGAAGACCAATGATGGAAAGACATTGTTGGGGGACTGTGGTATTGGCCATACCAGATGGGCAACTCATGGAGAACCATCTGTAGAGAACGCACATCCACACTGCAGTGATGATAGAAATGTAGTCGGCGTTCATAATGGTATTATTGAAAATTACCAGGAACTAAAAGATAAACTGACTCGTAAAGGATATGAGTTTTATTCTTCTACGGATACGGAAGTAGCAATTAAGCTGATAGATTATTATTATAAAAAATATGTAGGAACACCAGTAGATGCACTGAATCATGCCATGATCCGTATCCGTGGATCCTATGCTCTTGCTGTAATGTTTAAAGACTATCCGGAAGAGATCTATGTGGCAAGAAAAGACAGCCCGATGATTCTGGGAATGGGTGAAGGGGAAACTTATCTTGCCTCAGATGTGCCGGCAATTTTAAAATATACCAGAAATGTATATTACATTGGCAATCTGGAAATCGGACGCCTGCAGAAGGAACATATTACTTTCTATAATCTGGATGGTGACGAGATTGAAAAGGAATTGGTAGAGATCAAATGGGATGCAGAAGCTGCGGAAAAAGCAGGATATGAGCATTTCATGATGAAGGAGATTCAGGAGCAGCCAAGAGCGGTACTGGATACCCTGAATTCTGTTATCAAAGATGGACAGATTGATTTAAGCGATCTGGAGCTGGACGAAGAGGGAATCAAGAAGATCTCGGAGATCTTTATTGTAGCCTGTGGATCTGCCTATCATGTAGGTGTGGCTGCACAGTATGTAATAGAAGACCTGGCAAGAATTCCGGTTCGTGTAGAACTGGCATCTGAATTCCGTTACCGGAAGCCGATTCTGGATCCGAACGGACTGGTGATTATCATTAGTCAGTCTGGGGAGACCGCTGACAGCCTGGCTGCACTGCGTGAGGCCAAAAGGAAAGGAATCCGTACTCTGGCAATCGTCAATGTAGTAGGATCTTCCATTGCCAGAGAGGCAGATAATGTATTTTATACACTGGCGGGACCGGAGATTTCTGTGGCAACCACCAAGGCTTACAGTACACAGCTGATAGCAGCCTACTGTCTGGCAGTACAGTTTGCTCTGACAAGAGGAGAAATTACAGAAGAGTACTATACCGAACTGATTACAGAGATGCAGACAATCCCGGATAAGATCAGAAAAGTACTGGATGACAAAGAACGCATCCAGTGGTTTGCGGCAAAGCAGGCAAATGCAAAAGATATTTTCTTTATCGGAAGAGGGCTGGATTATGCGATTTCTCTGGAAGGCAGTCTGAAGATGAAAGAGATCAGTTATATTCATTCCGAAGCCTATGCAGCAGGAGAACTGAAACATGGAACCATTTCACTTTTGGAAGATAATACCCTGGTGATCGGAGTGCTGACGCAGTCAGATCTCTATGAAAAGACACTGTCCAATATGGTTGAGTGCAAGAGCCGTGGCGCATATTTGTGTGCCGTGACCAGTTACGGCAACTACAGCATGGAAGATACCGCAGATTTTGTAACCTACATTCCAAAGACAGACGCACATTTTGCAACTTCGCTGGCAGTCATTCCGTTACAGCTGATGGGATATTATGTCAGTGTTGCCAAAGGTCTGGATGTGGATAAGCCGAGAAACCTGGCGAAGAGTGTGACGGTAGAATAATAGCAGGTACGAGGAGAACTTCATCTGACCTGCATGGACGTCCTGCCAGAATATGGAATGAGAAGGACGGATAGTATGCTTGATAAAGAAGAGTTTTTTAAAGAGTATAAGGTAGAACAGGAATTCTTATGTTCCGGGCTGAAGTGGGAAGTACTGGAAGAGATCTATGATGATTACTGCAGACGCCAGCCGGAAGTAGAAGAATACTGCAGCAGATTTGCAGAGTATTTTCTGGATGGAATGAAGATGCCGATTCATTCCATCCGTACAAGATCCAAAGATCCAAAACATCTGATTGAAAAGATCATCCGAAAACGTGGCAAGTACCAGAATAAAAAGTACCTGAATATTAACGTGAATAATTATCTGGATATTGTGCAGGATCTGGTTGGTGCAAGAGTACTGATTCTGGCAAAAGAAGAGTGGGAAGGGGTATTTGACTGGATTACGGAACGTTTTCAGACGAATGCCACTGATGAATGTTATCTGGCGGAACCACCGGTAGCCTATACGAGATACGGTGACAGAGATATCTTTAGGGATAAGATCTACCGGGAACATACGGATCGGGGATACCGTTCCCAGCATTATATTATTCGTTTTGAAAAATATTTCTGTGAGGTGCAGGTACGTACCCTGGCAGAGGAAGTATATGGAGAATTTGACCACAGAGTCAAATATCCGTACCGCAATGAGAATCATTTTCTGCTGCGTTATACGAATACCGTGGCACAGCTTGCGGATTCCATAGATGAGATCATATCCACATGCTTTGAGATGGGGGAACAGGGATGGGAGAACTGTGCACAGTATTACAGCGGAGATACTTATGCGGACTGGCGCCATATTTCCCAGCCGGATACAACGGAGCGCAAGGAAGAAAAGGAACTGCGGGAAAAGAGCAGTGATACGGTCATAGATGCTGCTGCTTATCTGAATTCTGTGATACTTCGAAGGGAAAAAAAGTATGCAAAGTAGAAAGAATCAGGGGCGTCAGAGCCACTTCAGGGAACTGCTGAATGAGGCACTGAGCGGAGAATATCAGATGGAGAAACTGCCAAGCCCTGCGTATGATTTTGCGGAAGAACGACAGGCTGTCTATTATTCTAATCTGCGTTATAATATGGAATCTGATATGGGTGTGATGGTTATGAACCATCATGAGCAGTTCGACGAACTGAAGTTATTAAAAGAATGGAAAAGGGAAGCACAAGAATGAACTGCGAATACAGTTACGAAGATATGATAGAAAAGATCGGAGAAGACAGACTGCATGAAAAGTATACAGAAGTTCTGGCTTCTGCCAATCATTTTATAGAAGAAGCAGGATATGAAGGAAACGTGGAATGCAATGAACGTATCTTGTTCAGCCTGATTCTGGATTACTATGCAGATCTGTTCCGATTGAAGGATTTTCATGGCATTGAGTGGATTCGCACTGAAAAGAGCTTTGCCTATCTGATTGCATGGATTGTGAGAAGAAAACCACTCCAGTTCCTGCACTATACAGAAGATGAAAAAGACATTTATGTAAATGAGCGGTTTGCCACATTCCTGATGTTGAATGAATGTCTCCTGTGTGGAGAAAAGAGATTCGTAGGAAGTGAGAATCAGTCCAGGCTGGACGAATACATAAATTTACTGTTTTATTATTTTAAATACCGGGAATGCAATCCGCAGGTGGTGGAACTGGCAATCGAATCCTTCAAGATGGGAACCCTGGTATCATAAAAGAAAACCAAAAGGCTGCTGCATTGTTTTTCTGTAGCAGCCTTTCTGTCATAAAATTGGTAAAAATCAAAGGAGAGTATCATGAAATCACTGGTAATAGCAGAAAAACCATCGGTAGGACGGGATATCGCAAGAGTACTGCATTGCAGCAAGCCTTCCGGCGGAGCACTGGAGGGGGACAAATATGTGGTTACCTGGGCACTGGGGCATCTGGTAACTCTGGCAGACCCGGAAGAATATGACAAAAAGTATCAGAAATGGGATATGGCAACACTGCCGATGATGCCGGAGAAGATGCAGCTTGTGGTAATCCGTCAGACTGCGAAGCAGTATCAGACGGTGAAGACCCAACTGTACCGGAAGGATATCGGGGAAGTGATTATTGCCACTGATGCGGGAAGAGAAGGGGAACTGGTAGCCAGATGGATTCTGGAAAAAGCCGGCTGCCATAAGCCGATAAAGCGGCTGTGGATCTCATCTGTCACAGATAAGGCCATCAAAGAAGGATTTGCACATTTGTCTGACGGAAGGAAATACCAGCATCTGTATGAAGCGGCGGTCTGCCGTGCAGAGGCAGACTGGCTGGTGGGAATGAACGGAACCAGAGCACTGACATGTAAACATAATGCCCAGTTATCCTGTGGAAGAGTTCAGACACCAACCCTTGCTATGATTGCCAGAAGAGAGCAGCAGATTCGTGACTTCCAGCCACAGGAATACTATGGTGTTCAGATTCAGGACGGACAGATCCGCTGGACATGGCAGGATGAGAAAAGCGGAAGCTATCGTACCTTTGCCAGAGATCGTGCAGAAAAACTGTTGGGGGATCTGAAAGGGAGACAGCTTACTGTCACGGAAGTAAAAGAGAATAAAAGCAGTGTATTGTCTCCGGGATTGTATGACCTGACAGAATTGCAGAGAGACGCCAGCCGCATGTTTGGCTACTCAGCTAAACAGACGCTGAATATTATGCAGCAGCTTTATGAGCACCATAAAGTCCTAACATATCCACGTACGGATTCCAGATATATATCAAAAGACGTGGCAGAGACCATCAAAGAACGTCTCCGTGCCATCAGCATCGGACCATATAAGAAGCTGGCAGGAAGCCTGATTATGCAGCCACTGCGGTTAAATAAGAACTTTGTGGATGATAAAAAAGTCAGTGACCATCATGCGATCATTCCGACAGAGCAGTTTGTACAGATGGAGAAGATGAGTACAGAAGAACGCCGGATTTATGATCTGGTAGTACGCCGTTTCTTAAGTGTTCTGTATCCACCGTGCGTCTATATGCAAACCTCATTAAAAGGCGAGGCAGCAGGACAGACTTTTGCGGCGAAGGGAAAAGTAATGCTGGATCAGGGCTGGAGAGTGGTTTATGACCGCCAGCAGGAAGAGGAAGACGACAGGGAAGATGTATTGAAAGAACAGAATTTGCCATCTATAAAGAAGGGAGATCGCAGAGAGATCCGGAAGGCAGAGCTGACAAAGGGAAAGACGAAGCCGCCGGCATATTTTACAGAGGCGACTCTTCTGTCAGCCATGGAAAATCCGGTAAAATATATGGACAGCCGGGATGCACAGATGGTGAAGACACTGGGAGAAACCGGTGGTCTTGGAACAGTGGCAACCCGTGCAGATATTATTGAAAAACTTTTCAACAGCTTTCTGATGGAAAAGCGTGGAAACGAGATCCATCTTACCGGAAAAGCGAGACAGCTGTTGTCACTGGTGCCAGAAGACCTGAAGAAACCGGAGCTGACCGCAGACTGGGAGATGAAGCTGTCCAGAATCGCCAAAGGAGAAATGAAGCGGGATGCTTTTATGAAGGAGATTGATGCCTATACAAGGGAGATTGTGGAAGAAATCAAGGAAGACGACGGAGTATTCCGTCATGATAATCTGACAAGTCATAAGTGTCCGGTGTGTGGAAAACGTATGCTTGCGGTAAATGGCAAGCAGGCAAAGATGCTGGTGTGCCAGGATCGTGAGTGTGGACACCGGGAAGTGATTTCCAGAGTTACCAATGCCCGCTGTCCGAACTGTCATAAGAAGATGGAGATGTATGAAAAAGGCGGAGAGAAGACTTTTATCTGCAAATGTGGATACAAAGAACGCCTGTCCGCTTTTCAGGCGAGGAGAGAAAAAGAGGGCGCAGGAGTCAGCAAGAAAGATGTACAGCGTTATCTGAATAAGCAGAAAAAAGAAGCACAGGAGCCGGTGAATAATGCATTTGCACAGGCACTGGCGGGAATCAAACTGGACAAATAGAAAAGAACGAAGAGGATGAGAGCATGAAGAAAACAGCGGAAGAATTGATACAGTTTATCAAAGAAAGCCCAGATGCTTTCCATGCAGCAGCAGCAGTTGTTTCACGGCTGAAGGAAAGTGGATATGAAGAATTAACAGAGAGAAAAAGCTGGAAGCTGGAGAGCGGAAAAGGCTACTATGTAACCAGAAATGACTCTGCAGTGATTGCATTCCGGATTCCGGAAGGAAAACTTTCCGGCTATCAGGTGATGGCAAGCCACAGTGATTCACCGTCTTTCAAGATCAAAGAAAATCCAGAGATAGTGGTAGACAATCATTATGTAAAATTAAATGTGGAGAAATACGGTGGTATGTTGATGGCACCATGGTTTGACCGTCCACTTTCCGTGTCAGGAAGAATTATGGTGAGAGAAACCACAGAAGACGGAAAGAAAAAGATTGTATCCAGGCTGGTAAACGTGGATCGGGATCTGCTGATGATTCCTAGCCTTGCCATTCATATGAACCGGGAAGTGAATGAGGGATACCACTATAATGCGCAGAAGGACATGCTCCCGCTGATGGCATGTGGCTGTGAAAAAGGTCAGTTTAAGACGATCATTGCACAGGCAGCAGGAGTGAAGGAAGAAGATATTCTGGCACAGGATCTGTTCCTTTACAGCCGTTCCCAGGCAAGCATCTGGGGAGCACAGGAGGAATTCGTATCCTGCGGACGCCTGGATGACCTGCAGTGTGCATTTGCCGGACTGAAAGGATTCCTGGAAGCCGGACAGTGTGAAGTAGAAGAAGTACAGTCACCGGAGGAAAAAACCAGTGCAGTTCCGGCATACTGTATGCTAGATAACGAAGAAGTGGGAAGCGGAACTAAGCAGGGAGCCGCATCTACATTTTTAAAGGATGTTCTTATGAGAATTAATCTGGCAACAGGAGGAAATGAGGAAACCTATCTTCAGATGCTGGCGGGAAGTTTTATGGTATCTGCGGACAATGCCCATGCGCTGCATCCAAATTATGCAGATAAGACAGATCCGACCAATCATCCATATGTGAATGAAGGGATTGTGATCAAGCACAGTGCCAATCAGAAATATACTACGGATGCGGTATCAGCAGCCGTTTACCGTACCATTTGCGAGGCAGCAGGCGTACCGGTGCAGGACTTTTTTAACCGGTCTGACATGCTGGGCGGTTCCACACTTGGCAACATTGCCAATACGCAGACACCGATGAATACGGTAGATATCGGGCTGCCACAGCTTGCCATGCATTCGGTCTATGAGACGGCAGGCGTGAAGGATACCTGGTATCTGATCCGGGCAACCAGACTGTTTTATCTGAGTAATGTAGCGGAATTACTGTTCTGAGAAGGGGTGATAAAATGATCGCAACGGTAACATTAAATCCGGCAATTGACTGTGTGGTAAAGGTAGAGGAGTTCAGGGCAGGCAGCCTGAACAGGGTATCAGAAGAGGCTGTTTTCCCAGGAGGAAAAGGGGTAAATGTATCCCTCGTACTGACAGAACTGGATGTGGATACCTGTGTCAGCGGATTTCTGGCAGGGACAACGGGAAAGGCATACGAAGCTATGCTGGCAGAACGGAACCTGAAAGACCATTTCCTGTTTGTAGACAATGGATTTACCAGAATCAATACCAAGGTCAGCTCACAGAAAGAAACAGAGATCAACGGTATAGGTCCGGTTTTAACTTTTGCAGATCTGGACAGGCTCTGCAGTAAGCTGCGGGAGCTGCCGGATCTGGATATGCTGGTGCTGTCAGGAAATGTGCCATCCGGCGTGAAGGGGGCATATGAATATATCCTGAAGAGTCTGTCAGACTTACAGATCCGTCCTGTGGTGGACGTGACAGGAAAAGAGCTGCAGAAAACACTGCCGTTTCACCCGTTTCTGATCAAACCGAATCTGGAAGAACTGGAAGACTTGTTCACAGTTCGTATAAAAACACTGGGAGAAGTCAGATACTATGCAAGAGAACTGCAGCATATGGGAGCTGCTAATGTACTGGTATCTATGGGCGCGGAAGGCATGCTGCTGTTGACGGAAGAGAAGACTGCCCTCTATGCAAAAGGTGTGAAAGGAAAAACAGTCAATACCGTCGGTGCAGGGGATTCTTCGGTGGCAGGTTTTCTGGCAGGCTGGGAGCCGGCGCATTCTTATGAAGAAGCGCTCAGACTGGCGGCTGCAGCAGGAACAGCAACGGCATTTACCTATGGGACGGCACATCGGGATGAAATCAGACGTCTGGAAAAACGAATTCAGATTGAAAGAATATAAAGACATGCGATATGGAGGATGACATGAAGGAAAATGTAAAAAGAATCAGCGTGGATGTGCTGGTGGATATTCTGGGTGGAATTTTACTGACGATTGCAACCTATAGCTTTGCAGTACCGGCAGATTTCCCAATGACAGGAGTATCCGGAGTGGCGCTGATCTTCTATCAGTTATTCGGGCTGCCGGTAGGTGCTCTGACAGTGATTCTGAACATTCCGATCATTATCTGCTGTTATAAGACTCTGGGAAAACAGTTTTACCTGAAATCCCTGAGATCTACGTTGATTACATCTGCAGTTATGGATATCCTTGGACCGCACCTGCCGCTGTATCAGGGAGACTTGATTTTGGCGGCCATTTGTACCGGTGTTTTACTTGGTATCGGATATGCCATTATTTTTATGAGAGGTTCATCCACCGGTGGATTTGATTTTATTATGATGGCTGTAAAATACTATCGCCCACATCTGTCTTTGGGAAAAATAGCATTTGTAATGGATGCGATGGTAATTCTTTCTAGTGTCATTGCGATCGGAAGTGGTATCGACAGTATGATCTATGGGCTGCTGTTGAATTATCTGTATTCGATTGTACTGGATAAACTGATCAGTGGAACAAATTCCGGAAAATTAACGTTGATTATATCGGATCATACGCAGGAAATTGTGGATGAGATTGATAAACTGGTGGATCGAGGTTCTACCATTCTGCAAGGATATGGCGGCTATACCGGTGAGAAAAAGGAAGTTGTCATGTGTGCCAGCAGCGGCAAGGAGATGTATCTGATCCGTAAGCGGGTACATGAAATTGATGAACGTGCCTTTGTGATCGTAGTGGAATCAAATGAAGTGATTGGAGAAGGCTTCCGTCTGCCGGATGAAACAAATTTAATGTGATTGTGAGACTGGAAAATAAAAAAAGAATACTTGTAGTTCCGAAAAAAGTTAGATAGAATAAAGATAACAAGATCATATTCAGGAGGGACAGGTTATGAGAAAGGAAAAGAGTATTTGGCGTCGGCTGATGCCTCTGCTGGCACTAACTATGTTACTGAGCATTCTGTTTGGTATGAATGCAATGGCAGCCAGCAAAACAGTCACAATGAAGAAAAACAGTAAAGGCGTTTATGCATACCAACAGATGGACGGCTTTACCGGAACGGTATATCATAAGATTAAGGTACCATCAACAGGAATTCTGGTAATTGCCGGAAATAAGGCATATTCCTGGGGAACAGGAAGTATGAACGTTGCACTTTGCAGCAGTAAGAAAAAAGAACTTGCCAAAAGTTATGTAGATTCTGCAGGAGACAGATATCTTTATTGTGGAATTAAAAAGGGAACCTATTATTTGAAATCGAATGGCAATTCCACTTATGCACTGGCAGCGAGCTTCCTGAAAGTGTCTGATAAGGGAGGGGCATCCAAGGGAAAAGCATATGCCATTTCTCAGAAAAAGAAAATAACCGGTGTACTTCCAATTGGAGAAAGCCAGAAGAAGTCAGATTGGTTTAAAATCAAAGTTCCCAAAAATAAAAAGCTTTATTTTGATGTAACCACTCTTTGTAGTGGAAATATCCGTTTGCAGGTATATGGACCAAGTATCAGAGGCGTAACAGCTATTACATTGGCTCCGGATACAGATGGAACCTGTTTTATTAAGAATTCTCTGACAGGAAAGCCACTGAAACTGAAAGCAGGCACTTATTACATAAAAGTTACCCGTTCTACACGGGGGGCATCAGGTGCTTATACCTTCAAATGCCGTTTTAAATAACATACGAAAATAAAAAGGGCGAACCGATTCTCGATTCACCTGAGAAAATGCCCTGCAGGTGTATCTGCGGGGCATTTTTGACAGAATCTACAGAAAGTAACGGATAATCAGTAACCAGGAATATGACCGTATTCCTGAACGGAAACAATATAATTGGGATTTCATATTCAGGAGGAACAGACTATGAAAAAAACAAATTGCAGAAGTTCAAGGGTTATAGGGATATTGGCAATTGGAATGTTACTGAGTTTGCTTTTAGGCATGAATGTTCTGGCTGAAAGCAGAACTGTTATGCTGAAGAAAGTAAGTAAAGCATATTATACATATAGCCAGACAGCCGGGTTTAAAGGAACAGTGTATCATAAATTTGCGCTGCCTTCAGACAGTATAGTAGTCGTTTATGGGAATGCAGATCAGCTTTATACCTTCAAAAATTTAAATATAACTTTGTGTAACAGCAAGAAAAAAGAAATTCGCAAGAAAGATGCTGTGAATTCAGATTGCGGTGATCTGGTATGGTATGGTCTGAAGAAAGGCACATACTATCTGAAAACCAGTGGCAATTCTTCATATATTCTTGGAGTATCATTTGGGAAATGGGCAGATAAAGGTGGATGCTCCAAATCAAAAGCATACCATGTGGTACAGAAGAAAACGGTAAAGGGGTTAATGCCAGCAGACGAGAAGAGTAGTAAGGCAGACTGGTTTAAACTGAAAGTAAAGAAAAAAGGAAAACTTTGTATTAATTTGAAAAGTGGCAGTATAGGACGTATTCATTTTCAAATCTACGGTCCAGGCGTGAAAAAAGGATATACACTGGCTGTTATGGAAAATGAAGACGAAGGAATCTATTATGTGCGCCATGCAAAAACGAAAAAGATATTAAAGGTAAAACCTGGAACTTATTATCTGAAAGTAAGCAGAAAAGATAAAAACGCAACTGGTGGGTATGCATTTTCATGGAAAATACAGTAGCAAATACGAAAAAGAATTATTTTCATAGAAATGTAAAACAAAAAGAGATAACACATAAACAAAAAGAGATTGACTAAGAATGGAAACGTGACTAAAATAGAAAATATACAGATCAATTACTGGCAGAAAAAGTAGGGTGTGGCTATCAGGACTTTCAGGATTTTGCGTGTGGCAGGCAGTTTTATGTGGATAAGACGCATTTTATTACGGAATGGATGCAGAGCGAAGCAAAGGTAACCCTGATTACCAGACCAAGACGTTTTGGCAAGACAACACTGCTCAGTACAGTTGAGAATTTTCTGGATCCGAAATTTTCAGATCATCCAGAACATTTTGAAAAGCTTAAAGTCTGGAGAGATGAAAAAACCAGAGAATGGTTTGGTAAGATTCCGGTGATCTCAGTCAGTTTTGGGAGCTGTAAGGGGAATGATTACAGGCAGGCTTTGCGCGGTATGATGGACAGTCTGTTTATGCTTTATGAAGCACATGATTATCTGCGTTGCAGTGAGTATCTGGGAGAGGATGACAGAAATGAATATAGTTTTTTTTGTAAAGCTCTATGGAATGGTGCAGAGGAAAAAGTGGAGAAAGCTATATCAAGATTATGTTATCTTCTTTACAGACATTATAACTGTAAGCCCATTATTTTAATTGATGAATATGATACACCTCTACTGGAAGCGTATACAGATGGGTACTGGAATGAGATGATCGGAACATGCCGTCAGTTATTTCATCGCGCATTAAAAGAGAACCCTTATTACAGCAGGGCGATCATTACGGGAGTGACGAGAGTAAGCAAGAATTCTTTATTCTCTGATTTAAATAATATCGAGGTAGACACAGTAACCTGTGAGGCATACAGTGACTGTTTTGGATTTACTGAAAAAGAGGTATCAGATGCATTAAAGTGCCAGAATATGGATAGTCTGCAGGATGTGAAAGCAATGTATGATGGTTTCATTTTTGGAAAGCGGAAAGATATATATAATCCATGGTCCATTTGTAATTATCTGCGGCAGGGAGAGCTGCTGTCTTATTGGACCAACACTAGCAGTAACAAGCTGATAGGTGATATTATTCGTAAGTATCCGACTCGAAGTAAGTATGAAATCGAGCAGCTTATGAAAGGTGCCACAGTGCACAAAAAAATAAATGAACATATTACATTCCAGTATCTGGACGGTGATGAGAACAGTCTTTGGTCGTTGCTTCTCGCTGTCGGATATATCAAAGCAGATAATGTGAAAAAATGGGGGGAGATTACGGAGTGCGATGTATCTGTCACAAATCAGGAAGTCATGGAGATGTTCCGGTATGAAATACTGGCAATGTTTGAAAATGGGAATGCGATCTATTATGATTTTGTAGAGGCATTATTGTCACACAGAACAGAAGAACTGACAGATATTCTGATGGATATATCCTATACGTCCATGAGTTATTTTGATGTGGGAAGAAGACCTTCAGAACGTGCTCCGGAGAATTTTTATCATGGTCTGGTATTGGGACTGATCGTATCTCTTCGAGACAGATACCGTATTGTATCTAACCGGGAGAGCGGACGTGGTCGGTATGACATTGCCATGTATCCACTGAGTGAAGGAGAAGATGCATTTATCATAGAATTCAAAGTATGCGATGAAAAAGAAGATGGATCACTTGAAAAAGCGGCAGAAAATGCCCTGCTCCAAATAGAAGAAAAACGTTATGATGCAGATCTGCTGGCAGCAGGGATTGCAGAAGAACATATCTATAAACTGGGAATAGCATTTGCTGGGAAGGATGTGGCAGTGAAATCAGCCGGAAGAGTAGATGAAGAATTACTTTAGAAAATGTCTGGTTTTTCTTTTGCCATAACAATAGTTGCGAAATAGGGTTAGTAAACCATAGAATCAAGTTTTACTAACCCTATTTTTGTTACGTTATTCAGTGGAGATGGAGAAACAGGTTTCTTCAATTATATGTATAACGGAATTGTGAACAGTTCTGCGATAGAAATCATTGCATTTCTGCTGGTTGTAGGCGGAGCATGATGTTTGCGGTGAATATCCCATTCTCGTAAGAAAAATCACTGTCTCCGCCATTTTTTTGGGCAATATGGCGCACAGATTGAACACCGACACCATTTCCGCGTCTCTTGGATGACTGAAAGATATGATTCTTTTCTGAAATTTGAGTGTCATACGCATTTTCTACATGAAGAAGGAGAAGATGATTATGATGCAGGTAAGCAGTTACGGAGATAGCCCGTCTTGCAGGATCGGTCTTCAGGCTGGCCTCGATAGCATTTTCCAGAAGATTGGAAAGAATGATACAGAGATCCATTTCGTCAATAGTGATCTGTGCCGGCAGATCCAGTCTGGAAAGAAAAGGAATCTGATCTCGTGCGGCAAGGGCAGAATAATAGCCTACGATGCTGTCAGCAGCCTGATTTTCGCAAAAGTGCAGATCCTGACTGGGGATTTTACTGACAGCACTGGAAATATAGTCTTTTATTTTCTCAAGATCTCCTTGTTCCGCAAGTGAAGAAAGTTGAAGATATTGATGCCGGATATCATGTCTGGCCTGTCTTGCTTCTTCAATGGCGTTACAGAGATTTTCGTATCTTGTCTGCTGTAAAGTGAGAAGATGATTCTCCTGCTGGAGTCTGACATTCCGGTTCAAACTGTTTGCCATTAAAAGAAACATGGCATAAAAGAGGATGAGAATCAGAAGAAGAACCAGGCTCATGACAATATATATTTTTAAAATACGTCCCGTATACAATGTATTGCGATATTTTGGTGCCATAAACAGATTCAGTCCAATAAACAGCAGTGGCAGAATCCAGAAAATATACCAGGTTTGTGCAAAGTTTTCGTCTTCCACCAGTTTTTTAGCAGTGTGAGAAGCAGGAAACCATGCAGCCAAAACAAAAGACAGGCAAATCAGATTGTATAAAATGCAGGTTTTGGTATGAAACCACAGAGTTTGACTGGATAGGACCTGATCTGCGGTAATAATGGCATCAATTGCCCGGGAAAAACTGTTGATACATGCAAAAACAGCGCAGACTGCAAAAAAAATACTTCCGGATTTCCATAGGGAAATGCGCAGAGTATTGTGGTAAAGAAGCAGTGCCACAAGAAGCATAAATGGCAGAACGAACTTTGTGGAAATTTGAAGAAAATAACACAATAAACCGCCGGAAATACAGATGCCTGTGAGTAAAGGGAGCATCCAGCAAGTCAGCTTCAACGGTGTCTGCTTCAGATAAGTTTTTACCGGAAGATAAGCAAGCAGCATGCCGGGGAGGAGAACAGTAAGTTCCAAAACAGGTCTGAAAAAAAACATTATGATGAAGTCCTCCTTTGAAAAAGGTAATCCATAAAAGTCTGTCGGGCATGTTTACTCAACTTACGACTAACCGGAATCTGATTTCCGTTATCCAGGGTAAAAACCGTGCCGTCGAAATCAAGAGCATGATCCAGATTAATAACAATCCCGCGGTTGCACTGATAAAACCGGGTATCCATCTTCAAAGCAGACAGAAAAGATTCAAAAGACTGACGTGTAATCAGTTCTTTTTTATTTGTCGTATAAATATGCATCATATGAGAAAAATGCTCGGCATAAATCATACTTTGAAATGGGACTTTTACATTACTTCCGTTTATTTTAACGTCTATATATTTTCCGGAATTCGGAATGCGGGAAAGAATTTCGTCTGTTAAAGCAGAAATCTCATTTTCATGATACGGTTTGACAAGATAATGCATGGCGCGTACCTGAAACCCCTCAAGAGCATGATCCGTGGATGTAGTAGTAAAAATAAGCAGACAGGAAGTGTCTGATTTGCGTAATTCTTTTGCTATTTCTATGCCGTTTGCACCATTCATGTAAATGTCCAGGAACAACACGGTAAAAGGTCGTTCTTTGGATGCAAGCAAAAAATCTTCGCCATTTTCAAATTCAGTGAAATCTGAATGGATTCCACGCCGGGAGAACTGATATTCAAGTCTGTTGCGAAGCAGAATACGCTCTTCGGCAATATCGTCAACAATTGCAATTCTCATTGTACATACCTCTCATACAAAGCTGATTTCATTCATATAGAAAGTATAACACAAAAAGATGTCATGGGATATGATATGGCTTTACAATTCGTGCCAATATTTGGTGATTCGTGCCAGAACAATTGAAAAAGAATCTGTTTATTTTATAATGGGGACAACAAATGGAGTGAAAATAGAAAGGAGGAGGTTCTGTGTATTGTATGTCTGTATTAATTGACAGAGATCAGGATGGTCATGATTATGCAAAATATATATCAGATTACTGCATGGAAAAAGGAATCGTTCCGCTGATTGAGATTTATCAAAATCAGGAAGTCTTTTTTAAGCAGATACAGAGAAGAGTTCCATCTATGGTATTTCTCTCATTGCCGGGAGTGGATGGGTTAAATGCAGCAGAACATCTTCGTTCATTATATCCCAGATGTGGAATTATCTGGTGCAGTGATTTGGATTTTTCGCTTCATGCTTTCAGATTACGTGTGGAATATTTTTTTATGAAACCGGTGGAACATGAAAAAATACAAGAAGGGCTTAAGGCCTGGCTGGAACGTATAGGAAAAGTATAATAAAAATATTGGGAAAATTGGGAGGAAAACATCATGAAGAAGAGAATGGCAATGCTTGCACTTACGGCACTTATGCTGACAATGGCATCAAACGGTACTGCAAGTATGGTGCATGCAGAAGATGAAGCGAAGGAAAACAGTACAGCAGAAGTGCAGGTGCCGATTAAGTCACTCAGTCCGAAAGCGATTGATGAGAATCCTTATATGGCGAACAGTGACTCAAATATTCATCATGACTGCTACAATTCAGATACTACGGATGCAGTTTTGCCGGTTGATATTTATTCAGAAATCAATGTTTCATATGAGAAGGTAAATCCGAATGCATCACCGGCTGTCTTTTTTGATACATATGGACATGCAGTTGTTCCGTTTCTTGGAGGGCTTGCCATCCGGGATATTAACGCAGAAGAGACACAGACCGAAGGATACTTTTCACCGAAGCAGCAGGATGGAGGCGGTTATCTGATACAGAGTTCTTATTCATTTGTGGATGAGAGCAATCGCCTGGTGTGCCCGACCAGCAACAATCATGTGCTAATGCTGAAGGCAACCGATGAAGAAGGAAATGTACTTCCGGAATTTGAAAAAGTATTAGATATTGATATCAAGGCAGCAGCAGAAAAAGCACTTGGAAAGACACTGGATCAGAATCTGTTGTCAGTTGTGTTTGATTATGATGGAAATCTCTGGTTTGCAACGGGAGGCTTCAGAATTTATCCGGACAGAAAGCAGCAGGGAACCTTCGGATATATTTCCCGCTCTGCAATTGATGCGATTTTAAATGGAGAAGAGAAGGATCTGTCAGACAGCGTGTTCGTATATGAACTGGCTCCTGGGGAAGGCGCTGAAAATGGAATCGCAGCATCCAAAGACGGTGCAGTGATTTTGACCAATTTAAACTGTTATCTGCTTCAGGCGGATAATGGCGTGAAGAAGGTGTGGGAGACACCATATGAAAGCGTGGGAGCAAAAGACAGCCATGAGGGAGATGAAACAACAGGCGGCGGTCTGGCATGGGGCAGCGGATGCTCACCATCCATTACCAGAGATCTTGTGATGTTTACGGATAATCAGAAAACAGTAAGTCTGATGGCACTGGATATGAAGACTGGAGAAGTGGTGGCAAGTATGCCGGTAATTGACGAACTGCCGGAAGATGTACAGGTGTCAGTAGAAAATTCAGCCATTGTATATGACAATGGAGAAGGTACGGTAAGTACGATTGTATGTAACTGGTTTGGCGCCGGAAGTGCCAATCTGGCAAAGGAAGATAATGACTCTTCCGTGCAGAGCTATGAGAATATCTATGATGTGAACTGGTTAAGACAGGGAAATAAAATGATCATGCCAGGTGTGGAACGCGTAGATACGATAAAAACAGAGGATGGGTATGAAATGAAGAGTATCTGGTGCAGAAGTGATTTGTCAGATACTTCTATGATGAAGCTTTCTACTGCAACAGGCTATGTTTATGGCTATGTTCAGAATCTGGAAACCGGAATGTGGCAGTATATCATGCTGGATTTTGAAACAGGGGAAACTGTATTTTCCATGGATGTTGCAAACAAGCCGGGATATAACAATATGGCAATCGGTATGTATGCCGGAAATAGTGGAAATGCTCTTTACTGTCCGACCGGCTATCTGGAATTGCTGAGATTGCAGGATCGATTCGTCTATCTTCCGGATATGCCATATCGTAAAGTAGATCTGGATCAGGCAATACGCAACGTACTGTCGCAGGAACAGTTTGAAGCAGACGGCGGACAGGGCAGTGTGGCAGGATGGCTCAATACCGTAACCATTGAAAATGTACATCCGAATACGACAGTAGTTCTGCGAATGAAAGGAATTTCAGGCAGCGCAGAAGAAATGAAGCTGTATGCATATGATGCAAATGGAACCTTACAGGAAGTTGCTGCTGAACTGTGGCATATTCAGAAAGAAAATGGTGAGATACCAGAGACACTGTCTGAAAATGAATTATATGAAGTGTATATGACAGTAGAAGATGGTGGAACCATGGATCTAAGTGAAACAGAAAAAGAAATAAAGATATCCGTAATTCTTGGAGCATAATAAAAAAAAAGGCTGTCATTGACAGTGATATGCTCCCTTCTAGGTAGACAAGTGAAATAATAAAAACTTGTCACTTAGGA
>UQWA01000034.1 GCA_900544685.1 uncultured Lachnospiraceae bacterium | reverse complement strand
AGCATCTGCCTTACAAGCAGAGGGTCACAGGTTCGAGCCCTGTAGGTCCCATTTACAATTTTATATTGTATATGCCGGCGTGGCGGAACTGGCAGACGCACAGGACTTAAAATCCTGCGGGACTAATCTCCCGTACCGGTTCGATTCCGGTCGCCGGCAGTAAAAAGAACTTGATTATTCAGGTTCTTTTTTTGTGTTATAAAGGCAGAGTTTGACATATGAACAAAAATGCGTTATTATAAAAAATAGTTTTTTGAATAAAGTTGGGAATAGCAGTATTAGGAGTTGGAAAAGAATGAAAGACAGAATTAAGATTTTGTTGATGGGAGGAGTACTTTCGCTGTCAACAATTGGAACTGTACAGTTTGCTTTAGCAGAGGATCAGGCATCAGAAGTAACTCAGGAGGCTGGAGAGAACGAGGAAAAGGTAGAAACTGCAGTGGCTTCGGATTCAACCGTAGATCAGCCTACAGAGGCAGCTTCAGTTGAAACACCAACGGAGCCACCGACGGAAACACCAACGGAGGCACCGACGGAAACACCAACGGAGCCACCGACGGAAACACCAACGGAGCCACCGACAGAAGTACCAACGGAGCCACCGACAGAAGCACCAACGGAGGCATCGACAGAAGCACCAACGGAGGCACCGACGGAAGCAGCAACTGAGACAGAAGCACCAACAGAAACGGAAGCACCAACAGAGTCAGAAACTCAAACTGAGACTGGCACAGAAACAGAATCTGAGACTAAAAAGAAAGAAAAAGAAACCGAAAAGAAAAAAGATAAAATTGATGAGAAAGCTGCACAGGAATATGAAGAAGTAACCGGGGAATCGATTTATGTATTTGGATCTTATCCAGTTGGGGATATTACAGAAAATACGAATGAGATTTATGACTATCTGAGAAATGTACTTGGACTGAATCATGCAGCAGCATGTGGCGTTCTTGCCAATATCCAGTGCGAATCTAATTTTGCATCTTCCGCAGTTGGAGATGGAGGAACCAGTTACGGTCTGTGTCAGTGGCATTTGGGACGTTTTAGTGCGTTGATTAACTGGTGCAATGCCAATGGATATGAATATCACAGTATTCAGGGACAGCTTGGTTATCTTACAACAGAACTTCAGGGAGGTTATGCATCTGTATATCAGTATTTACTGAGTGTACCGGATACAGCACAGGGAGCATATGATGCCGCTTATTACTGGTGTAAGTATTTTGAGATTCCTGCGAATCTGGAATACAATTCCCAGATGAGAGCAGACCTTGCAATGAATTTATACTATCCGAAGACCTTAGGCACTCAGAAAGAAGAAGAGGAGACAGAGGTTGTCACATTAAGTGATGACCAGATGGAACAGGTTATTGTTGCAGCTCCGGAGAATATCAGTAAGCTGGGAAGACTGAATATCTCTAAAGAAGAGACAGTAAATCAGACACTGACAGAAACAGGCAGTACCTATGCATCAGCAGATA
The DNA here is from genome assembly GCA_900544685.1 of uncultured Lachnospiraceae bacterium. Classification (GTDB taxonomy): domain Bacteria; phylum Bacillota; class Clostridia; order Lachnospirales; family Lachnospiraceae; genus Marvinbryantia. The sequence continues at coordinate 25,957 of UQWA01000034.1, read as the reverse complement.
CAACAGCCTATGATAAAGAAAGTCTGAAGAAAGAAACGGAAAAAGCAGTACAGAAGGCATTAGAAGAATATCGTGAAAAAGCAGTCCTGGAGACTGAAGCTATATCAGAGGAAGCAACAGGAATGACATCTGAACAGCTGGCACTTCTGGGAAATATTTTTACCAAAGAATAGTGATAATTGAATGATAATGTACGGTTTGTAAAAGAATAGAACAGACAGGCATGAAAATGAAAGATCCACCATATGATGAAAAAAAGTATGGTGGATTTTTATGCGTAATTATCGGAAAATGATTGTCTGGGGAACTATGCTGGCAGGTTTTCTGGCAGGAATTTTGTTTGTGAATCTGTCGGCGAATAGTTATCTTGAAAAAAACAGCTTCTGGATACAGAGGTTGATGGAGAGTGTACAAAATAAAGAATGGAAAATGAATAGCTATCTGTATTTCCTGATAAAAAGAAGAGGAATGCTGTACATACTGCTGGCAGTTCTTGGTCAGGCACTTGGCGGACAGATATGGCTGGTGATCTATGGAGCGTGGTTCTGTTTTGCGGAAGGTATATTTCTTACATCTTCTTATGTACAGTATAGTATTACCGGAATTTGGTCAGCTATTTTTGTGCAGATGCCATATATGTTGTGTTATGGTATTGTGTATATTTCCCTGGTAAAAAAGTATGTGGTTCAGACTGGAAAAAGAGAAAAATATGGACATCTGAAAGATTGGATTTTGTATTTTCCAGTTATGGCAGTGGGAATGATATCAGAGTGTTATACCACTCCATGGTTCATCGGGATAATCTTGAAATGGTTTGCGTAAATCAAGATCTGGTAGTTGACATAAAATAATATCAAGATATAGAAATGTGTATAAAAAAGTGGAAAAGAAACGATTTTTGTGGATAAAAATACATTGATTTTACAAAATTCTCTACATATAATGTTTACATAAATAATTAGAAAAGGACTCAAGGAACGAATAAGATCCTTATTTTTTTGCGCTCTTGCCAGTTGGCACTGTGCGGAAAGTGGAGAAGTACAGGAAGATGACAACACAGATAATGGAACCTGAATTTCAGCAGGATATGAAGCAGTTTGTGAATTATATGGAAGAGGAGAAGAATGCCTCGAACAGTACAGTATTATCTTATCAGAGAGATCTTAAGAAGCTGTTTTTGTATTTAGATGAGAGGGGAATACACAGTGTGGATGAGATTACTTCCACGAATCTGAATTCCTATGTACTACAGATGGAGAAGCAGGGATTTTCCACCTCATCAGTATCTCGGAGTGTGGCTTCTATGCGTGCTTTTTTTCATTATCTGTTTAAGATGCGAAAGACAGAAGAAGATCCAAGTGAGAAGGTGCGTCCCCCTCATGTAGATAAGAAGATACCGGAGATACTGACCATGGATGAGGCATTCCTACTGTTAGAGCAACCAGATACCTCTACAGATAAGGGAATTCGGGATAAAGCCATGCTGGAGCTTCTTTATGCGACAGGAATGAGAGTATCAGAGCTGCTGGCGTTGAAGCCAGAGGATGTTCATTTATCTATGAATTATCTGATCTGCAGAGAGCGTAATAAGGAAAGAGTCATCCCATTTGGGAAAGAAGCAGAACATGCTCTGAAAGAATATCTGAATAAAAGCCGGACAAAGTTTACACACGGACAGGAAAGTGAGTATCTGTTTACAAATTGTTCCGGCGATTCCATGAGTCGTCAGGGATTCTGGAAGATTATTAAAGCCTATGTGCAGAAGGCAGGAATTCAGAAGGATATCACACCACATACTCTCAGGCACTCATTTGGAGCTCATCTGGTACAGAACGGAGCAGACTTAAGAGCTGTGCAGGAGATGATGGGACATGCAGATATATCTACCACACAGTTATATATGGATATGAACGTCAGAAGAGTGCGCGAGATTTACGCCAAGGCACATCCTAGACGTTGAAGGCTGAGACGGAAAGAAGCCATCCGAGGTGTGAGTACAGATGTCATCAATAGAAAAATTATATGCACTTAAGAAATGAAAAAAATGCAGCGACCACGTTTTATGGTTCGCTGCATTTTATAATTACAGAGAAGTTTCCAACCGGAATTAGCAGGACTTATAGATATCATAGATCAACTGTTCAGAATCTTCCCATCCCAGACACGGGTCGGTAATAGACTTACCATATACATGGTTCGCACATCCGATTTTCTGATTGCCAGGCTCAATATAACTTTCGATCATAACACCTTTTACCAGAGATTTCAGGCGAGGGTTGATAGAACGGCTGTTGAGAATTTCCTTCACAATACGGATCTGCTCCATATACTGCTTGTTGGAATTGGAATGATTCGCATCAATAATCGCAGCAGGATTCTGAAGATCACGCTGATCATACATATTCAGCAGAAGATTCAGATCTTCGTAGTGATAATTTGGAATGGAATTACCATGTTTGTTGGTAGCACCACGTAAGATAACATGTGCAAGTGGGTTACCCTGTGTATGTACTTCCCATCCACGGTAGATGAACTGCTGTGCGGCCTGAGCTGCAACTACAGAGTTCAGCATAACAGATAAATCACCGCTGGTTGGATTCTTCATTCCGGCAGGAACATCCATACCACTGGTTGTCATACGGTGATGCTGATCCTCTACAGAACGTGCACCGATAGCAACATAGGACAGGATATCTGCAAGATACCAGAAGTTTTCAGGATAGAGCATCTCATCTGCAGCAGTCAGTCCGGTCTCTTCGACAGCACGAATATGGAGCTTACGGATGGCAATCAGTCCTGCAAGCATATCTGGTTTCTTTTCCGGGTCAGGCTGGTGAACCATACCTTTGTAGCCTTCTCCGGTTGTACGCGGTTTATTCGTATAGATACGCGGGACAATGATCAGACGGTCACCGACCTTATCCTGTACCTTTGCCAGACGATGAATATAGTCCATAACGGATTCCTCGTTATCTGCGGAACAAGGTCCGATAATTACGATAAATTTGTCAGAGTTCCCGGTAAATACATCCTTGATTTCGGCGTCACGCTGCTGTTTTATCTGGGCAACATAATCGGAAACAGGATAAGCTTTCTTGATTTCTGCTGGGATAGGCAGTTTTTTTATAAATTCGAAACTCATACTTTCCTCCAAATAGTTAATATCCGTTTTTCATTATAAACCACACCATACTAAAATACCAGAAAAAAAATTGTACTTGATGAAAATCATAAGATTTTGTATACTGATAAATTAGAGATATTCTTGAAATGAATGATGAGATGTTGGAGAGGAAATGGCAATGAAAAAACCATATTTTCCGCTTTTTGTGGATCTTTCAGAAAAAAAAGTATATGTGATCGGTGCAGGAACTATTGCAAAGCGAAGAATTCGTTCACTGATAGACTTTACGGATCATCTGACTGTTGTTGCACCGGAAGTAAATCCTGAACTGAATACACTGGAACAGGAAGGCAGAATTTCAATTCTTCGGAAGAAGTTTGAACTGAAGGATATAGCAGATGCAGACCTGGTCATTGCGGCAACGAATGACCATACGCTGAATAATGATATTTATGAATATTGTATCGGAGAGAATATTCTGGTGAATGTATGTAACGATAAGGAAAAATGTGATTTCTATTTTCCGGGACTGGCAATGACAGACCAGGTAGTGGTCGGTGTGACAGCTAACGGAACCAATCACAAGATGGCAAAAAAGGTAGTAGAAAAGATCAGGGAGATGTTGGGGGAATGTTTGTAAAAATCTATACAGATGGTGCAGCGAGAGGAAATCCAGACGGACCTGGAGGATATGGCACCGTACTGCATTATGTGGACAGCAGGGGGATGCTTCATGAACGGGAGTACAGTCAGGGCTATGTGAGAACAACGAATAACCGCATGGAACTTATGGCAGCAATTGTAGGGTTGGAGGCACTGACCAGACCATGTGAAGTGGAGCTGTATTCCGATTCCAAATATCTGACCGATGCATTTAATAAAAAATGGATTGACGGTTGGATCAGAAAGAACTGGAGACGTGGAAAAAATGAACCGGTGAAGAACCGGGAACTGTGGGAGCGGCTTCTGAGAGCAAAGGAGCCACATCAGGTGAAGTTCATCTGGGTAAAAGGACATGACGGTCATGAGATGAATGAACGGTGTGACATGCTTGCTACAACTGCGGCGGATGGCACAGATCTGATAGAAGACCCGGGAATTTCATAAAAACTTGAAAATAAAGCATTCCTATGTTATATTAAAGGATAGATTTTTTGAAAGAATTTTGAGGAGAAAAAGATGGGAATTTACGAAGAATTAGTTGCCAGAGGATTGATAGCCCAGGTAACAGATGAAGAAAAGATCAGAAAACTGATCAATAACGGTGAAGCAACCTTCTACATTGGCTTCGATCCGACCGCAGACAGCCTTCATGTAGGTCATTTTATGGCACTTTGTCTGATGAAGCGTCTGCAGATGGCAGGAAATAAACCAATTGCTCTGATCGGCGGCGGTACAGCAATGGTTGGTGACCCTTCAGGACGCAGTGATATGCGCCAGATGATGACAAAAGAGACGATTCAGCACAACTGTGACTGTTTCAAGAAGCAGATGTCCAAATTTATCGACTTTTCAGATGGAAAAGCACTGATGGTGAATAATGCAGACTGGTTGCTGGATCTCAACTATATCGAACTGCTCCGTGATGTGGGAGCATGCTTCTCTGTGAATAACATGCTTCGTGCAGAATGCTATAAGCAGAGAATGGAAAAAGGATTAAGCTTCCTTGAGTTCAACTACATGATTATGCAGAGTTACGATTTCTATGAATTATACCGTAAGTACGGATGCAACCTGCAGTTTGGTGGAGACGACCAGTGGAGCAATATGCTGGGTGGACGTGAACTGATTCGTCGAAAACTGGGACTTTCTGAGGAAGATGCTAAGGCACAGGCTATGACCATTACACTTCTCCTGAATTCAGAAGGAAAGAAGATGGGTAAGACACAGTCTGGTGCAGTATGGCTGGATCCGAACAAGACATCTCCTTACGATTTCTATCAGTACTGGAGAAATGTAGGCGATGCTGATGTATTAAAATGCATCCGTATGCTGACCTTCCTTCCACTGGAACAGATTGATGAGATGGATAAATGGGAAGGAAGCCAGTTAAATCAGGCAAAAGAGATTCTGGCTTACGAACTGACTAAGCTGGTACATGGTGAAGAAGAAGCTGCCAAGGCTCAGGAAAGTGCCCGTGCACTGTTTTCCTCAGGTAATGCGGCTGATATGCCGACTGCTGAACTGGAAGATGTAGATTTTAAAGATGGATCGGTAGATCTGATCTCCATGCTGGTGAAGGCAGAATTGGTTGGAACACGTTCCGAAGGTCGTCGTGCGATTGAACAGGGCGGTGTGACACTGGATGGTGAGAAGATTACAGATATTCACTTTACACTGAAAAAAGAAGACATTCCGGAAGATGGACTTGTGCTCAAACGTGGAAAGAAGAAATTTAAAAAGATTATTGCGAAATAGAAGGTGAAGAACCTTTAAGGAGGAACAAAATGAAAAAGTATGGAGTAAATGAACTTCGTAAGATGTATCTGGACTTTTTCGAGAGCAAAGGCCATCTGGTTATGAAAAGCTTTTCCCTCGTACCACAGAATGACAAGAGTCTGCTGCTGATCAATGCAGGTATGGCTCCGCTGAAGCCTTATTTTACAGGGGCTGAGATCCCACCAAGAAGACGTGTAGCTACCTGCCAGAAGTGTATCCGTACCGGTGATATTGAGAACGTTGGTAAGACAGCACGTCACGGCACATTCTTTGAGATGCTGGGTAACTTCTCTTTTGGGGATTACTTCAAGCATGAAGCTATCAACTGGTCCTGGGAATTCCTGACCGAAGTAGTAGGACTGGATCCGGAGCGTCTGTATCCATCTGTTTATGTGGATGATGACGAAGCATTCGATATCTGGAACAAAGAAGTAGGTATTGCACCGGAACGTATTTTCCGTTTTGGTAAGGAAGATAACTTCTGGGAGCATGGCGCAGGTCCTTGCGGACCATGTTCAGAGATTTACTATGATCGTGGAGAAAAATATGGCTGTGGAAAACCGGGCTGTACTGTAGGTTGTGACTGTGACCGTTACATGGAGATCTGGAACAATGTATTTACCCAGTTTGAGAATGACGGTAACGGAAATTATACCACATTAAAGAATAAGAATATTGATACCGGTATGGGACTTGAACGTCTGGCAAGTGTTGTACAGGATGTAGATTCTATTTTTGATGTAGATACGGTATGTGCATTGAGAAATCATGTATGTAAGATGGCAGGAAAGGTATATCAGGAAAATTACAAAGATGATGTATCCATTCGTCTGATTACAGACCATATCCGTTCTGCAACATTTATGATTTCTGATGGTATTATGCCGACCAATGAAGGACGTGGATATGTACTGCGCCGTCTGATCCGTCGTGCAGCACGTCACGGAAGACTGCTTGGTATTGAAGGAAAGTTCCTTGCAGACTTAAGTGCAACAGTCATTGAAGGATCCAAGGATGGATATCCGGAACTGGAAGAAAAGAAGGAATTCATCTTCAATGTTCTGAACAATGAAGAAAATCAGTTTAATAAGACCATTGACCAGGGACTTCGTATTCTGAATGATCTGGAAGAAGATCTGAAAGCTAAGGGAGAAAAGACACTTGGAGGCGCAGATGCATTCAAGCTGTATGATACTTATGGATTCCCAATGGATCTGACCAAAGAGATTCTGGAAGAAAAAGGATATGAGATTGATGAAGCTGGTTTCCAGGCTGAGATGGATGCACAGAGAAAACGTGCCCGTGAAAGTCGCGAAGTGACCAACTACATGGGAGCAGATGCTACTGTATACGATCAGATCGATGTATCTGTCACTACAGAATTTACCGGATACACCACTCTGAAAGATGAGTCTGAGATCACAGTGCTTGCTTCTGAGACAGAACTGGTAGATTCTCTGGTAGAAGGTCAGAAGGGAACTGTATTTACAGCAAAGACACCATTCTATGCTACCATGGGTGGACAGGAAGGTGACACAGGTGTGATCTATACTGAGAATGGTAAGTTCCAGGTAGAAGATACCATTAAGCTTCGTGGTGGAAAATACGGTCATGTAGGTCATATGGTTTCCGGTATGCTTTCCAAGGGTGACAAAGTTACTCTGGAAGTAGCAGATCAGGAGAGACAGGATACCTGCAAGAACCACAGCGCAACGCATCTGCTTCAGAAAGCACTGAAGACGGTACTGGGAAGCCATGTAGAACAGAAAGGTTCTCTGGTTACGCCAACCAGACTGCGTTTTGACTTTGCACATTTCCAAGCTATGACAGCAGAAGAGATTGCAAAGGTGGAAGAGATTGTCAACAAAGAGATTCAGGCAGCAATTCCGGTTGTGACCAAAGTAATGCCGATCGAAGAAGCAAAGAAGACCGGAGCAATGGCGTTGTTCGGAGAAAAATATGGCGAAGAAGTACGTGTGGTATCCATAGGTGATTTCTCTGTAGAACTTTGTGGTGGTACACATGTGGCAAACACCAGCAGCATTGCCCTGTTTAAGATTGTATCTGAAGCAGGCGTGGCAGCAGGTGTACGTCGTATCGAAGCTCTGACTGGCAATAATGTGCTGGCTTATTACAAAGAGATGGAAGAGAAGATGGCAGAAGCTGCCAAAGCTCTTAAGACAACACCGGCAGAGATGCTGGAGAAGATTGTTCACTTACAGAAGGAAGTAAAAGAACTTCAAAGTGAAAATGAATCCCTGAAGAGCAAGATGGCTCAGAATTCTCTGGGGGATGTTATGAGTAAAGTAACCGAAGTCAAAGGTGTCAAAGTACTGGCTACTGCGGTAGACGGCGTAGACATGAACGGACTTCGTGATCTGGGTGACCAGTTAAAAGAAAAACTTGGTGATGGTGTGGTTGTACTGGCATCTGCCAAAGATGGAAAAGTCAGCCTTCTGGCTATGGCTACCGATGGTGCGATGAAGAAAGGTGCTCATGCAGGCAACCTGATCAAAGCGGCAGCAGCAATCGTTGGAGGCGGCGGCGGCGGACGTCCGAACATGGCACAGGCCGGCGGAAAGAATCCGGATGCCATTCCAGAAGCAATTGCCAAGATTCCGGAACTGGTAGAAGGTCAGATCAAATAAAAAAGTGTATAACTTTAAAAGAAAGTGAATTTCCAGAAAGAAACTACTTGACGAAAGTGGATAAAATAGGTATAATCCTAATAGTGCAATAAAATAACCCAACAGTTGTATTATGCACAATCTACAACTGGAGGGAGGTTAGGTGTGAGACAATGTCAAATGTAATCGTAAAAGAAAACGAGACTTTGGACAGCGCTTTACGCCGTTTCAAGAGAAACTGCGCAAAAGCTGGTATCCAGCAGGAGATTCGTAAAAGAGAACATTACGAAAAACCAAGCGTTAGACGTAAGAAAAAATCCGAAGCTGCTCGTAAACGTAAATTTAACTAATGTGCAGACAGATCCCTGGTCAATAATTGACTGGGGATTTTTTCTGCCTGAAAATATGAAAAGATACTTTACGGATTGTTTCGTACTTTCACAATCCCATTTATCAAAATAGGTAGTATATAACGTTTTCTATGTTCATAAGTTGTACCATCAGGAAAAAAGGGGCGTGGTGCAATGATAAGAAATGGGAAAATGTGTATACTGCTTTTTATTTTGTGGATATCCCTGCTCACTGGAATTTCATGGAAAACAGGAGCAGAGGATCTGGAGCTGGCTTCCCCGGAGGCGGTTCTGATGGAAGCATCTACCGGGAAAGTGTTATTTGAAAAGGCTTCTCATGAGAAGCGCAGTCCGGCCAGTGTGACGAAGATCATGACAGTACTTCTGGCTTTTGAGGCATTGGAAAAGGGCCAGATTCATCTGGAAGACGAAGTAGTGACCAGTGCCCATGCCAAATCTATGGGAGGCTCACAGGTATTTCTGGAAGAGGGAGAAAAGCAGACGGTGCAGACACTGCTGAAATGTATTCTGGTTTCATCTGGGAATGATGCCTCTGTAGCATTGGCAGAATACATAGCCGGCAGTGAGATGGAGTTTGTCAACAAAATGAATGAAAAAGCAAAGGTACTGGGGATGGGTGATACCCATTTCGTGGATTGCTGTGGTCTGACGGATTCGGACGATCACTACACATCAGCAAATGACATTGCACTGATGTCACGGGAGCTGATCACCAGATTCCCGGAAGTCTTTGATTATACCACCATCTGGATGGAGAACATCACCCATGCGACTCAGCGGGGCAGCAGTGAATTCGGACTGTCAAATACCAATAAGCTGCTGCGCAGTTATAACGGATGTAATGGACTGAAAACAGGCAGTACCAGCAAAGCATTGTTCTGCGTGTCAGCGACCGCCCTGCGAAATGATATTCAGCTGATCAGTGTCATCATGGCAGGACCGGATTCCAAAACCAGGTTCAAGGAAGCAGCACAGCTTTTGGACTATGGGTTTGGAAAATGTCGTCTGTATACAGATGAAGAACAGATGAAGTATCCCCCACTGAAAGTTCGAAAAGGTGTTCAGAATCAGGTCACCTGCCATGTGAAAGAAACATTCCGGTATCTGGATACCGATGGAAAAGATCTGGCCGGAATTCAGCGCAGTATTCAACTGGCGGATACCGTCACTGCACCGGTACAGGAAGGAGATACAGCAGGGTATCTGATCTATACACTGGACGGAAAAGAAATTGGAAGAAGTGAATTGGTATTCGATGAGAACGTGGAAAAAGCAGGATACGGGTTCTGCGTGAAAAAGGCGTGGAAAGTGTACAGTATGTGAGAAACTGTTTACGGAACAGCGGAAACCGAAATGATTGCATGAAAAATACAAATCTGGACTTTGCGGAAAGAAACAATTATAATGAACATATATCCGCAATTATGCAAAGGAGAACAGGAATGGGAAGATTTGTAAATCCGGGAAATGGTGCATTTCAGGCAGATGTAAATTCAGAAATATATGTTGATAAGACTAGACTTTTACGTTTCACAAATCAGGTCATTAATACAAACGCTGCGTTTATCTGCAACAGTCGTCCAAGACGTTTTGGAAAGTCAGTAACTGCTAATATGCTGGCGGCATATTACAGCAAGGGAAGTGACTCAAAAAATATTTTTTCCGGACTGGATATTTCCAAATCAGAGGATTATGAAAAACACAGGAATCAGTATGATGTCATTCATTTTGATGTACAGTGGTGTGTGGAAGCAATCAGCGGACCGGAAAAATTCGTGTCATTCATCACTGAAAGCATTATAAAAGAGTTGCAGCAGGTATATCCTGGCGTTCTTGATGAGAATGTGCAATCTCTTCCAGATGCTTTGTCGTTAATAAATAGTGCATTAGGAACAAAATTTATTGTAATTATTGATGAATGGGATGTTTTGATTCGTGATGAAGCAGGAAGAAAAGATCTTCAGAACGAATATGTTCGATTTTTACGTGGCTTATTCAAAGGCGCAGAGCCAATGAAATATATCAGCCTTGCTTATATCACAGGCATCCTGCCAATGATAAAATTCAAAACACAGTCTGCACTGAATAATTTTGATGAATTTACCATGCTGGATGCCGGACAGATGGCTCCTTATATAGGCTTTTCAGAGGAAGAGGTAAAGTCATTGTGCCAGAAATATCAGATGAGTTTTGACGAAGTGCAGAAATGGTATGATGGATATTTTTTGGATGACTGTCATGTATATAATCCGAAAGCGGTTGTCAGTGCAATGACACGGAAAAAAGTGCAGAATTACTGGTCTCAGACGGCCTCCTATAAATCCGTACTGCCATTTATCAGTATGAATTTTGATGGATTAAAAACAGCTATCATGGAAATGTATTCCGGATCAGAAGTAGAGGTCAATGTAGGATCATTCCAGAACAATATCAGCAGTTTCTCCGGGAAAGATGATGTACTGACCTATTTGATTCATCTTGGATATCTGGGCTATGACCAGTACCACAGAACCGCATTTATACCAAATGAGGAAATAAGACAGGAATTTCAGACAGTATTAAAAGAAGAAAAATGGGATGAACTGAATCAGATGGAGCTCGCGTCCTATGAATTGTTAGAAGCAACGCTTGATATGGATGTAAAAACAGTTTCACATGAGATTGATTTGATTCATAGAAAATATGCATCCTCGATTCAATACAATAATGAAAACTCTTTGAGCTGTGTGATTACCATTGCATATTTAAGCAGTATGCAGTACTATTTCAAACCGGTCAGAGAACTTCAGTCAGGGTATGGATTTGCAGATCTGATCTATATTCCAAAACCGAAATATCAGAATAGCCATCCGGCACTTTTGATAGAACTCAAATGGAATAAAAATACAGAAACAGCAATTACGCAAATCAAAGAAAAGAAATATCCGGAATCGATTGAGGAATACACAGGTGATATACTGCTTGTAGGGATCAATTATGATAAAAAGACAAAAGTACATGAATGCGTGATTGAAAAGTATAGGAAAGAATAGTTGGTGGAAGGGAATCGGAATAATATCTGATTCTCTTTTATTTTTATATTAAAATACAGTTAGAAACATGTGCAAGATTTTTAGGTAAAAGGCCTGAGGAACAATCCGGTTTAGAATGAATCTGAAAATGTTCTATTGTTGCAAAGTAAAAAAATATAAATTGTACATATATACTAAAAAAACATGTGAAACAAATTAAAAGATAGTTATATTTACAAATGTATGGTACACTAATATAAAACAAAAAAAGCCGTTCGACACGGCTTTTTGCCACACCCTGTGGCGTCAAATGACGATTTCGGGTTTCCCCTTATTTGAACTCGTCTTGTTAATACATCATAACCATAGCATTGAATGTAAGGGATGTCAATAATGTTTTGGAGGATCTCGTTATGAATTCGGATAGAGAAGTAGATTATTATGTCGGATTAGATATGGGAACAGGCGCACTTGGCTGTGCAGTTACCGATACTCAGTATCGTTTAATAAAGGTAAAAGGAAAAGATTTTTGATTTGTCTGTCTAAATACATCTAATCACAGTTTTTCCCCTTTCCCTTGCCAAACCCTCAATATTTGTTTATACTATTAAACAGAAAATTGGGTTGGTAGAATTATGAGTAGAATAATTATCAGACACTACCGGATTGCGCTGCCGCGAAAGGTTCCTAAGCCTACGGCGCCGATCCGGATTGTAGTTATCGGAGATTTGCACAATCGAACATTTGGAAAAGGTAATCGGAACCTGGTGGAGCAGATTATAGGGCAGCACCCGGATCTGATTTTTTCCGTAGGGGATCTGACGGTATGCAAGCCGGGAAAAGAGGCGAACATTGATGTGGCGGTTTCGCTGCTCAAGAGGCTTTCCTGTGAATGCCCGGTATATTGTATTAACGGGAACCATGAGTTCCGGGCTAAGAGATATCCAGATGCCTACGGTGGTGTGTATGAAGAGTTTAAAAAGGGCATCCATACCTCGAATATACGTCTTCTGGAAGATGAAAAAGAACAGATCAATATCAAAGGAACCCATCTGACAGTACATGGATATGAACTGCCAGAGAAGTATTATAAGCGGTTTCAGCAACAGTACATCAGTGCAGAAGAGATTCGAAAATCGATTCAGGAACCGGAAGAGGGACGCTATAATATTTTACTGGCACACAATCCGGTATATTTTGAAGGCTATGCCCTTTGGGGAGCAGATCTGACCTTGAGTGGTCACTTGCATGGAGGCCTGATGCGCCTGCCGCTGATCGGCGGAGTCATCAGCCCACAGGTGAAGCTGTTTCCAAAGTATGACTGCGGACTGTATGAAAAATATGGAAGAAAGCTTCTGGTCACAGCGGGACTGGGATCCCATTCCATTGCATTTCGCATCAACAATCCGGCAGAATTCATGCTGGTGGAGTTGTATTAGAAGAGGTAACTATGGGAATTTCGGTAAAACTGGAGCAGTTTGAAGGCCCTTTGGATCTGCTGCTGCATTTGATTGATAAGAATAAAGTGGATATTTTTGATATCCCGATTGTGGAGATCACAAACCAGTATATGGAATATCTTCACGCCATGGAGACGGAAGATATGTCTGTCATGAGTGAGTTCCTGGTTATGGCGGCAACGCTTCTGGATATCAAGGCTCGTATGCTTCTTCCAAAAGAAGTAAATGAAGAAGGCGAAGAGGAAGATCCGAGACAGGAACTGGTGGAACGCCTTTTGGAATATAAGATGTATAAATATATGTCTTACGAGCTGCGTGACCGTCAGATGGATGCGGAACATATGCTGTACCGGGATCCGTCGATCCCTAAGGAGGTACAACAGTACAAGCCACCGGTGAATCTGGATGAGATACTGGGAGATCTGAATCTGGAAAAGCTGAATGCCATTTTTCAGGATGTGATGAAGCGTTCCGAGAGCCGGCTGGATCCGGTGCGAAGCAAGTTCGGTCAGGTGGAAAAAGAAGAGGTAGATCTGGATCAGACCATTGCCTATGTGGAAAAGTACATATCCCAGCATCATAAGTGCAATTTCAGAGATCTGCTGAATAAACAGAGAAGTAAGATGCGTATCGCGATTACATTTCTGACCATTCTGGAAATGATGAAGACAGGAAAGATCGAAGTGGAGCAGGATGAGATCTTTGGAGAGATCCTGATTACGGCAAAACAAAGTGAGGAATAAGTGTGGATAAAAAAGAACTGGAAGCGGCTGCAGAAGCCATTTTATTTACCATGGGGAATGCGGTAGAGGTAGAGCGGATTGCCAAGGCAATTGGAATGAGTACGGAAGCTACCCGAAAGATGCTGCGAACCATGAAAGAAAAATATGAAACAGAGGGGCGGGGGATACGTCTGATTGAACTGGAAGATTCGTTTCAGATGTGTACGAACCCGGAACTCTATGAGTATCTGATTAAGATTGCAAAACAGCCAAAGAAGATTGTATTAACAGACGTAGTTTTGGAAACACTTTCAATTATCGCATACAAGCAGCCGATCACCAGAATTGAACTGGAAAAAATCAGAGGTGTAAAATGTGACCATGCAGTGAATAAGCTGATTGAGTTTAATCTGGTAAAAGAAGTGGGAAGACTGGATGCACCGGGCCGACCTCTTTTATTCGGAACGACAGAAGAGTTTCTGAGAAGATTCGGAGTCACTTCTATAGATGACCTGCCGGAAGTCAATCCAGTGAAGATGGAAGACTTTAAGGCAGAAGCAGAAGAAGAGATTGAGATGACATTAAAGGTATAGGAAGGGAATATTATGCCTACCACATATGCACATGATTTGTTCGGAAAGATGGTATACCACCGTCTGGATCCGGAGATACAAGAAAAGATTAAGAAATATCAGACCACCTATCAGATCGGGCTTCATGGACCGGATATTCTTTTTTATGTCAGACCGTTTCACAAGAACCGGTTTAATCAGATGGCACACAGACTTCACAGGGAAGAGGCGGCTGGATTTTTTGAACGTGGAAGAGAACTTTACCAAAAGACAGGAAATGAAGAAATTCTGGTGTATTTGTTAGGATTCATCTGTCATTTTATGCTGGACAGTACCTGTCATCCTTATATCAGTGAATATATGAAGAAGACAGGCGCAAGACATGATGAGATTGAGACGGAATTTGACCGGGCGTTGATGGTCCGGACAGGGAAAGACCCGTTTCACTATCAGCCGGGAAGCGTGATTCGTATAGAGAAAAACAGTGTGGATGCAATTTCAGAAGTGATGGAAGGCATGAACCACAAAGACATTGTACGTGCGTTGATGGGAACAAAATTTTATACCAGACTTCCGATTTGCGATTCAGAGAAAAAGCGGAAAGTCAAGCTGGCAGTTGCCAGGATTCTTTTTATGTACCGCCTTGCAGATGGTAGAATTATCCGCGGGGAACCCAAAGATATCTGTCTGGAAAGCACACAGCATCTGACGCAGTTGTTCCTTCAGACGGTGCCGGAAGCCGCAGCCATGATAAACGAATACTATAAACAAAGAAATGGATTAGATCGACTGAATGTCAGATTTGATCGGAATTATAAGTGAAAGACATAAAATAAGAGAATATTCATAAGCTGTTATAAAAGCAAAAACGGAGCAGAAAGTATGAGGAAAACAGTCAGAACCGTTTTATGGATAATCTTTTTCTGGATGACAACTGTACTGAGAATCTGTGCAGCACAGTGTCAGCTTCCGGAAGAAATAGGAGAGTTATACGCCCGCAGTGCTGTAGTCATCGACGGCAGCAGCGGGCGTGTTCTTTTTGGAAAAAATGCAGACGAGACGATGCCGATGGCGAGTACTACGAAAATCATGACCTGTATACTTGCGTTGGAAAATGGAGATCCGGAAGATATAGTAGAAGTGTCACAAAATGCAGCCGGGCAGCCAGAGGTACATCTGGGGGCCGGGGTGGGAGAAACCTTTTATCTGAAAGATCTGCTCTATGCACTGATGCTGGAGTCCTATAATGATGCAGCTGTGATGATTGCGGAACAGGTCAGTGGCAGTGTGGAAGAATTTGCCGGATTAATGAATCAGAAAGCAAAAGAGCTGGGATGCAACGAGACGCATTTTGTCACGCCAAACGGACTGGACGGTACCGATGAAGAAGGAGACCACCGAACGACTGCACAGGATCTGGCGCGGATTATGAAGTACTGTACCTGGGATTCGCCAAAGGCAGCAGAATTCCGGGAGATCACACAGACACGGAGTCACTCTTTTTCCAACAGGGAGGGCACCAGGTACTATGCCTGCGGCAATCATAATGCATTTCTCGATATGTATGAAGGAGTAGTATCCGGAAAGACGGGCTTCACATCAGCAGCAGGATACTGCTATGTCTGTGCAGTGGAAAGTGAGGGACGGAAGTTTGCAGGAGTAGTCTTGGCATGTGGATGGCCTTATAACCGGACCTATAAATGGAAAGATATGACGAAAATGATGGACTATGCCAAAAAACATTATCGAGAAGTCAGGCTGGAATATCCGGAAGAAATAATGTATGCAGAGGTAAAAAACGGCTGGATCGACGGAGAAAATCCATGGAAAAACATTCAGATACCACTTTATATAGAAAAAAGTGCAGGAAAAATAATTCTGATAGGGGATCAGGAAAAGCTGATACGTCATCTGGAATACAGAAATACAATCGAGGCTCCGGTTGAAAGGAATATGGTATTTGGAAAAATACAATTCACTTTGAATGGGGTGCTGATGGAAGAAAAACGGATTCTGTCAGAAACTGCTGTGGCAAAGCGGAAACCGGGGAACTGGTTAGTCTGGACTTTACAAATGTTCCATTTGTAGCTTGATGAGATGTTGTTAAAATTGCTATAAAAAACATGAAAAAACGGGGGAATTTTTATGCTTACTAATCGACAAAAGTCTTGCCAGTATTTGCAAAACAAGTTACAATGATACATGGCAGATAATTGGTTACAATTTATCTAATATAGAAAATGGAGGGCTGAAAAATGAGTAACACAGCACAAAGCTTAGCAGGCAAAAGAATCGCGTCTTTGCTTGATGAGAACAGTTTTGTTGAAATCGGTGCAGGCATTACTGCCAGAAATACAGATTTTAACATGGCGAAGGCCGAGACTCCGGCAGATGGTGTCATCACAGGTTATGGTGTGATTAATGACAAACTGGTTTATGTATACAGCCAGGATGCATCTGTTTTAGGTGGAACAATCGGTGAAATGCACGCGAAAAAGATTTCAGGTATCTACGACATGGCTATGAAGATGGGAGCACCGGTCATCGGTCTGATCGACTGTGCGGGCTTAAGACTTCAGGAAGCTACAGATGCCATGAACGCTTTTGGTGATATCTACATGAAACAGACACTGGCATCAGGAGTGATCCCACAGATCACAGCTATCTTCGGTAACTGTGGCGGCGGT
Organism: uncultured Lachnospiraceae bacterium; assembly: GCA_900544685.1. Lineage (GTDB taxonomy): Bacteria > Bacillota > Clostridia > Lachnospirales > Lachnospiraceae > Marvinbryantia. The sequence continues at coordinate 8,944 of UQWA01000034.1, read as the reverse complement.
CTTGCACTGTTTCCGGGAATGACAGACTTCACATTCATGGAAGAGAAGAATGCAAAATTATTTGTAAATTCTCCAAATGCACTGGATGGCAACAGAGTTGAAAAATGCGATACTGCATCTGCCAAGTTCCAGAGTGAAGAGACAGGTCTGGTTGACTATGCAGGAAGTGAAGAGGATATCTTTGCACAGATCCGTGATCTGGTATCCGTTCTTCCGGCTAACAACGAAGATGATACTTACTATGCAGAATCCGAAGATGATCTGAACAGAGTATGCGCAGATCTGGCTAACTGTGTTGGTGATACATCTATTCTGCTGTCTAACATCGCAGATGACAACCTGTTTATCGAGACTAAGGCAGCATATGCAAAAGATATGGTTACAGGATTCCTTCGCCTGAACGGACAGACTGTTGGTGCAGTTGCTAACCGTACAGAAGTATATGATGCAGAAGGAACCAAGACAGACAGTTTCGATGCAGTTCTGACAAGAAAGGGTGCTGAGAAGGCAGCAGAATTCGTAAAATTCTGTGATGCATTTGAGATCCCTGTATTATCTCTGACAAATGTAACAGGTTTCAAAGCTGACATTCATTCAGAAAAGGGAATTGCAAAAGCAGCAGCTAAACTTACCTATGCATTCGCTAATGCTACTGTACCTAAGGTAAATGTAGTAATCGGTAAAGCATACGGAAGTGCTTACTCTGTTATGAACAGCAAGGCTACAGGCGCAGATATGACATTTGCATGGCCTACAGCAGAGATCGGAACCATGGACGCTAAGCTGGCTTGCAAGATCATGTATCCGGAAGCTACAGCAGCAGAATTAAATGAAAAAGCAGCAGAATATGCGGCACTTCAGACAAGTGCAGTTTCTGCAGCAAGAAGAGGTTATGTTGATACCATCATCGAAGCAGAAGATACCAGAAAATATGTGATCGGTGCATTCGAGATGTTATTCACAAAAAGAGATGACCGTCCAGGCAAAAAACACGGAACAGTTTAAGCGAGGTGTATGATATGAGAAAATATAAAGGATTATTCGTTTCCGTATCTATGGCCGCTATGCTGATGACATCCGGAACCGTTTTTGCCGAAGAGACAGAAACTACCGAAGTTGTCACTGAAGCTGCATCTGAGACAGAAGCAGCATCCGAGAGTGCATCAGAAGAAGCCGCTGTGGAATCTGAAGCACAGGCAGCAGAAGAAGTTGTAGAGGGCGGAATCAGTGCATCCGACAGAGCATCTCTGGAATCTTATGCTCAGCAGAGCATTGAGATGATTGTAGGAATGGACGATGCTCAGGCAGAAGAGATTCTGCATCCTTCATCCATCCTCAGCAAATACCAGGACAGCATGGTAGCGAGTGTTCAGTCATGGGTGAATGCAAAAGAGGAACTTGGCGCATACAAGCAGATCCTTGCGCAGGATATCGAAGTTGATGATGATATCGTGATCAAGACAGACTGTGAATTTGAGAACGGTGAAAGCGTAGTTACTACCACACTTTCTCTGGATGATCTTTCACTGGTAAGTATGGAATTTGCAACTGCTGAGAAGACCATTGGACAGAAGATGGAAGAAGCAGTCCTGAACACTCTGATGGGTGTCTGCGTTGTATTCGTAATGCTGTTCTTCCTGAGCTTCCTGATTTCACAGTTTAAGCATATCAGCAAACTGGAAGAAGGCTTCAAGAAGAAAAACGCACCTGCAGCCCCGGCTCCTGCACCGGTAGCAGCACCGGCTCCTGTAGAAGAGGAAGAAGTTGTAGATGACGGAGAACTGATCGCAGTCATTGCAGCAGCTATTGCAGCAGCAGAAGGCACAAGTACAGATGGATTCGTAGTACGTTCCATTAAGAAGAGCAACCGCAATAAATGGCAGAGAGCTTAATATAGTAGGAGGAAAACTATAATGAAGAATTATACAATTACCGTGAACGGTGTAGCATATGATGTAACTGTAGAAGAAGGAACAGGAAATGGAGCAGCACCTGTTGCAAGAGCAGCAGCACCTAAGGCAGCTCCAAAAGCAGCTCCTGCAGCAGCACCTAAGGCAGCAGCAGGCGCAGGAAGCGTAAAAGTAACCGCTTCTGTACCAGGTAAAGTATTCAAAGTAGAAGCAAGCGTTGGACAGTCTGTAAAGGCTGGAGATCCAATCGTTGTTCTTGAAGCTATGAAGATGGAAATCCCAGTTGTAGCTCCTCAGGATGGAACTGTTGCAAGTATCGATGTAGCAGTTGGTGCAGCTGTTGAAAACGGTGATGTACTGGCAACAATGAACTAGTTCAGTCGTTTCACAGTAAAGCTACAACACAGGAGGTAAAACAATGTCATATGTAACAGACACATTATCGAACCTGCTTCACCAGACAGCGTTTTTTAACCTGACAGTAGGCAACTATGTAATGATCGCAGTAGCGTGTGTATTCTTATATCTTGCAATTAAGAAAGAGTACGAGCCGCTCCTTCTGGTACCTATTGCATTTGGTATGCTGTTGGTAAACATTTATCCGGACATTATGGCAGCTCCGGAAGATATGTCTAATGGTGTGGGAGGTCTTCTCCATTACTTCTATCTGATGGATGAATGGAGTATCTTGCCGTCACTTATTTTCATGGGTGTCGGAGCCATGACGGACTTTGGTCCGCTGATCGCAAACCCGAAGAGCTTTATTCTTGGTGCAGCAGCACAGATCGGTATCTATGCTGCATACTTCCTTGCAATCTTCATGGGATTCAATGGAAAGGCAGCAGCAGCTATTTCTATCATTGGTGGTGCTGACGGTCCTACATCTATTTTCCTTGCAGGTAAGCTGGGACAGACAGCACTGATGGGACCTATCGCAGTAGCAGCATATTCCTATATGTCACTGGTTCCTATTATCCAGCCACCTATTATGAAAGCTCTGACTTCTGAAGAAGAAAGAAAGATCAAGATGGAACAGCTTCGTCCTGTATCCAAGCTGGAAAAGATTCTGTTCCCTATTATCGTAACTATCGTTGTTTGTCTGCTTCTTCCGACAACTGCTCCGCTGGTAGGTATGCTGATGCTTGGTAACCTGTTCCGTGAGTCTGGTGTAGTTAAGCAGCTGACAGAGACAGCTTCCAATGCACTGATGTACATCGTAGTTATCCTGCTGGGTACTTCTGTAGGTGCTACTACAAGTGCAGAAGCATTCCTGAACATGAACACCATCAAGATCGTAGTTCTCGGTCTGGTAGCATTTGCATGCGGTACTGCAGCCGGTGTTATCTTTGGTAAGATCATGTGCAAGCTTTCCGGAGGCAAGATTAACCCACTGATTGGTTCTGCCGGAGTATCCGCGGTTCCTATGGCAGCACGTGTATCCCAGAAGGTTGGTGCAGAAGCAGATCCTACAAACTTCCTGCTGATGCATGCAATGGGACCTAACGTAGCTGGTGTTATCGGTACTGCAGTAGCAGCCGGAACCTTTATGGCAATCTTTGGAGTATAGGAGGAACATTTAAAATGGCAGATATCGCTAAGAAACCTATTAAAATTACTGAGACCATCTTACGTGACGCACATCAGTCTCTGATTGCCACAAGAATGACAACAGAAGAGATGCTTCCGATCGTAGATAAGATGGATAAAGTTGGTTACCATTCCGTAGAGTGCTGGGGTGGAGCAACTTTCGATGCATCCCTTCGTTTCCTGAAAGAGGATCCATGGGAAAGACTTCGTAAATTCCGTGACGGATTCAAGAATACAAAACTGCAGATGCTGTTCCGTGGACAGAACATTCTGGGTTACAGCCAGTATGCAGATGATGTAGTAGAATACTTCGTACAGAAGTCTATTGCAAACGGTATTGATATTATCCGTATTTTCGACTGCCTGAATGATATCAGAAATCTTCAGACAGCAGTTACAGCAGCTAACAAAGAAAAAGGCCATGCACAGGTTGCACTTTCCTATACTCTGGGCGAAGCTTACACACTGGACTACTGGAAAGATATGGCTAAGAAAGTAGAAGATATGGGAGCTAATTCTCTGTGTATCAAAGATATGGCTGGTCTTCTTCTTCCATATACAGCAACAGAACTGGTACAGGCTCTGAAAGAAACAGTTGATATTCCAATTCAGCTCCATACACACTACACATCAGGTGTTGCTTCCATGACATACCTGAAGGCAGTAGAAGCTGGTGTAGACGTCATCGATACAGCAATGTCACCATTTGCACTGGGAACATCCCAGCCTGCAACAGAAGTTATGGTTGAAACCTTCAAAGGTACTCCATACGATACAGGGCTGGATCAGAAGCTTCTGGCTGAGATCGCTGATTACTTCAGACCGATCCGTGACCATGCTCTGGAAACAGGCTTACTGAATCCAAAGAACCTTGGTGTTAACATCAAGACTCTGTTATACCAGGTACCAGGTGGTATGCTTTCCAACCTGACTTCTCAGCTGAAAGACCTTCATGCAGAAGATAAATATTACGAAGTACTGGAAGAAGTACCTCGTGTACGTAAAGACCTTGGTGAATGCCCACTGGTTACTCCATCTTCACAGATCGTTGGTACTCAGGCAGTTATGAACGTTATTAACGGCGAACGTTACAAGATGGTTCCACAGCAGACTAAAGACGTTCTCTCCGGACATTACGGAAAGACTGTTAAACCGTTCAATCCTGAAGTGGTTAAGAAATGCATCGGTGATGAAAAAGTTATTACATGCCGTCCGGCAGATCTTATTCCGCCACAGCTGGACAAACTGAAAGAAGAATGTGCAAAGTGGACACAGCAGGAAGAAGATGTTTTATCTTACGCACTGTTCCCACAGGTTGCTACTGAATTCTTCAAATACAGAGAAGCTCAGCAGACAAAGGTTGACGAGACTGTTGCAGATACCAAGAATGGAGCATATCCAGTCTAATATCTATTTTGAAACATATGGCGCCCCGGAGTGATCCGGGGCGTTTATAGTAAATAGCATAAAAAGCAAAGGAAACCATATGAAAAAGATAGTAATCATTGGCGGCGGAGCTGCAGGAATGTTTGCTGCTATTACAGCAGCGGAAAAAGGAAATGAAGTTCATTTATATGAGAAGAATGAAAAACTGGGCAAAAAGATCTATATTACTGGAAAAGGAAGATGTAATCTTACCAATGCATGTGACATGGAAAAACTGATGGATAGTGTCTGTACAAATCGAAAGTTTTTGTACAGTGCATTTTATGGATATACCAATCAGGATGTGATAGATTTTTTTGAGAAGCATGGAATGAAAACGAAGACAGAGAGGGGCGACCGTGTTTTCCCTCTTTCAGATAAATCAGCAGATGTCATAGATACCCTGAGAAATGCAATGAAAAAGGCTGGTGTAAAAGTACATCTGAATACAGAAGTGGATACGATTCTTCTGACAGGAGAGGAAGACAAGAAAGTAACAGGCATCCGCCTGAAGGACGGAACAGAAGTGAATGCAGACTGTATTTTGGTAGCCACCGGTGGATTTTCTTATAAGAGTACAGGATCTACGGGAGATGGCTATCGTTTTGCAGAAGAAGCGGGGCATAAAGTGACAGAACTTTCACCTTCTCTGGTGCCGTTCAATACCAGAGAAGAGTATGGAAAGCGTATGCAGGGGCTTTCCCTGAAGAATGTGACATTGTCAGTATATGACGGAAAAAAATGTCTTTACGAGGACTTTGGTGAAATGATGTTTACTCATTTTGGCATTACAGGTCCTTTGGTGCTGACTGCCAGCACAGCCGTATTGAAAAAACTACGTCAGAAAGAACTGCAGATCAGGATTGATCTGAAGCCGGCACTGTCAGAAGAACAGCTGGACGCCCGACTTTTACGTGAGTTTGAAAACGGTCACAATAAGCAGTTCAAAAATGTGATCGGTGTACTTTTTCCTGCAAAAATGACTCCTGTTATCATAGAATTGTCAGGCATTTCACCAGATAAAAAAGTAAACGAAATTACAAAAGCAGAAAGGGAGAGCTTAATTCAGCTTACCAAGCACTTCCCATTGACGGCAACAGGACTGCGAGATTATAATGAAGCTATTATCACAAGGGGCGGGGTATCTGTAAAAGAGATAAATCCGTCAACGATGGAATCAAAGCTGGTAACGGGACTGTATTTTGCAGGAGAAGTACTGGATCTGGATGCTGTGACCGGCGGATTCAATCTGCAGATTGCATGGTCTACCGGATATGCGGCGGGATGTGCGATGGCAGAAGCATAAAATGGAAAGATGGAGAGGATTATGACATATAATATAGCAATTGATGGGCCGGCGGGAGCCGGTAAAAGTACAATAGCAAAAAGAGTTTCCAGTGAACTGTCTTTTATTTACGTGGATACAGGGGCAATGTATCGTTCTATTGCATTGTATCTGCTTAGAAAAGATATTCCGGCTTCAGATGTGGAAGCAGTAAAAAATGCACTGGAAGATATTGAGATTGCCATTCAGTATGTGAATGGGGAGCAGCATGTTTTGCTAAATGGAGAAGATGTATCAGGACAGATTCGTACAGAAGAAGTAGGGAATATGGCATCCAAGTCAGCGGCACTGCCATGTGTCAGAGCAAAGCTTCTGGAGTTACAGAAGAAGCTGGCAAGGGAACATGATGTTGTTATGGATGGAAGAGATATCGGGACAAACATTCTCCCGGATGCGCAGCTTAAGATCTATCTGACAGCAAGCGTAGAAACCAGAGCCAGCCGCAGATATAAGGAACTTACAGAAAAAGGTACAGACTGTGATCTGGAAGCAATCAAAAAAGATATTGAGCAGAGAGACTATCAGGATATGCACAGAGAGACAGCACCTCTTATGCAGGCGAAAAATGCTGTTTATCTTGATTCCTCAGATATGACAATTGATCAGGTTGTTGAGAAGATCAAATCACTGGTAAAGTGAGGTGGCAGTCATGGAAGTAATCACTGCAAAGACAGCGGGTTTCTGCTTTGGAGTAAAAAGAGCGGTAGAAAAAGTATATGACCAGGTGAATCAGGGAAAAAAGGAGATTTACACCTACGGACCAATTATCCACAACGAGGAAGTTGTGTCAGATCTGGAATCCAGGGGAGTGAAAGTACTGGAAAGCAGGAAAGAACTGGAGCAGCTTCAGAGCGGAACTGTGATAATCCGTTCTCACGGAGTAGGAAAGAAGATCTATCAGATGATAGAAGAAAAGGAATTGGAACTGGTAGATGCAACTTGTCCATATGTAAGGAAGATTCACCGGATTGTGAGAGAGAAAAGTGAACGGGGAAGACAGATTATTATTATAGGAAATGATACCCATCCAGAGGTGGAGGGGATCAAAGGCTGGTGTGTGCATCCGGCAATCGTGGTGGCTGACCAGACACAGGCAGAGGCACTGGAACTTCCGAAAGGAAGTAAAATATGCGTTGTTTCACAAACGACATTTAACTACAATAAATTTAAAAATTTAGTTGAAATTATTGACAAAAAGGGTTATGATATTGATGTTATCAATACGATTTGCAGTGCGACCGAAGAGCGACAATTAGAAGCAGGAGAACTGGCTGATAAAGTTGATGCTATGATAGTAATCGGTGGAAGAAGCAGTTCGAATACACAGAAACTCTTTGAGATCTGCAAAGCGAATTGCGTAAATACGTATTATATTCAGACACTAGATGATTTGGAGCTCTATTCACTACCTCCTGTCAATTGTGTAGGTATTACGGCAGGGGCCTCGACCCCAAATTATTTAATTAAGGAGGTTCAAAAGTATGTCAGAAATGAGCTTTGAACAGATGTTAGAAGAATCTTTAAAAACAATTCATAACGGCCAGATTGTAGAAGGTACAGTTATCGACGTTAAGGAAGATGAGGTCGTATTAAATATCGGTTATAAGGCCGATGGTATCCTTACCAGAAATGAATACACAAATGAATCTAACGCAGATTTACGTGAAGTAATCAAAGTCGGTGACACTATGGAAGTAAAAGTTCTGAAAGTGAACGATGGAGACGGACAGGTTCAGCTTACTTATAAGAGACTGGCTGCTGAAAAAGGCAACAAGAGACTGGAAGAAGCATTTGAGAATCACGAAGTATTGACAGCTACTGTAGCTCAGGTATTAAATGGTGGATTAAGCGTAGTAGTAGATGAAGCAAGAGTATTCATCCCGGCAAGCCTGGTATCTGATACTTATGAGAAGAATCTGGATAAGTTTGCAGGACAGGAGATCGAATTCGTTATCACAGAATTCAATCCTCGCAGAAGAAGAATTATTGGTGACCGCAAGCAGCTCTTAGTTGCTAAGAAAGCTGAGATGCAGAAGGAACTCTTCGAAAAGATCCATGTAGGTGATGTTGTAGAAGGTGTTGTAAAGAATGTGACAGATTTTGGTGCATTCATCGATCTGGGTGGAGCAGATGGACTGCTTCATATCTCTGAAATGTCCTGGGGACGTGTAGAGAACCCTAAGAAAGTTTTCAATGTAGGGGATAAAGTATCCGTTTTGATCAAAGAGATCAATGGAACTAAGATTGCACTCAGCCTGAAGTTTGAAGATCAGAATCCATGGCTGACAGCAACAGATAAATATGCAGTAGGCAATGTGGTAACTGGTAAAGTTGCAAGAATGACAGATTTTGGTGCATTCGTAGAACTGGAGCCAGGTGTAGATGCTCTTCTTCATGTATCTCAGATCTCTCATGATCATGTAGATAAGCCAGCCGATGTTCTTCAGATCGGACAGGAAATCGAAGCAAAAGTAGTAGATTTCAATGCAGATGAGAAGAAGATCAGCCTGAGCATGAAAGCTCTGGAACAGGCTTCTGCAAAAGAAGAAGCAGAAGATGCTGAATAAGAATAATAGTAAAACGGGCAGGTGACTGCCCGTTTTTTCACTTTATAGGAAAGAACGCCTTCGGCGCTCTCTTGAATTAAAATAGCCCGCGCAAAGGCGGGCATGACAAA
>UQWA01000033.1 GCA_900544685.1 uncultured Lachnospiraceae bacterium | reverse complement strand
TGAGCCCCTTATAGGGGCAGTGCAAACCACCGGCTAAGCCGGTGGTTATGATTTTACATATTGAATTTAACGCGTCAAAGTGCTACAATATAATGAGTTTGAGAACTAAATTAACCGATATCGTTCGGTAAGGAGTATATAATGGCGAAATATATTACGAAGCGGCTTCTGATGGGACTGGTCAGTCTGTTCGCACTCATTACAGTCACTTTTTTTCTGACCAGGCTGATGCCTGGAAATCCTTTTGATATCAGTAATGTGAATCAGGCGGTGCAGGACCGGATTATGAGCTATTATGGTCTGGATCAGCCGGTGTATGTACAGTTTGGTATGTATCTGAAGAATCTTTCTCATGGAGATTTGGGAATATCCTATAAGAAAGTTGGGACAACTGTAAATCAGCTGATTATGCAGGAAGCACCCTATACAATACAGATTGGCCTGATTGCATTTATTATTGCATTGATTCTTGGAACGGTTCTCGGTATTGCCATGGCAGTTACCAGAAAAGAGGGGGTACGGGGAAGTTTGATGTTCCTCACGGTTCTTGGAATCAGCATTCCCAACTATGTGCTGGCACTTTTGCTGATGCTGGTCTGTGGAGTTACGTTGAAATGGTTCCCGGTAGTAGGACTGGGAAGCTGGAAACATTATATTCTGCCTGTAACGGCCATGACAGTATATCCACTTGCCCAGATATCCAAGTTGGTCAAAAGCAGTTATTCCGAAGCCATGCATCAGGACTATGTGATTATGGCAAAAGCAAAAGGAATCAGTAAAACGCGTATTTCTTTTGTACATATTCTGAAAAATGCCATGATTCCTGTGATTACCATATCCGGACCGATGGTGGCATTTCTTCTTACCGGTAGTTTCGTGGTAGAGAATATCTTTACTATACCTGGAATAGGACGTGAGTTTGTCAATTCTGTCAGCAATCGAGATTATACAGTAATTATGGGACTTACCATATTTCTTGGAATTATACTGGTGCTCTGTAATCTGATTTCAGATATGATCTGTGCACTGGTAGATCCACGTATCAAACTGGAAAAGTGAGGTCTGTAAGTATGTTAAAACCGGAAGAGTATTTTGAACCGCTTCCTGCCAGTGAAAAAAATGAAGAATACATAGCCATGAAAAGTAAATCTTTTGCCAAGGATGTGTGGGAACGGTTTTGCAGTAATAAAAGAGCACTGGTGGGATTAATTCTGCTGGGAATAATCGTTGCCATAGCAGTGATTGGTCCATGGATTTCGCCATATCCTTATGATGGAATGGATACTATGATTTCCAATCAGGGAGCATCTCTGGCACACTGGTTTGGAACAGATCAGATGGGACGAGATGAATTTACCCGTGTGTTGTATGGGGCGCGTATCAGTCTGATGATAGGTTTTGTGGCAACGGCAGTGAATGTGGTGATTGGTATTATTTATGGTGGAATCGCAGGATACATCGGCGGCAAAGTGGATATGGTCATGATGAGAATGGTAGATGTGATCTATTCTGTTCCTGCCATGATCTATATCATTCTGATTATGTTGATACTAGGATCCAATGTGTATAGTGTCATGATAGGTATTTGTGTAAACGGCTGGGTAAATATGGCGCGAATTGTCCGCAGTGAAGTCATTACACTGAAAGAACGGGAATTTGCAGTAGCAGCTTTTGTTATGGGAGCATCCAAAAAGAGAATCCTGTTTCGTCATCTGGTCGTAAATGCCATGGGACCAATCATTGTAACGGCAACTCTGATGGTACCACAGGCGATTTTTAATGAAGCATTTTTGAGTTTTATCGGAATCGGCATTTCCGCACCGGCAGCCAGCCTGGGAACACTGGCACAGGATGCGAAGATGCTTCTGGCGAAATATCCAATGCAGATGGTGTATCCGGTAGCGGTAATCTGCGTGGTGATTTTTGCATTGAACTTTATAGGGGACGGACTGGAAGAGGCACTGAACCCGAAAGGAAGACGTTAATGGATAATTTACATAGAGAATTACTGAAAATAGAGGATCTGACCGTGGATTTTTCCACCAGACAGGGCATGATTCATGCAGTCCGGGGCGTGAATTTCCAGTTAAATACACGGGAAATTCTTGGAATTGTAGGAGAATCCGGTTCCGGAAAATCTGTCAGCATGTTGTCAGTTATGAATCTGCTGGCAGAAAATGCAGAAGTAAAAAGCGGAAGTATCCGTTTTGAAGGAAGAGAACTTTCCACGGCACATTTATCCACAAAACAGGAGAAAAAAGAGCATGAAAAGATGATGATGGGGATCCGTGGAAAAGAGATCGGGATGGTATTTCAGGATCCGATGACTTATCTGAATCCGGTGCTGAAGATCGGAGTACAGATGACAGAAGGCATTCGGAAACATAAAAAGTGTTCCAAAGAAGAAGCATGGAAACAGGCAGTCAGACTTCTGGAACAGGTAGGAATCTCCAATCCCGAGAAGCGTATGAAGCAGTATCCATACGAATTTTCCGGTGGAATGAGGCAGCGTATTATCATAGCAGCAGCACTGGCCTGTGATCCCAAACTGCTGATCGCGGATGAACCGACTACTGCACTGGATGTGACAGTACAGGCTCAGATCCTGAGTCTGATTGAGCAGTCAGTAAAAGGCATGGGAGCCAGCGCAATTGTGATTACTCATGACCTGGGAGTAGTGGCAGAGTTATGCGACAAGATCATCATTATGTATGGCGGAGAGATTGTAGAAAGGGGAACGGTAAGAGAGATCTTCAAGGAGACAAAGCATCCATATACCAGGGGACTTCTGGATAGTATTGGAAAGATAGAGGAGGAGCGAGTACCTCTTCATTATATTCCCGGAACACCGCAGAATCTCCTGAATTTGAATACAGGATGTGCTTTTTGCAGCCGGTGTGACAAGGCAATGAAGATATGCAAAGACTATAAGCCATGTGAGACCATATTCAGTGAAGAACATAGCTGCAGCTGCTGGCTGTACTGCAAGGATAAGGCGCGGGAACTGGTAGAAGCACAGGAAAGAGAGAGGCAGAAAGAGGCATGAGTGAACCGGTTATCAGAGTAGAACATCTGAAAAAGTTTTTTCCGGTGAAGGGAAAACTCTTTGAAAAAAAGCAATATGTAAAAGCTGTTAACGATATCAGCTTTTCTATCGGAAAAGGAGAAACGCTGGGAATTGTAGGAGAGTCCGGCTGCGGAAAAAGCTCTCTTGGACGGACTGTGCTGAAGGTGCATCAGCCTGACAGTGGGCACATTTATTTTAATGGAACAGATATTACCAAATTGAATGAAAAACAGATGCATCCTTACCGACAGAAAATGCAGATGATTTTTCAGGATCCTTATGCGAGTCTGAATCCTCGTTTTACAGTGGGAGAGACGATCGCAGAACCAATGGAGATCTATCAGATGTATAATCCGAAAGAGCGCATGGAGCGGGTGCAGCAGCTGATGGAGACAGTCGGATTAAAGCCGGACCATATTCGTCGTTATCCACATGAATTCTCCGGCGGTCAGCGCCAGAGAATCGGGATTGCCAGAACCTTGGCACTGAATCCGGAGTTTATCGTCTGTGATGAACCGTTTTCCGCGCTTGATGTGTCGATTCAGGCACAGATCATTAATCTGCTGGAGAAAATTCAGGATGAACGGAAGATCTCTTATATTGTAGTAGCCCATGATCTGAATGCAGTGCGTCACATCAGCCATAACATAGGTGTAATGTATCTGGGACATCTGGTAGAGATTGGCCCTGCGGCGGAAGTATATCAGAATCCGAAGCATCCTTATACGAAAGCATTGATTTCATCCATACCAGTGGCCGACCCGGATTACACAGGGCTTGGAAAACGTATTATTCTGGAAGGGGAAGTCCCAAGCCCGATTCATGTACCGAATGGATGTCCTTTTTCTACCAGATGTAAGTACTGCACAGAAAAGTGCAGGGAGCAGATGCCGGAATTAAGGACAGTGGGAGAAGAACAGGTAGCCTGTACCTTATATGAGTAAAATACCCGCTAAAGGGAGAAAATAAAGGAGAAAAACAAACTATGAAAAAAAGACTGATCAGTGTAATCACAGCTGCGTCGATGGTATGCACTATGCCGGTTGGGACTTTCGCAGCGGATGCAGAAAGCACACAGGGCGGGGAGATCACTATTGCGACGGTATCTTCTACAGGTGGACTGGATCCGGCGGGATTCGCTCTGGATATGTGGACGGAATATGCAAAGCTCTGTACAGACGGGCTGGTAAGCTATGACAGTGAAGGCAATCTGATTTATGAATCTGCAGAAAGTGTGGATACCAGTGATGACGGACTGGTATGGACATTTCATTTAAGAGAAAACCAGTGGAGTGACGGATCTGATGTAACAGCAGCAGATTTTGTTAATACCATCGACCGTGCTCTGGATCCAAATAACGGTAATGCAATTTATGCAAATATGCTGTTTAATATCAGTGGAGCAGAAGAATATAACAGTGGAGAAGGAACTCTGGAAGACGTGAAGGCAGTGGCTGTAGATGACCAGACGCTGGAAATTACGCTGGATGCACCGTGCAGTTATTTCCTGAAGATGATGTCCATGCCAGTATTTTATCCATCTAAAGAAGGAGCTGCAACTAATGAGAATGATGCGTGGTGGCAGGATCCTGCAACTTCCCTTGGAAATGGCGCTTTTACACTGGAATCATACACAGATGGTGTAGGCTATACGGTAGTAAAAAACCCATATTACTATCAGGCAGATAAAGTAAGTCTGGATAAGATTAATGTGCAGTTTATCAGTGACCAGACAGCGCTTCTTTCCGCATACCAGACAGGAGAAGTAGATGTGGTGACCGGTCTTCCAGATTATGTGAAAGATCAGTATACAGAAGAAGATGGACTCTTTATCTGGACCATGCTGACATCCAAATTCATGCTTCCAAACTTAAGTGTGGCACCGCTGGATAATGAACAGGTAAGGGAAGCAATTGCCCTTGCACTGTCTCGTCAGCAGATCTGTGATGTGATCGGCTCTGACTATATTCCGTCTGTAAATTATGTGGCAGAATATATGCTCTCTAACAGCAGTGACCAGTATTTCAAAGATGAACAGGATCCGCTGTTTGAAGAAAATGCAGAAAAAGCACAGGAACTTCTGGCAGAAGCAGGTTATCCAAATGGAGATGGATTCCCAACACTGACTTACAAATACCCGAACAGTGAGAAGGATTCTCTGATGGCACAGGCAATTCAGGCGCAGTTAAAATCTGTTTTGAATATTAACATTGAACTGGTGGGAGAAGAAGACGAAGTATATGCACAGGATAAGAAAGATGGCAATTATGAACTGATTCGTCACAGCTGGACAGCAGATTATAATGATCCGATTAACTTCCTGAGCCTGTATACCAGTGATTCCACATCCAATTACAATGGAGTTGCCGATGCAGCATTTGATGAAGCAATTGCCAATTCCAATGCAACGGATGATCAGGCAGAACGAAACCAGTATCTGCATGAAGCGCAGAACATTCTGGTAAGCGAAAACTTTTATGTGATACCGGTGGTAACTCAGGTATACATCTGTCTGATTAACCCAAGTATCTCCAATGTGACTACCAATGACAAAGGTGAACCGATGTATCGTTTCGCAACATTGGCACAGTAGAACAGAAATACAAAGAACACAAAAAAATGAGATCCGTCCTATAGAGGTGGATCTCATTTTTGCTTTTAGATGTATCAAAAAATCTTAGTTGTCATCTTCAGAAGTATCGGCTGTATATACCTGACGTTTTCTTGCCATTTCATCACTTGCCAGATATTCATCATAAGTAGTGATCTTGTCGATCATGGAACCGTTTGGCAGGATCTCCATGATACGGTTAGCAGTCGTCTGAACGATCTGGTGGTCACGGGATGTGAAAATGATTACACCAGGGAATTTAATCATACCGTTATTCAATGCGGTAATAGATTCCATATCCAGATGGTTCGTCGGTTCGTCAAAGAGCAGGACGTTAGCCCCACTGATCATCATCTTGGAGAGAAGGCAGCGTACCTTTTCACCACCGGAGAGAACTTTGACCTTCTTCACACCGTCATCACCGGCGAAGAGCATACGTCCCAGGAAACCACGTACATAAGTGGCATCCTTGATCTCGGAATACTGAGTCAGCCAGTCTACAATGATCAGATCATTATCGAACTCTTTGGTGTAATCCTTCGGGAAGTAGGACTGGGTTGTAGTAACACCCCATTTGTAGCTTCCGGAATCTGGTTCCATTTCACCAGACAGGATCTGAAGAAGAACGGTCTTGGCAAGCTCGTTACCACCTACCAGAGCAATCTTGTCATCATGACCTACGGTAAAGGTCAGGTTATCCAGAACTTTTACACCATCGATGGTCTTTGTCAGACCTTCCACAGACAGAACTTCATTACCGATCTCACGGTTTGGACGGAAATCAATATATGGATACTTACGGCTGGATGGTTTGATCGTATCCAGCTCAATTTTTTCCAGAGCACGTTTTCTGGAGGTCGCCTGTTTGGACTTGGAAGCATTGGCACTGAACCGGGAAATAAATTCCTGCAGTTCCTTGATCTTTTCTTCCTTCTTCTTGTTGGCTTCCTTCATCTGTTTAATCATCAACTGACTGGATTCATACCAGAAGTCATAGTTGCCGGCGTAGAGCTGAATCTTGCCGTAGTCAATATCAGCGGTATGAGTACATACCTTATTCAAGAAATAACGGTCATGGGATACTACGATAACGGTATTGTTAAAGTTAATCAGGAACTCCTCCAGCCATTCGATGGCAGCCAGATCCAGGTGGTTAGTCGGCTCGTCCAGAAGCAGAATATCAGGATTACCGAACAGAGCTCTAGCCAGCAGAACCTTGACTTTTTCGCTACCGCTTAAGTCTTTCATGATAGAGTAATGAAGCTCTGTATCAATACCCAGACCATTCAAGAGCTGAGCTGCATCGGACTCAGCTTCCCATCCGTTCATTTCTGCAAATTCACCTTCCAGTTCGCTGGCGCGGATTCCGTCTTCATCTGAAAAATCAGGTTTGGCATAGATGGCTTCCTTTTCCTTCATGATATCGTACAGTCGCTGATTACCCATGATTACGGTATCCAGAACAGGATATTCATCATATTTGAAATGGTTCTGTTCCAGAACGGACAGACGTTGTCCAGGTGTAATTACAATATCACCGTTAGTGGTGTCCAGTTCTCCGGACAGGATTTTTAGAAATGTGGACTTGCCGGCACCGTTGGCACCGATCAGACCATAACAGTTGCCTTCGGTAAATTTGATATTCACATCTTCGAATAATGCTTTTTTACCAATACGCAGTGTCACATTATTTGCACTGATCATAAAATTCTCCTTAACCTATAATAACTATCCAATAAGTCTCATACTGTATTGTAACTGATAATTTAAAAAATGCAAGTGTTTATTGAGGAAATAAAACAGATATGTTATACTTACAATTATGAGTAAAAAGAAGAGAAGAAAGAGAAAGAGATTTCGTTGGATAAAGTTTCTGTTTGAGATACTGGTGCTGACAGCGCTGGCACTTGGATTGTTTCTTGCATACAAATATACGAAGATTACAAAGACAACCATACGGGAAGATCAGCTGATAGTGAATAAAGATATACCGGAGAATGAATGGAACCGGATGAAGAACTATACAACACTGGCATTGTTTGGCGTAGATTCCCGTACAGGCGAACTGGAGTCTGGGGTGAACAGTGATACCATCATGGTTTGCAGTATTAATAATGAAACAAAAGAAGTGCACCTGGCATCGGTATACAGAGATACCTATCTGGATACCACAGATGGTGAATACCGGAAGTGCACAGAAGTATATTCCGTTGGCGGGGCACAGCAGTCTATCAGCATGCTGAATAAGAATCTGGATCTAAACATTACAGATTATGTGACAGTGAATTTCCAGGCGTTGGTGGGACTGGTAGATATGTTCGGAGGTGTAGATATTACCCTGTCAGAAGGAGAGGTAGTCTGGCTGAATGGATACCTTGTGGAAGAAAGAGAGGTTCTGGGTCAGGAATGCGAGGATATACCGGGACCTGGTTTGCAGCATCTTAATGGTATGCAGGCACTGGCGTACAGTCGTATCCGCTATATCGGTCTGGACTATGAGAGAACAGAGAGGCAGAGAACCGTGTTGGAACAGGTGCTGAAGAAAGCACAAGACTGTGATCTTATTCAGTTAAATGAAATGATCGATACCATTCTTCCAATGGTTTCTACCAGTTTGTCTGTTACTGATATGGCAAAACTGATGACTGGAATCGGAAAATATACCACGGATGATACGGTAGGATTTCCATTTGATAAAACGACAATGGATATCAATGGCAGTGACTGCGTAGTAGCGGTAGATCTGGCAGAAAATGTCAGCCAGCTTCATTCATACTTATATGGAAGTAAAGATTATACACCGTCGGAAGCTGTGCAGGAGATCAGCAGCGAGATTACATCCGTGACAGGCATTGAGTAAGACTGGAATCGACTGAACAGATGCGACTGGAGAATATTACAAGAATAGTCAATATATGACTAAAAACAAAGGCGAAAATATGACTGCTCTATAATTGGTACAGGAGGCAGTCATATGAGAAAGTACCAAAGAATAAGAAATCTGCGGGAAGATAAAGATATGAATCAGACGCAGATGGCAGAGAAGCTGAACATTAATCAGCGTACGTACAGCAGATATGAAAATGCAGACAGTATGATGCCACTGGATATTTTAGTGCAAATTGCAGATTTTCATAATGTAAGTGTGGATTATCTGCTGGAGAGAACGGATGTCCCTAAGCGATATCCGAGAAGGAAGGCGGAGCAGGGATAAAAGCAGCAGAGTTGCCCTATAGTAAAAATTATGTTACGATTGCAGCGTGGTCATTTTGACCACGCTGTTTTGTATAACAGGAAATTGTAAAAAGGAGCAGAAAATGAAAACGAAAAAATCTCCGGCACAGAGAGCAGCACTGTATGGCGTGCTGGTGGCGCTTGCCATGATATTAAGTTATATAGAAGTTCTGATTCCACTGCCGATTGGCATACCGGGAGTCAAACCTGGACTTGCCAATCTGGTAGTATTTTTTGCACTGTATTCTATGAGTGCAGGGGAAGCATTCCTGATCTCCATGGTGAGAATTGTTCTGGTCAGTATCACATTTGGAAATGGATCCGCTTTTCTGTACAGTATGGCAGGAGGAATTTTAAGCTTTTTGGTCATGTGGATTTGCCAGAAAAAGGATTTTCTGGTGCCGACAGGGGTCAGTATAGCCGGTGGGATTGCACATAATGTAGGACAATTACTGATGGCATCTGTCATTTTGGAGAATGGAGCGGTATTTACGTATCTACCGGTGTTGTTAGCCGCAGGGTGCATAACTGGCGGGATTATCGGCATAATTGGGGGACAGATTCGAAGCAGAATCATCAAAATTTGACAAAAAGGTATCAATATATGACAAAAAATTAACCAATACAAAAAATAAATTGTTGAAAACGACGACAAAAGAGATTATTATATTACCAGAGAGCTTATAAACAGCTAAAAAGATAAGGAGAAGGGAAAGAATGAAACTACCAACATTCAAGGGCGGTGTCCATCCAGATGATGGCAAGAAGCTCACAAAAGACTGTCCGGTTCAGACTTATCTCCCGAAGGGAGAACTGGTATATCCGCTTTCACAGGGTATCGGTGCCCCGTCTAAGCCAATTGTCAAGAAGAACGATACGGTTCTTATGGGACAGACGATAGCGGAAGCAGGCGGATTCGTATCAGCGAACATTGTAAGTTCTGTTTCGGGAAAAGTAAAGGCCATTGAGCCGAGACTGACAGTATCAGGTGCAAAAGTACCGTCTATTATTGTAGAAAATGACGGAAACTACACCCCGGTAGAAGGTCTGGGACAGTACCGTGATTACACCAAGATGTCCAAGACTGAGATCATCGATGCAGTAAAGGCTGCCGGTATCGTAGGTCTGGGAGGTGCAGGATTCCCGACACATGTGAAGCTGATGCCGAAGGATCCGGATGCTATTGATTACATTATTGTGAACGGTGCAGAGTGTGAACCGTACCTGACCAGTGACTACCGTATGATGCTGGAATGTCCACAGCATATCGTCAGCGGTCTGAAGGTTATGCTTCAGCTTTTTGACAATGCCAAAGGTGTCATTGCAGTGGAAGCAAACAAGCCAACCGGAATTAAGAATCTGGAAGAACTGGTGAAGAATGAAGACCGCATCGAAGTGCGTACACTGCAGACCAAGTACCCACAGGGTGCAGAACGTAACCTGATTTATGCAGTGACAGGAAGAAAGATCAATTCCACTAAGCTTCCGGCAGACGCAGGATGTATTGTAGATAATGTGGATACGGTAATTGCGATCCATATGGCTGTCTGTGAGACCACTCCATTGATGCGCAGAATCTTTACTGTGACAGGAAATGGTATCAACCAGCCAGGCAACTACAATGTGAAGATCGGAACTTCCTATGCGGAACTTGTGGAGGCATCCGGTGGATTAAAGGACGGAGTGAAGAAAGTGATCGCTGGTGGTCCTATGATGGGAATGGCATTATCAACCATTGATATTCCGGTTGTGAAGACCTCATCTGCACTGACCTGTTTCATGGAAGATGAAGTAGAGAAGTATGAAGAAAGTGCATGTATCCGTTGTGGCAAATGCGCTCAGGTCTGTCCGTCCCACGTTATTCCACAGAAGCTGATGGAAGCAGCACAGCATTATGACATGGAACGTTTTACTGCCCTCAATGGTATGGAATGCTGTGAATGCGGATGCTGTACATTTATCTGCCCGGCCAAACGCCCTCTGACACAGGCATTTAAGCAGATGCGTCAGGCTGTAGCAGCGGAAAGAAGAAAGAAGAAATAGGAGGAAGAATTGTGAACGGTTTTTTTAATGTGTCTTCCTCACCGCATGTCCGCAGTGGAGAGACGACAAGAAGTATTATGTTAGATGTGGCACTTGCTCTGATTCCGGCATCCGCATTTGGTGTATATCATTTTGGAATCCATGCGCTTCTGGTACTGTTTGTTTCTGTAGCAGTAGCAATTGTTGCAGAATATGCATTTCAGAAAATTACAGGACAAAAGGTAACCATCACAGATGGAAGTGCCCTGGTGACAGGACTTCTGATTGGTATGAATATGCCGCCAGAGATTCCGTTATGGGTTCCGGCACTTGGCAGTATCTTTGCCATTATTTTTGTAAAACAGTTTTTTGGTGGAATTGGCCAGAACTTCATGAACCCAGCACTGGGTGCAAGATGTTTTCTGTTGATTTCCTTTACCTCACTTATGAGTGATTTCACAGTAGATGGCGTGTCAGGAGCGACACCACTGGTAGAGCTTTCCTCAGAAGGCAGCACCAGTCTTATGAATGCATTCCTTGGATTTACCCACGGAACCATCGGTGAAGTATCGGCACTGGCTCTGTTGATCGGTGGTGCTTATCTGCTGATCAGAAAGGTCATTACCTGGGAGATCCCGATACTGTATGTAGTATCTTTTGCAGTATTTGAAGTTATTTTTGGCGGTCATGGATTTTCACCTGTATTCGTGGCATCTGAGATCTGTTCCGGTGGTCTTCTTCTTGGAGCAATCTTTATGGCAACTGACTACGTGACCAGTCCGATAACAGAAAAAGGAAAAGTATTATACGCAGTCCTGCTTGGTGTATTAACTGGTGTTTTCCGTACATATGGAGCGTCGGCAGAAGGTGTATCTTACGCAATTATCATCAGCAACCTTCTGGTACCTTTGATTGAACGTGTGACAATGCCGACTGCATTTGGTTATGAAGCAAATGCAATGGGAAGCAAAGATGCAGCTGTTTCTATTAAGACATACAAGCCGGCTATCTCTCTTCTGGTAATTACTCTGGTTGCAGGGCTTGCTCTTGGAGCAGCTTATGAGATGACAAAGGGACCGATCCAGAAGGCAGAAGAAGCAGCAGCAATTGCAGCTTATGTATCGGTTTGTCCGGATGCGGCAGATTTCCAGGAATCTGATGATCTGGAAGCAAAAGCAGAAGAACTGATGACTTCTGACAGTGATATTTCCAATGGTACTTATGGCAATATCGTATTTGAAAGTGTATATCAGGGTGTAGATGCATCCGGAAATGCAGCAGGTTATGTTGTAAACGTAACATCCAAAGATGGATTTGGCGGAGACATTACCATTACCGTTGGTGTTTCTGAAGACAAGAAAGTAACCGGAATGGAATTCCTGACCATCAATGAAACGGCAGGTCTTGGTATGAACGCACAGAATCCAGAGTTTATGGATCAGTTTATTGGCAAAGAAGGTTCCTTTAATCTTGTAAAAGACGGAGCTTCCGGAGACAATGATATACAGGCACTCAGTGGTGCTACCATTACTTCCACCGCTGTAACAAATGCAATGAATGCAGCACTGTACTTAATTGGCAGTGCCGCAGAGTAAAGGAGGTGCGAGTGATGAATTCATATAAAGAGCGAATTTTAAACGGTATCATTAAAGAAAATCCGACATTTATCCTCGTACTGGGTATGTGTCCGACACTGGCGGTTACCACGTCAGTAAAGAACGGTCTGGGAATGGGATTGTCTACCATGGCAGTTCTGATCCTGTCCAACCTGTTGATTTCAGCATTGAGAAATGTGATCCCGGATAAAGTAAGAATTCCGGCATATATTGTTGTTATTGCAACGCTGGTAACGGTAGTACAGCTGCTTCTTCAGGCATATATTCCATCCCTGTATGATTCACTGGGACTGTATATTCCATTGATCGTAGTAAACTGTATCATTCTGGGACGTGCCGAAGCGTATGCTTCTAAAGCGACTCCGATTCTGGCAGCCTGCGACGGTATTGGTATGGGTCTTGGATTTACCATTGCCCTGACTCTGATTGCTTTATTCCGTGAGCTGATCGGTGCAGGAACCATCTTTGGTTTCCAGGTAATGCCATCTGCTTATCAGCCGATTGCCATCTTCGTAAGAGCACCGGGAGCCTTTATCGTACTTGGTACACTGATTGCGATCCTGAACGGATTGAATATCAAGAATGCAGCCAATAAGAAAGTAGAAGGATGCGACGGAGACTGCTGCGGCTGTGGCTCATCCTGCGCAGACAGAAAAGAAGAAAGTAAGGAAAGCTAGGAGGAAGAGACATGTCAGAAATGATTTTGGTATTAGTTGGCGCAGCATTGGTAAATAACGTCGTGCTTAGCCAGTTCTACGGTCTTTGTCCGTTCCTTGGAGTTTCCAAGCAGGTAAAGACCGCAGCAAGTATGGGACTTGCAGTTATCTTTGTTATTACCATTGCGTCAGCAGTGGCAAGCCTGATTTACAGTCTGGTACTGGTTCCGTTCAATCTGGAATACCTGCAGACTATTGTATTTATTTTGGTTATTGCCGGTCTGGTACAGTTTGTAGAGATGTTCTTAAAGAAATCCAGCCCGGCACTGTACAATGCACTGGGTGTGTACCTGCCACTGATCACAACGAACTGTGCGGTTCTGGGTGTTGCCCTGACAAATGTACAGAAAGAATATGATTTTGTAACCAGCGTAGTGAATGGTATCGGTACATCTGTAGGATTTACCATTGCGATCGTAATCATGGCAGGTATCCGTGAGAGAAATGCGGATAACACCATCATCAAACCATTACAGGGAATGCCGATTGTATTGTTTACGGCAGCGCTGATGGCAATAGCTTTTAACGGTTTTGCAGGTCTGATCTAAGGAGGAAGGAAAATGAGTAGTATTACAGCAATTATCCTGGCTGCTCTTGTTGTCGGGGTAGTAGGTATTATCGTTGGATTTCTCCTGGTGACAGCCGGTGAAAAATTCAAAGTAGAAGTAGATGAAAAAGAAGTGGCAATCCGTGCAGAATTGCCAGGTAACAACTGTGGAGGCTGCGGCTTCCCAGGCTGCGACGGTCTGGCAGCAGCAATTGCCAAAGGCGAAGCACCGGCAAACCAATGTCCGGTGGGCGGTGCACCTGTAGCAGCAAAGATCAGTGCCATCCTTGGTGTTGAGATGTCAGCTACAGAGAAGCAGGTAGCATTTGTAAAATGTGCAGGTGACTGTGATTCTGCACAGGAAAAATGCAACTACTTCGGAATCAAGGACTGCCGCACAGCAGCAGTGGTTCCGGGAAGAGGAACGAAGAAATGTACCCACGGATGTATGGGATTTGGTTCCTGTGTAACAGCCTGTCAGTTTGATGCAATCCATGTAGTAAATGGTGTGGCGAAAGTAGACAGATCCAAATGTGTGGGCTGTGGTGCCTGTACAAAGGTATGTCCGAACGGACTGATCTGCCTGATTCCGGACAGCTCTGTATATGTGGTACAGTGCAGCTCCCAGGAAAAAGGAAAGGCAGTAAAAGAAGCCTGCAGCGCAGGATGTCTTGGTTGTACAGCCTGTGTGAAACAGTGTGAACACGAAGCTATTACCATGGAAGGTAATGTAGCAGTGATAGATCAGAGCAAGTGTGTGAAATGTGGAAAATGTGCAGAGAAGTGTCCTGCAAAAGTTATCCGCATGAGAGAGCTTTAATAAAGAAGTGTGAGTAAAAGAAAGAGAGCGGATCCATCAGGATTCGCTCTCTTTGCGTATCACATTTTTGGGTAAGTACATATGTACTTTATCGATACGGTTCTTATCCATTTTATCTACCACCAGCCGGATGCCTGAAGCAGTTGTGATACCTTCATGAAGTTCAGGCAGGTGATCAAGCTGTTCAATAATATATCCGCCAATAGAATCATAGTCTTCTGATTCCAGCGCAAGATCCAGATCATCCAGATGCAGCGCATCATTGATATCATCCAGCTTCATGGATCCTTCAATCAGATATTCATGATCAGAAATCTCTTTGATCAGATCAGCTTCATCATTATCGTACTCATCACGGATCTCTCCGACGATCTCTTCCAGAAGGTCTTCCAGAGTAATCAGTCCCACGGTAGCACCGTATTCATCCAGAACAATCGTGAAATTAATGGAGTCCTTTCGCATCTCATCCAGAAGCTCCGCGGTGTTCTTAAATTCATAAGTGAAATAAGGTTCGCGGATATGTTCTCTTAGGGAAAAATCTGAAGTGCCGCAAAGCAGCAGATCTTTAATATTCAAAACACCAATTACATTATCGTTACTTCCCTCATATACAGGATATCTGGTGAATTTTTCCTGACGGTAAATCTCCAGAAGCTCCTGAAAGGAAGCATTGATATCAATAGCAACCATATCTACACGCGGCACCATGATATCTTTTGCCTGTGTGTCATCCAGATCAAATACATTATAGATCATCTGTTTTTCATCCTGTTCAATCTCGCCGTCTTCATGGCTTACGTTGACATAGGTACGAAGCTCATTTTCAGTAATGACATCGTTACGCTTATTCGGGTCAATATGAAACAGTTTTAAAAACAGATGAGACAGTGCGTTCGTTATAAAGATAAAAGGCGTCATCACTGTCATCAGTGCATAGATCACACCGGCATAGGCAAGTGCAAGTTTTTCTGAATAGGCAGCAGCCAGAGTTTTCGGAGAAATCTCTCCAAATATCAGAATAACCAAAGTCAGGATACCAGTACAGATACTCACGCCGATACTGTTAAAAATATGAAGGGCGAGTGTAGTGGTCAGGGAAGAGGCAAACAGATTGACGATATTATTGCCAATCAGGATTGCTCCTAGCATTTTACCGGGGTTCTCAATCACCTTTAACAGGGTGGATGCCCTGCGGTTGCCTTCTTCAGCAAGTGTCATAATCTTAATTTTGTTTACCGTAGTAAGTGCAGTCTCTGCGGATGAAAAAAAGGCAGAGAGCAGAATCAATACAATGATTACACCAACTATGGCGGGGTCACTGGAATTCAATTCATCATCTCCAATCGCATAATATTCTTATCCGACATCATAACCTATTTTTGATAAAAATTCAATAAGAAGAAACATATATTAAAAAGAGCAGCATATATATTATCATAAAAAATAGAAAAGAGGAGTGAAATATTATGAAAGTACGGACAGAACTCAAGATTTTGGTAAAATCCCTGCTGCTGGCATATGTGATCACCGGAGCAGCTCTATTGCTGGTGGCATTTTTATTGTTTCAAATGGAACCGGAAGAAAGTATGGTTCTGGCAGGTATACAGGTGATTTATGTACTGGGAAGTTTTGTCTGCGGATTTGTGGCAGGCAAAGGAATAAGGAAAAAGAGGATGATATGGGGAATGGCGGCAGGTATAGGCTATTATCTGTTCCTTTTGCTGGCGTCAATCTGTTCCGGTGGAATTCAGTCAGCCCCAGAACAGATTTTAATGACATTTGCCCTGTGTCTGGGAGGCGGAATGCTGGGAGGAATCCTGTCCTGAAAATGGGCGCAGGTCTTGCAATTTTAGGGGAAATATGCTATATTATGTCCATTCATGTATCTGATTAATTTCAAGTCAATTCGACAGGAACCCATGATAGACACAAAATCGAAAATTAGATGGCAAAATCACAGCAAGGCATAGATAAGCTGAGACATAAAGTAGAAAGGACAAAACTGAAATGACAAGAGAACAGTATGAATCTCTTCCTGCTGCTGAACTGAAAAAAATTGCAAAATCCAGAGGATTAAGAGTAAGCAGCGGAATGCGTAAAGGAGAAGTAGTAGAGCTGATGCTGGAAGAAGACCAGAAGGAAGCCCAGACAGAAAAAGTGGCACAACAAGAAAGAACAGAAGAAAAGCAGCCTGACAGAGTGGCTGAGAAAACAGCACATCAGGATGGGCAGCCAGAAAAAAATGCAGAGGACAAGCCTGCACTGGATATGAGCCAGCTTGACAGTGGTATCCGTGTCAGCGGAATTTTGGAGGTGCTGCCTGACGGATATGGATTTATCAGAAGTAATCATTATCTCCCTGGAGAAAATGATGTTTATGTTTCACCGTCACAGATTCGTAAGTTTGGACTGAAGACAGGTGATATTATTGAAGGCAATACCCGCGTGAAAACTGTACAGGAGAAGTTCAGTGCGCTGTTGTATCTGACTGGTATTAACGGAATGCAGCCTTCCGAAGCAGTAAAACGGTATAATTTTGAAGATATGACTCCGATTTTTCCAAATCAGCGTCTGCGCGTGGAACGGGGAAGCAAAGAAGTATCTATGAGAATTGTAGATCTGATTTCCCCGATTGGTAAAGGACAGCGAGGAATGATTGTATCGCCGCCTAAGGCTGGCAAGACTACACTGCTGAAAAGCATAGCTCAGTCACTTCTGGAGCATGATCCGGATCTGCATCTGATTGTGCTTTTGATTGATGAACGTCCAGAGGAAGTAACTGATATCAAAGAAGCAATTCTTGGAACAAATGTGGAGGTGGTATATTCCACTTTTGATGAACAGGCAGAGCATCATAAGCGTGTTTCAGAGATGGTGATTGAACGTGCCAAGAGACTGGTAGAACATCAGAACGACGTAGTGATCCTTCTGGACAGTATCACCAGGCTGGCGAGAGCTTACAATCTGGTAGTTCCGCCAAGTGGACGTACACTTTCCGGTGGTCTGGATCCAGCGGCGCTCCATATGCCGAAGAGATTCTTTGGTGCAGCGCGTAATATGAGAGAGGGCGGCAGTCTTACCATTCTTGCTACAGCTCTTGTGGATACAGGAAGTAAAATGGATGATGTGGTTTATGAGGAATTTAAGGGAACCGGTAACATGGAACTGGTTCTGGACCGTAAGCTCTCAGAGAAGAGAGTATTCCCAGCCATTGACATTCCGAAGTCAGGAACCAGAAGAGAAGACCTGCTTTTGGATCAGGAAGAACAGGAAGCTGTCTATATCATGCGAAAAGCGTTAAATGGCATGAAGTCAGATGAAGCGGTAGAAAACATCCTGAATATGTTTGTGAGAACGAAAGATAACAAGGAATTTGTACAATTGGTAAAAAAACAAAAATATATTTAAAGTGGTATTGCAAATATGAGAACGATATGATATAATTCAAACGTTCTTGGCATAAGTATGCCATAAGTTTAACTGTAGGGACTTACAGGGATAGCCCGGGATATCTTGCTGTGGAAACATTAGGAGCAGCATTGGCCGGGAAGGATTGGGAGTATCCCATAGGCAGTTCACGAATATTATATAAGAGGTGAAAGACATGAGAGAAGGAATCCATCCTGAGTATTATCAGGCAACTGTAACTTGCAACTGTGGCAATACATTCGTAACAGGCTCTACAAAGAAAGAGATCCACGTAGAAATCTGTTCCAAATGCCACTCATTCTATACAGGTCAGCAGAAATCCGCTGCTGCACGTGGACGTATTGATAAGTTCAATAAGAAATACGGTATCAAAGCATAATAAGAAGCGTAAGGTAAGGTTGAGGTTGGAAAATCTCAACCTTTTTGCTAGGAGGAAAAAATGGGCGTGAAGGGTTCGGGAATCGGCGGCCAGGCTGTCATGGAAGGTGTTATGATGAAGAACGGAGACCGTTATGCGGTAGCTGTTCGTAAGCCAGATAAAGAGATCATTGTGAAGACAGCAGAGTCACCGGGCTTTATAAAAGGAAAGAAGTTTTTGGGACTGCCATTTATCAGAGGCGTATTTAATTTTGTGGATTCTCTGGTGCTTGGCATGAAGACACTCACGTATTCAGCCGGATTCTTTGATGATGAAGAAGAGGAAGAGCCGGAGAAAGAACCGTCTAAATTCGAAAAAAAAATTGATGATTTTCTTGGAACCAAGAAGGGCATGGATATTCTGCTGGGATTTACCGTAGCATTTTCCATGGTACTGGCGGTAGCAGTATTCATGATCCTGCCATATCTGCTGTCTCTTTTATTAAGAAGAGTGACAGAATCCACATCACTGATTGCTGCCTGCGAAGGTGTCCTGAAGATCGCAATTTTCATGGGATACATCACACTGATTTCCAGAATGAAGGATATTCAGAGAGTATTTATGTATCATGGTGCAGAACATAAATGCATCAACTGTATTGAGCATGGACTGGAACTGAATGTGGAGAATGTAATGAAGAGTTCCAGAGAGCATAAACGCTGCGGAACCAGTTTCTTGCTGATTGTTATGGTAGTCAGTATCATTCTGCATATGTTTATCCGTGTAGATTCCAAGGCACTTGGATTTGGAATCCGTATTTTACTGCTTCCGGTAGTAGCAGGCATTTCTTATGAATTTATCCGTCTGGCGGGAACCAGCGAGAATAAGTTTGTAGCACTGCTCAGTAAGCCGGGAATGGCATTGCAGCATATGACAACCAGAGAGCCGAGCCCGGATATGGTGGAAGTTGCAATTGCTTCCGTAGAGGCAGTTTTTGACTGGAAAAGGTTCCTGAATGAGAACTTTGGAACAGATTACGAGATCGTAGAGAAGGAATATGTAGTCGGAGAAATCATCGTTCCGGGTACGGAAAAGAAAAATGCAGACAGAACCTGTCAGGCTGATGAGGTTACAGCATGACCTGGCAGGAAGTGTTAAAGACAGGAACTGCAAGGCTGAAAGCATGCGGCATTGAAGAAGCCGGACAGGATGCCTGGATTCTTCTGGAAGAATATGGACAGATAGACCGGGCACATTATTTCCTGCAACAGACAGAGGAGATGCCGGAGACGGTCAGAGTAAAGTATGCTCAGGCGATCGAAAAAAGGGCACAACGCATACCGGTGCAGCAGATTACCGGAAGACAGGAATTCTGCGGGCTGGATTTTTTCGTAAATGAGCATGTGCTGATTCCAAGACAGGATACGGAATGTCTGGTGGAGGAAGTGCTGAAAAAGGTAAAACCAGAAAACCATATTCTGGATGTGTGCACAGGTTCAGGATGTATAATTATCAGTGTTCAGAAGTTGATGAAGGATCGGTGTCACTGTTTTGCAACAGACATTTCAGAAGAAGCGCTGAAGGTGGCACGTCAAAATGCAGAACATCTGGATGCAGATGTAACATTCTGGCAGGGAGATCTGTTTGAGTCTGTCGATGGAAGATTTGACTGTATTGTTTCCAACCCGCCTTATATTGAGAGTGAAGTGATACAGGGACTGGAGCCGGAAGTGCGGGAACATGAACCGATGCTGGCACTGGACGGAAAAGAAGACGGTCTGTTTTTTTACCGGAAGATTATAAAAGAAGCAAAGAATTATCTGCAGCCGGGAGGATGGCTGCTGTTTGAGATCGGATATCTGCAGGGCAGTGCAGTAAGCAGTCTGCTGGAAGAGTGTGGATATCAGAATATAACTGTGAAAAAAGACCTGGCAGGTCTGGACCGGATCGTGCTGGCAAGTCTGGAACAATAAGGAGGAACTATGTTTGATAAACTGGAGGATCTGCTGATCCGTTTTGAAGAGGTATTAAATGAACTGAACGAACCGACAGTTGCCAACAATCAGGCTCGTTTTCAGAAACTGATGAAAGAACAGAGCGATCTGCAGCCAATCGTGGACGCTTATAAAGAATATAAAGACTGCAAGCAGACAGTAGAAGATTCTGTGGCCATGCTGGAAGAAGAAAATGACGAAGAAATGCGTGAGATGTTAAAAGAAGAACTGTCTGATGCCAAGAAGAGAATCGAAGAACTGGAAAGAGAACTGAAAATTCTGCTTCTGCCGAAGGACCCGAATGATGACAAGAATGTTATCGTGGAGATCCGTGCAGGCGCAGGTGGTGATGAAGCAGCACTGTTTGCAGCAGAGATGTACCGTCTGTATGTAAAATATGCAGAAAAGAACCGCTGGAAAGTGGAACTGATGAACTGTGACGAGATTGGAATCGGCGGTATGAAGGAAGTCAACTTCATGATTACCGGAAAGGGAGCCTATTCCAAATTAAAATACGAAAGTGGTGTTCACCGTGTACAGCGAGTACCAGAGACAGAATCTGGCGGAAGAATTCATACTTCAACGATTACTGTTGCAGTGATGCCGGAAGTAGAAGAAGTGGATGTTGTTATTGATGAGAAGGATATCCGTATTGATGTTATGCGTGCTTCTGGTAATGGTGGTCAGTGTGTCAATACCACAGACTCAGCAGTACGACTGACCCATTATCCTACTGGTATTGTGGTATACAGTCAGACGGAGAAATCTCAGCTTCAGAATAAGGCAAAAGCATTTGCGCTGTTACGTGCGAAGCTGTACGATATTGAACAGCAGAAGGCACATGATGCAGAGGCCGAACTGAGAAGAAGCCAGATTGGTACCGGAGACCGTTCTGAGAAGATCCGTACCTACAACTTCCCGCAGGGACGAGTAACAGATCATAGAATCAAGCTGACACTGTATAAATTGGATTCTATTATGAATGGAGATATTGATGAACTGATTGACAGTCTGATTGCAGCAGATCAGGCGGCAAAGCTTGCAAACTTGAATGAAGAGTAAAAAAAGAACTCAGATCTAAGGAGTGAATATAATGGGAAAATATTTTGGAACAGATGGTTTTCGTGGAGAAGCAAATGTGAATCTTACAGTAGAACATGCATTTAAAGTGGGGAGATTCCTGGGATGGTATTTCGGAAGAAATCACAAGGCGAATATTGTTATTGGAAAAGATACCAGAAGAAGCAGTTATATGTTTGAGTATTCGCTGGTGGCAGGTCTGACTGCATCGGGAGCAGATGCTTATCTGCTACATGTAACCACCACACCAAGTGTTTCCTATGTAGTACGAACTGAAGAGTTTGACTGTGGGATTATGATCTCCGCAAGCCATAATCCGTTTTATGACAATGGTATTAAGATTATCAATGGTCATGGACACAAGATGGAAGCCAGTGTAGAAGAGTTGATTGAAAAATACATTGATGGCGAGACAGAGGAATTGCCGCTGGCAACCAGAGAGAATGTGGGCCGTACCGTTGATTACGTGGCAGGAAGAAACCGTTATATCGGTTATCTGATTTCTCTGGCAACCAGATCATTCAAGCGCTACCGCATCGGACTGGACTGTGCCAACGGAAGTGCATCTTCCATTGCCAAAAGTGTATTTGATGCTTTGGGTGCCAAGACCTATGTGATCAACAATGAACCGGATGGAACCAATATCAATACGAACTGTGGTTCTACCCATATTGAAGTTCTCCAGCAGATGGTGAAAGATAAGAAGCTGGATGTGGGATTTGCCTACGATGGAGATGCTGACCGCTGTATTGCAGTAGATGAAAATGGAGAAGTAGTAAATGGAGATCTGATTCTCTACGTATGCGGAAAGTATTTAAAAGAGAACGGACGGCTGAAAAACGATACAGTAGTAACAACGGTTATGTCCAATCTGGGACTGTATAAGGCTTTCGATCGTGCAGGAATTGAGTATGAAAAGACCGCAGTCGGGGATAAATATGTCTATGAAAATATGGTGAAGAACGGACATTGCCTTGGCGGTGAACAGTCCGGACACATCATTTTCAGCAAACATGCCACAACAGGAGACGGAATCCTCACTTCCCTGATGATTATGGAAGTGCTGACAGAGAAGAAGATGTCTCTGGCAGCACTGACAAAAGAAGTGAAGATCTATCCGCAGCTTTTGAAGAATGTAAGAGTGGCAGATAAGCAGGAAGCACGTGAAAATCAGGCAGTTGTGAAAGCAATCCAGTCTGTGGAAAAGGAACTTGGCGATGAAGGCCGAATTCTGGTAAGAGAAAGCGGAACCGAACCTGTGATTCGTGTTATGGTGGAAGCGTCTGAGGAAGCATTGTGTGAAAAATATGTAGATCAGGTAATAGATGTGATGACAAGACAGGGACTGGTAGTAGAGTAGCACCTGTCTTATAGGGATGAGGAAAGGGATGGATGCGTTTAGTAAGACAGTCCATCCTTTTTCACTTTATCAGTAAATGAACAGAGATGAGGTAACAAACAGAAGTATGAATACAGAATTTAAGAGACCGGAGCTGGAAGACCGGGATACCATTATGCATTATTTTTCCCTGCAGAAAAGCAGAGGGTGTGAATGTACGTTTTCCTGTGTCTATCTATGGGCAAGATTTTATCATGTGGAGTATGCCATTATGGAAGATATGATGGTGTTCAAATGCGGAAAAGAAGATCCGTTCTTTGATTTCCCATATGGTGAAGAGAAGAATGTGAAAGCTGCTATAGAAGCAATACGGGCATATTGCGAGAAAGAGAACATAGAATTTTGTCTGGGACAGGTTACGCCGGAACAGTTTGCGATTCTGGAACAGCTTTATCCGGATACATTTGAGATTTTCTATGACCGGAATATTGCAGATTATGTTTATGAGAGAGAAAAGCTTGCCAATCTCTCCGGAAAAAAGTATCATGGAAAAAAGAACCATGTGAACAAGTTTCAGAAGACCTATCCAGACTGGAGTTATGAAAGCATCAACGATGAGAATGTGGAAGACTGTTTCCAGATGGCATTAAAATGGCGTAATACCAACGATGTGGATGAGGATGATGAAAAGCATGCGGAAATGGCTGTTTCCATGAATTCTCTGCGGTTGTACAAGGAATTGGGGCTTCGGGGAGGACTTCTTAGGGTAAATGGGGAAGTAGCAGCCTTTTCTCTGGGTGAACCGGTGTGTGACGATACCATAGTTGTGCATATCGAAAAAGCGCGGACAGATATTGAAGGTGCCTATTCCATGATCAATCAGCAGTTTGTCATTCATGAGACAGAAGGTTTCACCTATATTAACAGAGAAGACGATGTGGGAGAAGAAGGCCTTCGTAAGGCAAAGTTATCCTATCATCCGGTATTCATGGTGGAAAAGGGTACCGTACGGTATAAGAAGTAAGCAGGAGGAAGAAAAATGATTTCAGAGAAAATGACGGCAATGGTAAAAAACAGCTCGGCAATCCGGGCAATGTTTGAAGAAGGAAAAATCATGGCGGCGAAATACGGCGCAGAAAATGTATATGATTTCAGTCTGGGCAATCCCAATGTTCCGGCACCGGAAGCCGTAAAGCAGGCAATCGAAGAAATCCTGCAGGAAGAAGATCCACTGATGGTACATGGATATATGAGTAACTCTGGTTATGAAGATGTGCGGGCAGCTATTGCCGATTCTCTGAATCAGCGTTTTGGAACCAGTTTCCATCTGGAAAATATTCTGATGACCGTAGGTGCGGCAGGCGGACTGAATGTGGTGATGAAGACACTGCTGAATCCTGGCGAAGAAGTACTTACCTTTGCGCCTTATTTTGGAGAATACCGTTCCTATGTATCCAATTATGAAGGAATTTTAAAGGCAGTTCCGGCAAATACGGTAGATTTTCAGCCGAATCTGGAACAGTTCGAAGCGATGGTCTGTGAAAAGACCAAGGCAGTCATTGTGAATTCACCGAACAACCCTACCGGTGTGGTATACTCAGAGGCAACCATCCAGAAGATGGCGGCAATTCTGGAGAAGAAAGAAAAAGAATACGGAACCAGCATATATCTGGTATCGGATGAACCGTACAGAGAACTGGCATACGACGGAGTGGAAGTGCCATATCTGACGAAGTACTATCATAATACCATCGTTGGCTATTCTTACAGCAAGTCCTTATCCCTTCCGGGTGAACGTATTGGCTATCTGGTCATTCCGGATGAAGCGGATGACAGTGAGACCATTATAGGAGCTGCAAACGTGGCAAACCGTATTCTGGGTTATGTAAATGCTCCGTCACTGTTCCAGAGAGTCATTGCAAAATGTCTGGATGCAAAAGTAGATCTGGAATATTATAACAGGAACCGCAAGACGCTGTACGAAGGACTGACCAAAGCAGGATTTTCCTGTGTGAAACCGGAAGGAGCCTTTTATCTGTGGATGAAGTCTCCGATCGAAGATGATAAGGCATTCTGCGAGGCAGCAAAAAAATATCATCTTCTGATCGTACCGGGATCTTCCTTTGGAGGATCTGGCTATGTGAGACTGGCGTACTGCGTATCTTATGAGACCATTTGCAATGCATTGCCAAAATTCGAAGAACTTGCAGCAGAATATAAGCTGTAAGAGTGAAGGCATGTAATCATGCGTGTATTTTGAGATTTAAACTGAGAAATGAGGAGAAAAGTAATGAGTATCTGGGAAGAAAATGTAAGAAAAGTAGTACCCTATACACCTGGAGAACAGCCGGATTTTCCGGATATGATCAAATTAAATACCAATGAGAATCCATATCCTCCATCACCATTGGTAAAAAAAGCACTGGAGGAGATGGAACTGGATTCCCTGCGTCTTTATCCGGCTCCGGCAGCGGATGCACTGGTAGAGGAGCTGGCCGAAGTCTATCATGTCAAAAAGGAACAGGTATTTGTAGGAGTAGGATCTGATGATGTGCTGGCAATGGCGTTTCTCACATTTTTTAATTCAGAGAAACCGATTTTGTTCCCAGACATTACGTATTCTTTTTATGATGTGTGGGCAGACTTGTTCCGCATTCCATATGAACAGCTTCCGTTAAATAAGGACTTTGCCATTGTACCGGAAGATTACATGAGAGAGAATGGAGGAATTATTTTCCCGAACCCAAATGCACCAACCGGTGTGGAAATGCCATTTGAAGAAGTGGAGAAGATCATTGCCTATAATCCGGAATCAGTAGTGATTATTGACGAGGCATACGTGGATTTTGGAGCAGTATCTGTTCTACCACTCATTGAAAAATATGAAAACCTTCTGGTGGTACAGACTACATCCAAGTCCAGATCCATGGCGGGAATGCGTATTGGATACGCTTTTGGAAGCGAGAAGCTGATTCATTATCTAAATGATGCAAAATATTCCTTTAATTCCTACACCATGAATCGTCCAAGTCTGGTGCTGGGAAGTGCGGCAATTCGGGATCAGGAATATTTCCGGGAGATCACAGGGAAGATCATGGCAACCAGAGAATGGACTAAGAAGGAACTGAAGCGTCTGGGCTTCACCTTCCCGGATTCTAAGACAAACTTTATTTTTGCAACACATGAAAAAGTGCAGGCAAAAGAACTTTTTGAAGCATTAAAAGAGCAGCATATTTTTGTGCGCTACTTTAACAAACCGAGAATAGATAACTATCTGCGTATTACAATCGGTACAGATGAGCAGATGAAAAAGCTGATTGATTTTCTGGAGCAGTATCTGTAATTTGAGCTCCTGAAGCAGATTAAGAGAGGAAAACATGAAAGAAGAACGGACAGCATACGAGGAGTTTGCTTCTGTATATGATATGTTCATGGAAGATATTCCATACGAAGACTGGCTGCAAAATGTATACAAAATCCTGACAGATCAGGGCATTCAGGACGGTCTTGTATTAGAACTGGGATGTGGTACCGGGACATTTACCGAACTGCTTGCCAGACAGGGGTATGATATGATTGGCGTGGATTCCAGTACGCAGATGCTGGAACAGGCAATGGAAAAGAAGGATCAGTCAGGACTGGATATTCTGTATCTGCTTCAGGATATGCGGGCATTTGAACTGTATGGAACGGTAAGGGCGGCGGTCAGTGTCTGTGACTCTATGAATTATATTTTGTCAGAAGAGGATCTGGAACAGGTATTTGCCTGTGTGAACAATTATCTGGATCCAGAAGGAATCTTTGTATTTGACTTAAAGACCATACATTATTTCCGGGATGTCTGCGGGGACTGTGTGCTTGCCGACAGCAGGGAAGAGGGCAGTTTTATATGGGAAAATAACTGGTATGAAGAAGAACAGATGAATGAGTACGATCTTACTCTGTTTATACGGGAACCATCCGGTATGTATCGGAGAGAGCAGGAACTGCATGATCAGAGAGGCTATGAGATTGCGGTCGTACGTCAGGCACTGGAGCGCGCAGGAATGCGGTTTGTTACGGCTCTGGATGCAGAAACCATGCAGAAACCGACGGATTTCAGCGAACGAATCTATATAGTAGCGAAAGAGCACGGAAAAAAGAAAGGAACAGAACATGTCTGATTATATAGTAAGAGCAACAGCAGCAGACAGCCAGATCAGGGCTTTTGCTGCGACAACAAGAGATATGGTAGAATATGCCAGAAATGCACATAATACAAGTCCAGTGGCAACAGCGGCTCTGGGAAGACTTATGACAGCAGGCGCGATGATGGGAAGCATGATGAAGGGGGAAGAGGATGTCCTGACCCTTCAGATCAAGGCAGGAGGACCGTTAAAAGGAATTACCGTAACAGCAGATTCCCATGGAAATGTAAAAGGATATGTGGGTAATCCCAACGTTGTTATTCCGGCGAATGCCAGAGGCAAGCTGGATGTGGCAGGTGCAGTAGGACCGGGATTTCTGAATGTGATCAAAGATATGGGAATGAAGGAACCATATTCCAGCCAGACCATGTTACAGACCTGTGAGATCGCAGAAGATCTGACCTATTATTTTGCAACTTCAGAACAGGTTCCTTCAGCAGTGGGACTGGGCGTACTGATGAATAAAGAAAATACCGTGCGTCAGGCTGGTGGATTTATTATTCAGCTTATGCCGTTTGCAGAAGAAAGGGTGATTGCAGCACTGGAACAGAAGATACAGAATGTTACTTCTGTGACTGCTATGCTGGATGCGGGAAATACACCGGAACAAATTCTGGAAAATCTTCTGGGTGATCTGGGAGTTGAATTCACGGATACGCTGGAGACGAGATTTCACTGTAACTGTTCTAAGGAACGAGTGTCTAAGGCAATTATCAGTATCGGTAAAAAGGAACTGCAGAGCATGATTAATGACGGAGAAGAGATCGAAGTGAACTGTCATTTCTGCAACACAAATTATAAATTTTCTGTAGAGGAACTGGAAGCACTGAAAAAAGAGGCAACGCGTTAGGCGGATAGGAGACTAACATGAAACATGGTTTTGTAAAAGTGGCGGCGGCAACACCGGATATTAAGGTAGCAGACTGTATTTATAATGCACAGTCCATATGCAGTGACATGAAAAAGGCGGCAGAGCAGGGAGCAAAGATTGTGGTATTCCCGGAATTGTGTCTGACCGGCTATACCTGCAGTGACCTGTTCTGGCAGGAGAGGATGCTGGATGCTGCAAAAGAGGGACTGCGAAAAATCATAAAAACCTCCATTACACTGGACGGGCTGTTTTTTGTGGGTCTGCCATGGGAAGTGGATCAGAAGCTGTACAATGTGGCAGCGGCTGTCAGTAACGGAGAACTTCTTGGACTGGTACCGAAAAAGTATCTGCCGAATTACGCAGAATTCTATGAAGCACGTCATTTTACGCCTGGAAAAGAAGATGTGGAATGGGTAACCTTTGATGGACAGGAAGTGCCGTTTGGCATGAAGCAGATGTTTCATTGCACAGAGATGCCGGGACTGACTGTGGCTGCAGAGATCTGTGAGGATCTGTGGGTACCGAATCCACCAAGTGTGGCAGCAGCCATGGCAGGAGCTACGGTAATTGTAAACCTGTCTGCCAGCAATGAGAATACCGGCAAGAGCCTGTATCGTACCGCTCTGGTTCAGAATCAGTCAGCACGATTGATCTGCGGCTATATTTATGCCAGTGCGGGAGAAGGAGAATCCACCACAGATCTGGTATTCTCCGGACATAATCTGATTGCAGAAAACGGAACCGTTTTAAAACAGTCACAGAGATTTAAGAATGAGATTATCTATAGTGAACTGGACATTCATAAGCTGCGCAGTGAACGCAGACGCATGACCACTTATCAGGTAGATGGATCTTATGAGTATACCGATATAGAATTTCATCTGAAAAAAACAGAGACGGAACTGAGCAGATATGTGGATCCGAATCCATTTGTGCCGTCTGGCAAGTCAGACAGAGAGCGCAGATGTGAAGAGATCCTGACAATTCAGGCACTTGGACTGAAAAAGAGAATGGCACATACTGGTTGTAAGTCTGTGGTAGTAGGTATATCAGGAGGTCTGGATTCCACGCTGGCACTGTTGGTAATGGCAAAAGCGGTGGATATGCTTGGTCTGCCAAGAACCAGTATTCTGTCAGTCACCATGCCATGTTTTGGTACTACGGATCGTACCTATAACAACGCTTGTGAACTGACCAGAAAACTGGGAGCAACCTTAAAAGAAGTTAACATACAGGAGGCAGTGAAGAAGCATTTTGTGGATATCGGACAGGATCCGGATAAGCATGATGTGACCTATGAGAATTGTCAGGCGAGAGAGCGTACCCAGGTGCTGATGGATCTGGCGAATCAGTCCGGCGGCATGGTAGTGGGAACCGGGGATCTGTCTGAACTGGCTCTGGGATGGGCAACTTATAATGGGGATCATATGTCTATGTATGCAGTGAATACATCTATTCCCAAAACCCTGGTGCGTCACTTGGTAAAATATTATGCGGATACCTGTGGGGATCCGCAGCTTGAACGTGTGCTGGTGGATGTACTGGATACACCGGTCAGCCCGGAACTTCTGCCTCCGGAGAATGGCACGATTTCCCAGAAAACAGAAGATCTGGTAGGACCGTATGAACTTCATGATTTCTTCCTGTATCATATGATGCGTTACGGAGAGGAACCGGAAAAAGTATACCGTCTGGCAAAATATGCTTTTCAGGGTGCATATACAGATGAATTCATTCTGAAATGGCTGCGTACATTTTACTGGAGATTTTTCTCGCAGCAGTTTAAGCGCTCCTGCCTGCCGGATGGTCCAAAGGTGGGAAGTGTGGCAGTATCTCCAAGAGGAGATCTGCGAATGCCGAGTGATGCCAGCATTCAGATCTGGAAAGAGCAGCTGGATCATCTTGCATAAAATCAGGCAGCATACTGTGATGCTTTACACTGAAATTCTGGAATTACGGAGTCCTGGCAAGAGCCAGCGCCGTACGGATGGCACTTAGCAGCATCTGCGAAGTATACTGGCTGCTTTTCTCATAATAGATATTATCCAGAGACTGGGTATCGCAGATCTGTCTGGCAAGCTGATCCAGGGACGGTTGCATCAGAGGATACATGGCAGATACAGTATCGTTGATATTGCGAAAACCGATGCTGTGGATGCCTGTATGGTCTGCCCGGACTTCCACGTCCATGACAGCATCCTGTAATGTAACCTGAGCGGTATAGATACCTGGGACAAAAGTTGGGACAGTGGACTGACTGCTTCTGGAAGCAGGAAGAAACATCAGGACCGCCAGAATAATCAGAATTACACCCAGTGCCAGAAATAGCAGTGTATAGATACATTCACGTCTCCTGAAAAGCAGAATTTTAGTTTTGGAACTCATAATGGGCTCTCCTTTGAAACAGGAATTTTGTTTTTATATCATATGCAGAAAAACACAGGAATAAAACAGCTCCTTTGGGGAAACACTTAGAAAGTGAATAACCCAAAGGAGTTTTTTATGGAAAAAAAGATATCTACAGATTTATATGAAAATACCAGAGCACTGTATGAGCTGCTTCGGGCAGACCAGAATTTTGATATAATTTTTCGTCCGGTGCAGGTGGGAAACTGTGCTGCATGCCTTTATTTTATCAATGGATTTGTAAAGGATGAGGTATTGGAAAAGCTGTTGGAGTTTTTCTATTCCCTGACGCCGGAGGATCTGCCCCAGAATAGTGATGAACTGACACAGAACCAGATTCCTTATGGAGACGTGCAGTTACTTACGGATTTGAATGAGGTGATCTATGCAGTGCTGGGAGGGATGACATGTTTACTGATTGACGGGTATGATGCCTGTTTTACCATAGACTGCCGCAGCTATCCAATGAGAAGTATCAGCGAGCCGGATAAGGATAAGGCGTTGAGAGGATCCAGAGACGGATTCGTGGAGACTCTGATATACAATACGGCTCTGATCCGGAGACGTATTCGAAGCAAGGATCTGGTCATGGAACAATATCAGGCAGGCGAAGCTTCCAGAACCGATATGGTACTGTGTTATATGGCAGGACGGGCAGATGCGCATCTGGTAGAAGGATTAAGAAAGCGCATTCATGAACTGAAAGTGGATGCCCTTCCCATGAACCAGGAGAGTCTGGCAGAAGTACTCTATAAAGGAAAATGGATCAATCCGTTTCCGAAGTTCAAATATACGGAACGCCCGGACGCTGCTGCAGCATCTCTGCTGGACGGAAAAGTATTGATTTTGATTGATAACGCACCGTCTGCAATGATACTTCCGGCAACACTGCTGGATATTATGGAAGAGGCAGATGATTATTATTTTCCTCCGATTACCGGAAGCTATCTTCGGATCAGCCGTCTGATCATTGCCATACTGACACTGTTCCTGACCCCGTTGTGGCTGCTTTTGTTGGAACATCCCCAGTGGATTCCGGCCGGGATGGAATTCATTCAGGTCGAAGGCGTCATTCATATACCGGTAATCTGGCAGCTTCTGTTTCTGGAATTTGCCATCGACGGACTGAAGCTGGCTGCCATCAATACGCCCAATACCCTGTCCACGCCTCTGAGCGTGATTGCCGGTATTGTAGTGGGAGAATTTGCGGTACAGTCCGGATGGTTTAATTCAGAAGCCATGCTGTATATGGCATTCGTTGCCATTGCCAATTATACCCAGTCTAATTTTGAACTTGGATATGCACTTAAATTTATGAGACTGATGCTGCTGGTTCTGACAGAAATCTTTGCATTACCCGGATTTATCATTGGAGTACTTGCAGTAATTTTCTTTATTGCATCCAATAAAACGGTATCTGGAAACAGTTATTTGTATCCATTGTTTCCGTTTTCGGGAAGACAGCTTAAAAGACGGGTGCTGAAAGAACAAACACGAGAAAAAAGACGCAGAAACTGATAAAGATAAGTATAAATCAGGAAAAAGGTGAGATATTACTAAGGAAAATATATTTGATGAACCAGAAAAGGAGATGCGTTATGAGAAATATGAAAAAGATACTGGCAGGATGTCTGCTGGTCATGACCGTCAGTATGGTGATGGTAGGATGCGGGAATAACAATGACAACAATACAACCGGAACAGAAACGACCGCGGGTACCAATGAAAATGGAAATATCAATGATGGTGTAACGGAAAGAAATACAATTCAGAATGACGGTGCAGAAAACAGGAACAACACAGCAAATACAGACAGCATCAATAACGGCAGTCAGAACAATGCCAATGACAATGCAGATGGCGGAGTGCTGGAAGATGTGGGAGCCGGCATTGGCGAAGCAGGCGATGATATAATTGACGGAGCGGCAGATGCAGTAGACCGTCTGGCAGATGATGGAATCGACAGCGAGAATACCGGAAATACAGATACGGGAGTACAATAAGAGATGAAAAACCAGTGGCAGAAGGAAGAGGTATTTTGCCACTGGTTTCTTATGTGCGCCTTGCGGCGCACGTTTCTAACGGGTGAAAGTCCCCAATTCGCCCT
>UQWA01000032.1 GCA_900544685.1 uncultured Lachnospiraceae bacterium | reverse complement strand
CGACACCCCGCAAAGCCTTTATTTATGGGCTTTTCCGCGATTTTTCAAGCTACTCGAACTCAATCGTTCCTGGTGGCTTACTGGTCAGATCATAGAATACTCTGTTTACGCCTTTGACCTCATTAATAATTCTGCTCATTACAGTCTGCAGTACTTCCCACGGAATCTCAGCTGCTTCTGCTGTCATAAAATCGATGGTCTTTACTGCACGAAGTGCAACTGCATAGTCGTAAGTTCTTTCATCACCCATAACACCTACGGAACGCATATTGGTCAGGGCCGCAAAGTACTGATTGATCTCCTGATCCAGTCCTGCCTTTGCGATCTCTTCACGATAGATGTAGTCTGCATCTTGTACAATGCGAACCTTCTCAGCAGTAACTTCGCCGATGATACGGATTCCAAGTCCCGGTCCCGGGAATGGCTGACGGAATACCAGTTCACGAGGAATGCCAAGTTCCAGACCAGCCTTACGAACTTCGTCTTTGAACAGATCACGAAGGGGTTCGATGATTTCCTTGAAATCTACGAAGTCTGGTAATCCTCCTACGTTATGGTGTGACTTGATCACTGCAGATTCTCCGCCCAGACCACTTTCTACCACATCTGGATAGATGGTTCCCTGTGCCAGGAAGTCCACTGCACCGATCTTTTTTGCTTCTTCTTCGAAGACACGGATGAATTCCTCACCGATGATCTTACGTTTCTGTTCTGGTTCGGTTACACCTGCCAGCTTGTTATAATATCTCTCCTGTGCATTAACACGAATAAAGTTCAGATCGAACTGTCCCTGCGGTCCAAAGACAGCTTCTACTTCATCTCCTTCGTTCTTTCTTAAAAGGCCATGATCTACGAATACGCAGGTAAGCTGTTTTCCAATAGCTCTGGACAGGAGACCTGCTGCCACGGAGGAATCCACACCACCGGATAATGCCAGAAGCACTTTTCCGTCTCCAACCTTTTCACGGATAGCTTTTACAGAACTCTCTACAAAAGAATCCATTCTCCAGTCTCCGGCACATTCACAGACACCACGTACGAAATTGTACAGCATCTTGGTTCCTTCCTGTGTATGAAGTACTTCCGGATGGAACTGGATTGCATAGAGGTGTTTCTCTTCATTTTCTGCTGCCGCTACCGGACAGTCTGCTGTGTGAGCTGTGATCTTAAACCCTGGTGCAATTTTGGAAATATAGTCAAAATGACTCATCCAGCAGATGGTAGATGGCGATACGTCTCCAAACAGGCGGGATGTGGTATCAACAAAGACTTCTGTCTTTCCATATTCACGTACCTCGGCACGTTCTACCTTTCCGCCAAGGATATGCTGCATCAGCTGTGCACCATAGCACAGTCCCAATACCGGGATACCCAGTTCAAACAATTCCTTTGTGTAAGTTGGTGAATCCGGTTCATAGCAGCTGTTCGGGCCACCGGTCAGGATAATTCCCTTCGGATTCATGGCTTTGATTTTTTCAATATCTGTCTTGTAAGAATAGATCTCACAATACACGTTACATTCACGTACTCGTCTGGCAACCAGCTGATTATACTGTCCGCCAAAGTCTAATACAATGACATTTTCTCTCTGCAAGATATTCCCTCCTGTTCTCTCAAATCTTTTATTATTATAAGATAGCATACTGTTTTTTACAATGCCTATTTTTTGCGATTTCTCACACTTCCATCTGTTCCCATTTTCCCCTTCGGTACCGAACCACATAGCATACCGCCCGGAACGCCCAGTCAATGGT
Organism: uncultured Lachnospiraceae bacterium; assembly: GCA_900544685.1. Taxonomy (GTDB): domain Bacteria; phylum Bacillota; class Clostridia; order Lachnospirales; family Lachnospiraceae; genus Marvinbryantia. The sequence goes on along the minus strand of UQWA01000032.1, from coordinate 31,835 downwards.
CATGGCTACCCAGATACCGAATACTCCCATATGCAGCCAGCTTCCCAGCACATAACTGAATGCAATGCGGAAAATCCACATAGAGGCAATCGCAATCCACATAGTCGCTTTCACGTCATTTGCTGCACGCAAAGTGTTCGGTATGGAGAAGGACAGCGGCCAGATCAGAATCGCACAGAGATCGTGATAAATCACAATCTGCCTGGTCATCTCCGATGTTACATCGGACAGATTGTAAGCTTTTAATATCAGTGGCAGCAAGCAATACAATGCAATACTTACTCCTATCATACAGGTATATACCAGTTTTAAAAGCTTCACTGTATAGTAGCGTACCTGATCATATCTATTTGCCCCCACACACTGAGCCGCCACCGTCAGAATTGCAAAGTTAATTGCCATTCCGGGAAGAATCTGGAACATCGCAATAGTATTGGATACTGCATTGGCTGCAATGGATGCCGTGCCAAAAGTAGATACCAGACTGAGCACCAGAATTTTCCCCAGCTGAAACATGCCGTTTTCAAGTCCGTTTGGAACGCCCACGTGAAGAATCTTACGAATCAGTGGTCTGTCAAAATGCCACTGTATCTTCCTGGACATATGTACCGGCTGATTCTGCCTGCGAAGTAAACCAATCATAATCAATGCAGCAATCATTCTGGAAACCAGAGTTGGAATGGCAGCACCTGCTACTCCCATTTTCAATCCATAAATCAGGATTCCATTACCTGTAATATTAATTGCATTCATAATGAGCGAAGTGATCATGGCAATCTTTGAATTGCCCGTTGCACGGAAAATGGCTGCTCCTCCATTATACAATGCGATAAATGGAATTGATGCAGACACAATCAACAGATAGGTTCTGGCATTTTCCATGACGTCTGGCTCAATTTTTCCAAATACCCTGCCAAGGATCAGATTCTGGCACAGGTAGACGCATCCCATAATGACAAGGGATGACACCAGTATGAACAAAACCAGCTGGTCAGCTGCCTTACTTGCTTTTTCTTCATTTTTCTGACCGATATAATGTCCTGCTGCAACCGCGCCTCCGGTCGCCAGTGCTGCAAAAATATTGATCAGCAGTACCATTACCGTATCTACCAATGACACACCTGACACTGCTGCCTCTCCTACACTGGCTACCATCAGACTATCCGCCATGCCAACCATAACCGTAAGAAGCTGTTCAATTACCAGTGGAAAAATCAGCTTCTTCAACTGTTGATTGGAAAACAACAACTCCGATTCCGGAATTTTACCTTTTTTCATGCTCCTTTTCCCCCCTCATTTCTTTCCTTACTATCATATTTCCACATATTTTCTGTAATTGCAAGAGCCGATTCAAAAAGCCATGAACATCCCTGTGCCTGCGCATGGATATTCATGACTTCTCTTATTCCTCTTCTATATTTTATAAAGTATCTCCCTTATCTGTCCCCACTCTGATGCCAGTCGATCCATTTGCCAGGCCGCATTGGCCGGACTGGTAGATGGCAGCTTAATCATTTTTCGCTGTATCTGTGGATAAGAGTACTTCTGATATAGCTCATAGGATTTTCCGCCATTTCCATAGATCTGCTGAATCGGTGCATGCTCCAGAATTCGGTTCAGATCTGCCGGAACCACATTTTTGATCGAACTGTCACTGGAACCAATGATATCACACTCTGCAATTACATCCCAGACTGCGATATGATTTGCCAGTAAAAATGCTTTCTTTTCTTCTATGGTCTCCGGCACTTTTTTACTCTCGCAGATCCGAGCAAGCAGTTTCCAGAACCGGTTCTGGGGATATCCATAATAAAAGTTCTGCTCACGGGATTTCACAGATGGCAAGGTTCCCAGAATGAGTATCCGGGATGTACTATCAAATACCGGATTAAATTCATGTCTCACATGTGTATACTGTTCTTTCTCCATGTTTCCTTTTTCCTTTTCCACTAGCATCCGCGTTCCATACAGACTTATTCTCTTATCTGTGTTTACACCAATCCCTGGATTACCAGAATCAATATCAGTACCGGCAGTACAAACTGAAAGTATGGTTTTAAAAACTTGCCGAACTTCAGTCCTTCGCCTTCGTTACATTCTTTCATGTAATTATCAAATCCCCATCCGTATTTTGTCACACAGAATAACAGATAAATCAGAGAGCCGATCGGCAGCAACAGATTACTTACAATAAAGTCTTCGGAATCCAACACATCTCTGCCTCCGATCAGATGCAGATCACTCCAGATATTATAACCGAATACACATGGCAGACTGGCAATCAGGATAATCACTCCATTGATCAACACTGCTTTCCTTCTCTCCATTCCGAACATATCTACCCAAAAGGAAATAATATTTTCAAATACTGCCATAACAGTTGAAAAACTTGCAAATGTCATAAACAGGAAGAATAAGGTTCCCCAGATTCTTCCGCCTGCCATATTGACAAATACATTTGGCAGAGTCACAAAGATCAGGGATGGACCTGCATCCGGCTGTACTCCAAAGGAGAAGCATGCCGGAAAGATAATCAGTCCTGCCATAATCGCTACAAAAGTATCCAGCAGACTGATCCGTACTGCTTCACCCGGAAGAGAGCGCTCTTTTCCCATGTAACTTCCGAAGATCTCCATGGCTGCAATACCAAGGCTTAAGGTAAAGAAGGACTGATTCATGGCCGCTGTAATGACTTTGCCAAATCCTACTTCTCTGACTTTATCCAGGCTTGGTACCAGATAAAAGCTGATTCCTTCTTTTGCTCCAGGAAGCATACCGCTGTGTACCGCAAGTACCAGAATTAATACCAGAAGTACCATCATCATGATTTTACTGATTTTTTCAATACCATTCTGAAGTCCCTGACTGCAGACTACGAATCCCAGCACTACCGTTACAGCCATCCAGCCTGCCATCTCCAGCGGAGACGCCAGTAGATTGCTAAATACGCCGCCTACTGCATCTGCACTCATGCCCGCCGGGAAGACACCTGCTGCAAATTTAAAGAAATAACTGAGCATCCATCCTGATACGGTGGTGTAATACATCATCAGCATATAACAGCCCAGCATACAGAACCATCCGTGAATATGCCACTTACTGCCCGGTTTTTCCAGTGTTTTATAGGCCAGTACCGCACTCTTACGGCTGCCTCGTCCAACAGCCAATTCCATAGTCAGTACCGGCACTCCCATGATAAACAGGAAGATCAGGTATAGCAGTACGAATAATCCTCCTCCATTTTGTCCAACTACATACGGGAAACGCCATACATTTCCGATTCCAATCGCACATCCTGCGCTGACCAGAATAAATCCAAGTCTTGACTTAAATCCCTCTCGTTTCATCTCTTTCCTCTCTTTTTCTTTTCATATTCCTTTAATCCCTGAAGGGCTTCCCTGGATAATGGGTACAACGCCATCAGATTAAATATGGTCATCAGACCGATGCCCACGTCTCCCAGATCCCATACTATTGTATAAGTCTGGATTCCACCGATGAATAACATCACCAATGCCAGCACTTTATAGCCCGTCTGCCAACACCACTTATCTCCGAATAAATAAGAGACATTGGATCTGGCATAAAATAAAATGCCTATAAATGTGGAAAAGCTGAATAAGGCCAGGGTGATAGCAATGAAAATCACGCCAAAGCTTCCCAAATGATAATTCATGGCACATTGCAGCAGATCCATTCCCTGAAGTCCCGCAGAAATGTCTTCCGGGACAAGCAACATCAGCATGGCCGTACAGCTGCAGATCACAATGGTATCAATAAACACTCCAAGAGCCTGCACCAGGCCTACCTTGACAGGATCGGAAGATTCCGCTGCAGCAGCGGCACATGGTGCGGAACCAGAACCAGCTTCATTGGAAAACAGTCCTCTCTTAACTCCATTCATCAATACCGTTCCAAATCCACCTGCTACGGCCTGTCGTACACCAAAGGCTTCCTGAAAAATGTGTTTGAACACCGTTGGCAATTCTGTGATATTCAGGCAGATAATCACAATGGTCAGCACAAAATAACAAACCGCCATGATCGGAACCATAATATCCAGCACTTTCACCGTTGCATTTTTTCTTAGTACGATCAGCGCTGCCAGCACAACCAGAACAACAGTTGTGACAATGGTCGGTATCTGAAATGCGTTATAAAATGCAGAGCTGACTGAATTACTGACTACCTGGCTGATACCAAACCAGCAAATCAGCCCAGACAGCGCAAATAAAACCGCTATTACGGAATGACGCATTTTTTTCTTATGAATGCGTTCTGACAAACTATGGATATAATAAGCCGGTCCGCCACGGTATCCACCATATAGTGGATCCTTTTCTTTATACATCTGTGCCAGCGTAGCTTCGATAAATGCAGTGGATGATCCCAAAATAGCTGTTACCCACATCCAAAATACTGCACCTGCGCCTCCTGCGGATATGGCAGCAACCACACCTACCAGATTTCCCATGCCAACTCTGGTCGCCGTTGACACAATCAGAGTCTGCCAGGATGACAGACTCCCTTTTGTCTTATTCTTCTCCCCCAGTGCCTGGATCATATCCGGTAATAACCGGATCGGCAGACATCTGGTTCGGATCGTAAAATAAATCCCCGCCGGAATCAATAAAATGACCAGCAGTGAAATTCCTATAGTACCCCCGCCAATGGGAATACGCAGGAGATCCCCCCATAAAAAGGAGTAGACTCCTTCGATTAATTTAACCATTCACTTCCTCCATTTTATAATTTTTCATAGTCATCCGGAATGGTGATGCCAAGCTTTTCACATCGTTCCGGCACATAACATTTCTTCACCTGCTCTGCCTGACGGACTGCCATCTGTGAAATATCGGCATCTTCTTCCAGTACATCTACAGCCATCTCACCGGTGATCTGACCAAGCTCATAATAGTCAATAGTCAGTGTGGCGATGCCACATCCTTCACAGACACCTTTTTCTCCGCAAATGACCGGTACACCTGCCGGCTCACAGATGTTGTTGATCAGTTCTGCGTTACTTGCCGCCGTATTGTCCGTTGGGATGTAGATCACGTCACAGTTTTCCACGGCTGTAGTGGTAACTGCTGCGATATCATCCGTTCCGGTAAATGTGTATTCTTTTACCTCTGCACTGCATCCAAGTTCTTCCAGACTGGACTTGATGATATCTGTCTGATATCTGGAATTTGGCTCTGCGGAACAATATAAAATGCCAATCTCCTTTGCATCCGGAATCAGTTCCATGATCATCTCCGCCTGCTGCTGCAGTGGTGCACAGTCGGATGTTCCCGATACATTCGTTCCTGCCACACCATTCCATTCCTCCAGATCCAATGCTGCCGGATAATCTGTTACCGACGTTCCCAGAACCGGAATGGTATCAGTAGCGGATGCTGCTGCCTGAAGTACCGGAGTGGAATTTGCCAGTATCAGATCTACATCTTCTGAAACAAATGCATTGATCACTGTAACACAGTTGGATACTTCCCCAGATGCATTCTGCACATCAAAGGTCACCCGGTCTCCCAGCTTTTCCGAAACATAGTCCTGGAAGCCCTTTGTGGCCTGCTCCAGTGCCTCATGCTGTGTCAACTGACAAATACCAATCTTATAAGAACTATCTTCTGCAGAAACAGCAGAAGCCATCATACCGGCTGCTGTCAGTCCTGCCAATGCTATTTTTCTCCATTTTCTGTTCATCCTGCCTTCTCTCCCCCTTCTCTTTTTAATGCCTTACGGATTGTTCCGTGCTTCGCATTCATATCGTTATAAAAGTATAACACATTTTCTCCATCTGTGATAGAAATAGAAGTAAGTTTTCGTATTATTTAAGTAAGAAGCTCTTCTGATTTTATAAATATTTCATTTTACTATCATCTTCTTCTGGTTTAAAATGGCTATATTGTGAAACAATAAAAAAACAGCCATTGGGGACGGAGAAAAGTGGCTTTTTCCCTGTCCCTTCTGGTTCAGAATATCGTTTTATCTGACAATATTTACAGGAGATGATGATTATGTGTACAGCAGCAACTTATCAGACAAAGGGATTCTATATGGGGCGAACCTTGGATTATGAATTTTCTTACGGGGATGAGATTACCGTAACACCAAGGCATTATGAATTTCAGTTCCGTCACATGGGATCTGTTTCTTCCCACTATGCCATGATCGGTATGGCACATGTGACAGGGGATTATCCGCTTTATTATGATGCTATGAATGAAAAAGGACTGGGGATGGCAGGACTGAATTTTGTTGGGAATGCCGATTTTCAGGAAGTGGATGATACCCGTGACAACGTAGCCCAGTTTGAATTCATTCCATGGATTCTGTGCCAGTGTGCTACACTTGAAGAAGCGAAAAAACTTCTGAGCCATATGAATCTGGTAGGAACACCTTTCAGCCCACAGCTTCCTACCGCCCAGCTTCACTGGCTGATTGCCGACAAAACCGGCTCTCTCACCGTAGAATGCATGACGGATGGTCTGCATATTTATGATAATCCGGTAGGCGTATTGACCAACAATCCTCCTTTTGACAAACAGCTATTCCACTTAAACGACTTTATGCATTTGTCACCAAAGCAGCCGGAAAATACCTTTTCACAGGATCTGAATCTGCAGACCTACAGCCGCGGCATGGGCGCTCTGGGGCTTCCGGGAGATCTCTCCTCCGCATCCCGCTTCGTCCGTGTGGCATTTACAAAGTCGAACTCCCGATCCGGAGATTCTGAGAACGAGAGCGTCAGCCAGTTCTTCCATATCCTGGGATCTGTAGACCAGCAGCGGGGTTGCTGCGAAGTAGCTAACGGCAAATATGAAATCACACTCTACACCTCCTGCTGCAGTGCAGACACTGGAATTTACTACTATACCACTTATGAAAATCACCAGATCTCCGGCGTGGACATGTATCGGGAAAACCTGGATGGGGATACACTGACACGGTATCCGCTGATCAACGGGGAGCAGATTCATATGCAGAACTAAGCCAATGGGGATGTGGAAAAGTGGCTTTTTCCATGTCCCTTCTGGTTCAAAAAAGGAGCGAACTATTTCGAACTGTTTCGCTCCTTCTTCCTGTTTATGATCTCCATGGACGTTTTTTTCCTGTCCATCCAACATCTCAGACCTTGTCTGGTACATCATTTTTACTTATTCTTGCAATATCTTCCACAGTTCCTCTACTGTCTCTGCAATCTGTCCTGCGCCGGCTGCCTCCAATTCTTTCCTGCTGCCATAACCATACAGAACGCCAATGGAATCCAACCCATTTTCTTTAGCTCCCAGAATGTCATATTCCCTGTCACCGATCATCACAGCATTTGTCACATCTGTAATGCCCGCCTTTTCCAGCGCATAGCGGATCACATCTGCTTTTTCTACCCGCTTCTCGTCCATGCTTGCTCCGGCAATCAGGTCAAAATACTGATCCAGATGAAAATGCTCCATGATCTGGCTGGTAAAAAACTCTGGCTTCGATGTAGCCAGTATCACCTTTCTGCCTGTCTCCTTTAAATACTTTAAAAGTCCTGGAATTCCCGAATAGACTTCATTTTCAAAAAGTCCCTTGTCCTGATAATATTCCCGATAGTAGGTAATCCCCCGTTCACATTCCTCCGAAGATAATCCGTAATACCTGGTAAAAGAATCCTTCAGCGGCGGTCCCACAAATACATTCAGTTTGGAATGATCTTCCTCATGAATTCCAAACTTCTCTAATGCATATGCCACGGCGTTGGTAATCCCAAGCCCTGAATCTGTCAGCGTTCCATCTAAATCAAACAGTACAATCTGGTACATTTTTCTTCCTCCACGTTTCTTCACGAATGGAGTCATTTTATCATACTTTCCCAGATCTGTACATTCCTTCGTATCTGTTCAGTACCTTCCTCTTATTTCAGATATGCCTGTGCAGGTACTTCTCTCTGGTAGCCAGTCCCCCTCGAATATGCCGCTCTGACTTATTCACATCCAGCACCTTCCTCGCACACAAAGCCAGCGCACGGTTGATCTGCGGAAGTCGTTCTGTGATATCTTTATGTACGGTTGACTTACTGACTCCGAATTTTTTTGCTGTCTGGCGTACTGTCGCATTTGTCTCTACAATGTAAGTTCCGATCTCCACTGCCCGTTCCTCGATATAATCTTTCACGGATAAGCCTCCAGAGATGTTGTTTTTACAGTGTATGCAAAACGAAAATATAAGTATGCTATTTTGTAAAAAAATCAATGAGAATGAGCTATTAACTCCATCCCCACTGGCTTTCTCACAAATCTTCCAGATTAATTCCTCTTGGCCGATCCATGTGAACCATGGTAATCTCATAGATATGCTCTGTATCTCCGTTCTTCATGGCATCCAGAATTGCCTGATGTTCTTCCACCGTCTGCGCCATTCTCCCTTCATGATGAAGGGACAGTTTCGCCAGGCGCTTCATCCGGTACAGAAAAGATGCAAATACAGAGGAAAACTGTTCATTTTCCAGATAGTCGATAATCTTTCTGTGGAACCGGAAATCATATTCGCAGAACTCATCGATTCCCTGGTCATTCTCCATGACTTCCTTCATATTCTCCATCAGCCAGTCCAGTTCTTTAAAAAAAGGTCTCAGATTCGCATTGTTTTTTTCTTTCACGTCCCTGGCAATCTGCATGGTACAGTAAATCTCCAGTGCGGTACGAATCTGAAACGTCTCAATTACATCTCGCTCTGTAATCTGGTGCAGCCGAAATCCCTTGCTGGGAATAATATCAATATAGCCTTCCTGGGCCAGACGGTGAATGGCATCCCGGAAAGGAGTCCGGGAGATTCCCAGTTCCTTCGCCAACTTTGTTTCAGAATATATCTCATGATAAGAGAGCTGCCCGTCGGTAATCAGCTTCTGTAAGTGATCATACGCCTGTTCATTTAACGGTTTCATCGCACTTCTCCTTTTTCTTCATCCTGGTTACTATCATACAATATCCTATTTTTTCTGTCAAAAATTCATTTTTCCTCTTGACCGGTATACCGGTATACTGTATGATAAGGGTAAGAAACGTAATCAACCGCACATACAAAAAAAGGAAGGGGTTTTTCAAATGAAAACAGGATTTATCGGACTGGGTATTATGGGACGCCCAATGGCAAAGAACTTATTAAAAGCAGGAATGGATCTGATGGTTGCAGACCTGAATAAAGACGCAGTTGCAGAAGTCACAGCCTGCGGTGCCACGGAAGGCACTTATGCAGAAATCGGTGCACAATGCGAACGTATCATTCTGATGGTGCCAAGCGGCGCTATTTCCAAATCTATCTTATTTGGTCAGGATGGTGTTGCTTCCACCATTCAGAAAGGTTCCATTGTGTGCGATATGAGTTCTGTGACACCAGGTGAATCCAGAGAATGCTATGAACAGTTAAAATCCATCGGCGTAGATTTTCTGGATGCACCGGTATCCGGAGGGGAGCCAGGTGCAGTCAACGCAACACTGGCAATCATGGCCGGCGGTGAACCTGAAGTGTTTGAAAAAATGCAGCCTTATTTTTCCATACTGGGATCTTCTGCCCTTCTCATCGGTGGTCCGGGAAGCGGCAGTGTTACCAAACTTGCTAACCAGGTCATCGTCAACAATACGATAGCTGCTATCTCAGAAGCCTTTGTTCTTGCAGCTAAAGCTGGGGCGGATCCGGAAAAGGTCTATCAGGCCATCCGGGGCGGTCTGGCAGGAAGTACCGTTCTGGATATGAAAGCACCGAAGATCCTCAGCCGTGATTTTACCCCGGGCGGAACGCTGGTCATTAACCAAAAAGATATGAAAAATGTTCTGAATGCAGCCCATGAACTGGATGTTCCGGTTCCATACTCCGCACAGTTATATGAGATTATGCAGTACTTAAAGGTACACGGTCACATCCGTGATGATCACAGTGGTATTGTCCAGTATTTCGAGGATCTGGCAAATGTCACTGTATGCAGCCCAGAGAAATACAAGGAATAGGAGGAATACCGCCATGACATTATCAACCGATTTTTTTCAGACATTACCTGTTGTAGATGAAACAGCCATCGATCTTCTGCTTCAGAAAGAGATTGCGAAAAATCGCCGGAAGTTTGTAGTACTGGATGACGATCCCACAGGTGTCCAGACAGTACATGATATCTCCGTTTTCACCAGCTGGGACAGAGATTCCATTTTACAGGGATTTCAGGAACCAGAACCACTGTTTTATATCCTGACCAACTCCCGTGGCCTGACTCAGGAAGAAACCACACTTGTCCACAAACAGATCGCTGAGACTGTGGATTCTGTGGCAAAAGAGCTGCATAAGGATTATCTCTTTATCAGCCGCAGTGATTCCACCCTGCGCGGACACTATCCTCTGGAACCGGAACTGCTGCGTGAAAGCTATGAACATTATACCGGTAAAACCATACACGGCGAAATTCTCTGCCCGTTCTTTAAAGAGGGCGGACGTTTTACCATCGGCAATGTCCATTATGTCAAATACGGAAATGAACTGGTTCCTGCCAATGAGACCGAATTTGCCAAAGACTCTACTTTTGGATACACTGCTGCCACTTTACCAGATTATATTGAAGAAAAAACAAAAGGGACCTTTGCCGCATCCGATGTTGTCTGCATCTCGCTGGATGATCTGCGCAGCCTGAATCTGGATGCCATCGAAAAGCAACTTCTGTCTGTGGATCATTTTCAGAAAATTATTGTAAATGCAGTGGATTATGTGGATCTGAAGGTTTTCTGTATTGCACTTTACCGTGCCATGGAAAAGGGAAAACTGTTCCTGCTGCGCAGTGCAGCCTCGATTGTAAAAGTGCTCGGCGGTATCACGGATCAGCCCCTGCTTTCCCGTAAAAAGATGATTACGAAAGATACTTCTGCCGGGGGCGTCATTGTCATCGGTTCCCACACCGACAAAACTACCCAACAGTTGGAAGAACTGAAAAAACTCCCGGATATTATGTTTCTGGAATTGAACGCTGCTCTGGTGAGAAATACTGAAAAATTTGAAAAAGAGGTGGAAAAATGCCTTTCTCTGGAAGAACAATATCTAAAGGAAGGCAAAACGGTTTGCTGCTATACCTCCCGTGCCCTCATCACCGCAGATACCGGAAATAAAGAAGACGAACTGCGTCTGTCTGTACGGATCTCGGATGCCGTACAGTCTCTGGTCGGACAGCTGACTGTCACACCTTCCTTTGTCATCGCCAAAGGCGGCATCACCTCCAGTGATGTGGGTACCAAGGCTCTGGACGTGAAAAAAGCCAGGGTCCTTGGACAAATCCGTCCCGGAATCCCGGTATGGCAGACCGGAGATGACAGCAAATTCCCGCAGATTCCATACGTTATTTTCCCTGGCAATGTAGGTGAACGCACTACTCTCCGGGAAGCGGTGGAGATTCTGTTACCTTAATTCAACTATGTAAAACGCGCCTGCCCTGATGAAAGACTTTTCACCCGGACAGGCGCCATTCTATTTTCTCGCAATCATGAACCACGTAGCCGCATGACTGTCATGGTCTTTCAGTAACTGATCGGTACACTGTACTTCTGAAAAACCTGCTTTTTTCAGTTCAGCCATAATCCACTCTGGGTCATAGAGTCGTTCCTGAATCTTTTCCGTATTCACCAGGGTCTCACCATCAAACAGATCTGTCTGCAGTGTCACCAGATTTTCTCCCGGATGATAGATCTGGAACTGCAGCCGTTTTCCATCCAGTTCTCCCAGATCTACCGGCTCACACTCTTCTGCCTCTCCTTTTCGAAGCAGATCAAACAGGAAATATCCGCTTGCATTCACATAGGAATACACATTCTGGAACACCTTTTTCACATCCTCTGGGTCTAAAATGTGATTCAGCGCATCACAGGTACTGGTTACCAGATCATAGGAACTTTCCGGCTTCCAGGTTACCATATCCCCTACATCAAACGGGATATGAGGATACTTCTCCTTCGCCATGGCAATCATCCCTGTGGAAAGATCCATTCCGTGGGTATTGATCTCATGCTCCTGCATAATACTGCAAAGCACACCCGTTCCACAGCCAAGATCCAGCATACTTTTTACCGTTATCCCCATTTCTTCTATCCAACGCAACAATAATTGTGCAAAACTCTCCGGGTAGTAATTCCAACCGAAGGCGTCATATACCCTGCTGAAAATATCACTGTACATCTCGTTTTCCTCTTCTATTTTTCATCTTTTACCAACACTCTGGCTACTGCTGACACTGCACCAAACAATACTCCTGCCACCGGCCATACCAACCAGGTAAAATCCCATCTTTGTGTCCAGAAGCTCCATCCAAGATAGATGGCAGTTGCCGTGCACCAATATACGGTTGAAAAAATATTGATTTTTTCTTTGTATTTCTTTTCTTTCAAAGAATAGTCCCCTTCCTGCAGCAGCATGTCATAGCCGCCTCTGACCGTGCTGACATGGAGGATCAAATAGACTCCGGCTGCAACCAGCATCAGTAAAACTGACACACTGGCTGTTACGATATAATCCGGTGCTTCCATAGCCATTACCATAAACAGCGGAATCACTGACAGTATACACAACACTACTCCAATGGCAATTCCTTTTAAATAAACACTTTCATATTCTTTTTTCTTTTCCTTCACCAGACCGGACACTCCATAGGCCGTCTCGATCTGCTCCGTCTCCAGATATTCATATGGTTTTCCCTGAAGACCTCCTGAGATGAAAATAAAGACTGCACCCGCCACCATCAGCATCAATACGGTAAGTCCCACTCCGCATGCCATATTTTCACTCAGTCCCCAGATATGAGAATCTGAAAGTCCTGCCAGAAAAATCAGCAGCACAGGACTCAGGATACAAAGCGCCACTGCCCCTGCCATCATCGGTGCCCGCTTCCTTTTCCAGTTCAGGAACGCATTGGCTTCTTCCATAGTTACACTGTGAATCGATGCCTTTTCTTCCTTATATTCCGGTTTAACCATATACTGCTCCGATGTGATTTCGTCCCGAAGCAGATAATCTGTACTGACTTCAAACAATTCTGCCAGACGGATGATCTTCTGCAGATCCGGGGTCGACTGTGCACTTTCCCATTTAGATACCGCCTGTCTGGATACCGATAATTTCTCTGCCAGTTCTTCCTGCGACCAGCCATTCTTTTTTCGTTCTTCTGTAATCTTCTCTGATAAGATCATACACATATCCTCCATGCACTTTTTTATGCATATATACTACCCATTTTCCCGGTTGCAGACCACCATTTCAGGCTGGAAATCTGTCAACTGATGGTTGCAACCGACGGTTTCACGGCATTTCATCACTTTTTCTCTCTTCCATTCTCCATCTGTGCCTTTGCCTTTCTTGCAATCCTTCCTGACACATTCATGGTACTGGCGCGGCTGATCTTATCATTACCAAACTTCTTTCGAATATTATCCATGGCTTCATCCAGCTTTTTCTGCTGTTCCCGCTTTTTCGGATCTTCAAACAGTGACATCTGTACGAAACCGTCTTCTGTCAGTCCGGTCAGTGCCACTCCTATAAGGCGCAGCGGCTGACCACTCCAGGATTCCTGAAACAGTCGTTTTACATTCTGGTAGATCTCATCTGTTACATCAGTAGGATTCTCCAGTTTACGCTGATGAGACTTGTTCTTAAATTCCAGTGTGCGGAAGGACACTGCCACGCAGTTACACTTCTTGCCTTCTCTTCGCATTCTCGCCGCCACAATATCACACTGGCTGAGCAGAATGGGAAAAATCTGTTCATAAGATACAATATCTTCATCAAAAGTAGTCTCCACGCTGATGCCCTTTGCTTCGTCCCGCTGTGCTTTTACCGAAGAGTCATCAATGCCGTTGGCTGAAAGATACAACTGATGTCCAGATTTCTCTCCCAGTAGCATCTGAATCTCTTTTTCATTTGCCTGTGCCAGATCACCAATGGTATGAATCCCATTCTGTATCAGCTTTTTCTCCGATGCCTTTCCCAGAAACAGCAAATCACGAACCGGCAATGGCCACATTTTTTGTGGCACTTCTTCTGGATATAAAGTATGTACCTTATTGGGTTTTTCAAAATCGGATGCCATCTTTGCCAAAAGCTTGTTCGTGGATATCCCTACATTCACGGTAAATCCCAGTTCCCGGTAAATTCGGTCTTTGATCTCACATGCCGTTGCGATCGGATCCGGGTAAATCTGCCCGGTTCCGGTCATGTCCAGAAACACCTCATCAATGGAAAAAGACTCCATCACCGGCGCATATGACGCACAGATGCTTTTAAAAGCCTTAGAACAACGATCGTACAGGGCAAAATCCGACGGTACACACACCAGATCCGGGCACTTCTGTAACGCAAGTCCTACCGGTTCCCCTGTCTGAACCCCATATTTTTTTGCAGGGATGGACTTTGCCACTACAATCCCTGTTCTCTTCTTCGGGTCACCGCCGATGCAGGACGGAATCTCCCGCAGATCCGGCAAACCCTGTTTTACTCTTTTAGCTGCTTCCCAGGAAAGGAATGCACTGTTTACATCCACATGAAAAATCAGACGCTGCATGACATGCTCCTTTATATAATTATAATTTCATCATATATAATTTTAGCTAAAAAAACAACAGTCTTGTTTTACCTATGGTTCGGCCAAAAGGTTGAACTGTTACGAATATCATGATATAAAGAAATTTCTGCTTGACAATTTGCACGTATACAGATATAATATTTATTGCTTGCGGAAGTGTCGGAACTGGCAGACGAGCAAGACTAAGGATCTTGTGGTGGTTACACCGTGTGGGTTCAAGTCCCATCTTCCGCATATAAAAGAGATTCATCCAACGGATGGATCTTTTTTATTTTAAATTCCAAACTTCAATTTTACCATTTCAATCAAATTTCCTAATAGAAAGATTTTTGCAAATGACCTGAAAAAAGTTCTTCTCTCTAAAATTTTTTTCTCTGTTTTTACCTATGGTTCATCTGAAAGGCTAAACTGTTACATAAAATGCCGAAGATTCTCTATAAATAGTTTACTTTTTCGCAGAAATATATTAAAATACTAAATGTATGTAAAAAAATACATAAAAAGGAGATTGAAAAAATGAATATTTCACCGCTTCAGAAAGCAAGATACGAGTATTCTCCAAAGCTTCCTGGAATGCTGAGACACGGCATTGCAGATATCTGTGTAAAAGAGGGAGAAGCAACTCAGAGCGTCGCTGATCAGGATAAGATCAAGGCTCTTTTCCCAAATACTTATGGAAAACCAGAGATCACTTTTGAAAAAGGACAGAATACTTCCACTGCTAAAAAACAGGTTGTTGGTGTTATCCTTTCCGGCGGACAGGCACCGGGCGGACACAACGTTGTATGTGGTCTGTATGATGCATTAAAGGCTACCAATCCTGAAAACGTTCTTTACGGATTCAAGGGCGGTCCGAGCGGACTGATCGAAGACAAATATCTGATCTTTGATGACGAATATATCAATGAATTCCGTAACACAGGTGGTTTTGATATCATCGGTTCCGGAAGAACAAAACTGGAAACAGAAGAACAGTTTGCAATTGCTTCTGAGGTATGCAAGAAGCATGGCATCACTGCTATCGTAATCATCGGTGGTGACGATTCCAATACAAACGCTGCTGTTCTGGCTGAATATTTTGCAGCTCACAATACCGGTGTTCAGGTTATCGGTTGTCCAAAGACTATCGACGGTGACTTAAAGAATGAAGATATCGAATGTTCTTTCGGTTTCGATACTGCTACCAAGACTTACAGCGAACTGATCGGTAACATTGAGAGAGACTGTAACTCTGCTAAGAAATACTGGCATTTCATCAAAGTTATGGGACGTTCTGCTTCCCACGTTGCTCTGGAATGTGCTCTGAAGACTCAGCCAAACATCTGTTTAATCTCTGAAGAGGTTGCTGAAAAGAAGATGTCTCTGTCCCAGATCGCTGATTACATTGCTGATTCTGTTGCAGAAAGAGCTGCTAACGGCATGAACTTCGGTGTTGCTATCATCCCAGAAGGTGTTGTAGAATTTGTTCCTGAATTCTCCGTACTGATTCAGGAGATCAACGAACTGCTTGCAGGAAGCAAGGCTGATGAATTCAATGCACTGCCTGCATGGACTGACAAATATGCTTTCATCGAAAAAGGTCTGACAAAGGAATCCATGGCTGTATTTGCCATCCTTCCACAGGCTATTCAGCAGCAGTTATTCCTGGAAAGAGATCCACACGGAAACGTACAGGTATCTCTGATCGAATCTGAAAAGCTGTTCTCTGCTCTGGTAAAAGATAAACTGGAAGCAAGAAGAGCTGCTGGTACATACAATGGCAAATTCAGTGCCCTTCATCATTTCCTTGGATACGAAGGAAGATGTGCATTCCCATCTAACTTCGATGCAGACTACTGCTACTCCCTTGGATACAATGCATTTATGCTGATCCAGTATGGTTACAACGGATACCTTTCCAAAGTATCTAACCTGTCTGCACCGGCAAGTGAATGGGTTGCAGGTGGTATGCCAATCACCAAGATGATGAACATCGAAAGAAGACATGGCGAAGACAAACCGGTTATCAGAAAAGCTCTGGTTGAACTGGACGGTGCACCGTTTAAGTACTTCGAAGCGCACCGCGAAGAATGGGCTAAGAATACCTGCTTCGTATATCCAGGTGCTATTCAGTACTATGGACCAACAGAAGTGTGTGATATCACAACCATCACTCTGGCACTGGAACATCAAAAATAAATCTTCAGACAATAAAATCATCTTATATAGATTCACCGAAAATTTAATTGTCATTTGCTTATACAATACAAAAATAGTTCACAGCTATTGGTAATAGCTGCGAACTATTTTTGATTAGGAGTTTTTGATTATAACATTAGTTATCATGTTACCTTATTTACAATACAACACCGTCTTTGAAGATGGAAATACTTCTGTAACCACGGCGTTCGGTCTGGGTTTCTTTTCCGTTGGCAGTCTCAATCACCAGATCCAAGAGACGCCTTGCAGCGTCATCAATGGATTCTCCGTTTACGATTGGACCTGCATCGAAATCGATCCAGTTCTTCTTGTTTGCTGCCAGCTGGCTGTTGGTAGCCAGTTTCAGTGTTGGAGCCGGTGCGCCAAACGGCGTTCCACGTCCTGTGGTAAACAGGATCATGTGTGCACCCGCTGCAGTCATAGCTGTAGCAGATACCAGGTCATTTCCAGGTCCATACAGCATGTTCAGTCCCTTGGTTACAACAGGGTCGCCGTAACCTATGACGTCCATAATCGGTGCGCTTCCACCCTTCTGGACACATCCACAGGACTTATCTTCCAGTGTGGTGATACCTCCCTGACGGTTTCCAGGGCTTGGGTTATCATATACTACTTCATGATGGCTGATAAAATAGTTTTTGAAGCCATTGATCATATTGACTGCCTTGTCAAAGACTTCTTTATTGATACAGCGGTTCATCAGGAATCCTTCCGCTCCGAACATCTCCGGCACTTCTGTCAGGACAGTTGATCCTCCTCTTGCTGCCATCATATCACTGAAACGGCCTACTGTTGGGTTCGCCGTGATACCTGACAGTCCATCTGATCCGCCGCATTTCATACCTACCACCAGTTCACTTACCGGAATCGGCTCTCTGTGGAACTGCCCTGCATATTCTGCACACTGTTCCAGAAGCTTTCTTCCTTCTTCGAATTCGTCTTCCACTTCCTGGCAGGTAAGGAACTTCACTCTGTCCGGATCGTAGTCACCCAGCTCTTCCAGGAACTGTTCGTGGGTCAGATTCTCACAGCCAAGTCCAAGAACCAGTACCGCTGCCGCATTCGGGTGGCGAACCAGGGCTGCCAGCAGTTTTCTTGTCTGGGCATGGTCTGCACCGGTCTGGCTGCATCCAAACGGATGATCGAAAGTATACAGTCCATCGATGGTTCCCTTTACCAGATCCTGGTTCATTTGCACCATGCGTTTTGCCACATCGTTGACACAGCCTACCGTTGGGATGATCCAGATCTCATTACGGATTGCTGCGCGGCCGTCTTTTCTTCGGAATCCCTGGAACGTCTCCGGTTCTGCAGGTGTTACCGGTGTAATAGCCGGCTGGTAAGTATATTCTACTTCCCCCTCCAGATTGGTTGCCATGTTATGGCTGTGCACCCAGCTTCCTGCCTCGATTTCCTCTGTCGCATGTCCGATTGGAAAACCGTATTTGATAACATTCGTATCTTTTTCAATCTTTTTCAGGGCAATTTTATGCCCCTGCGGGATATCCCCGCCTGCAATTACAGTATATTCACCTGCAGTGACGCTCTCCCCCTTTGCAATCGGGGTAAGCGCTACTGCCACATTATCAAGTGGATGAATCTGAATCGTTTTCATACCTTTATCTTACAGGCAGCTTGCGTAAGCAGCCTTTGCTCCTTCCTCACGGATCTTCTTCAGATCAGCAACTACTGTTTCTTCCAGACTCTTAATCTGTGTCAGATCCTGATCCCACATCTTTTCATTAGTCAGAACAGCATGTACCAGATCTTCTGCGCTGTCATTTCTGTGTTCATAGTAGAATTCCAGTGCCCAGCGGTCATCACTTACTACATATTCATTTCCTGCCGGACGCTTGCATACCAGTCCTTTTTCATTCAGTTCCTGAATATCATTGCTGTAGAATGCAATGTATGCAGCCAGGGACATGGTCAGGCATACAGGAAGCTCGCCTTTTTCTTTGATGTATTCCAGGAAGGACGGCATATTTCTTGCTTTCCACTTGGATGTGGAGTTCAGGGAAATGCTCATCAGTTCATGGTTTACAAATGGGTTGTTGAAACGGTCTGATACGGCTGACGCAAAGTTTAACAGATCCTGTTTGTCCAGCGGCAGAGTCGGGATGACTTCATCATAAAGCATCTTGTTCATGAAGCCTTTGATGGTTTCATCCTGCATACAGTCACGTACGATATTTTCTCCGGCAAGATATGCGCCAAGAACGAATCCGGTGTGTGCACCATTCAGGATACGTACTTTTCTCTTCTTGTATGGGCTCATATCAGGCACTACAAATACTTTATCTTCCAGTCCTGCTTTCTTAAATGGAAGGACATCATTCAGCTTTGGATCTCCTTCGATAACCCATACGCCGAAGACTTCACCGACATCCAGAAGTGGGTCAGCATAACCATGCTTCTGTTCCAGCTCTGCTACTTCTTTTTCGTCACGGATACGTCCAGGTACAATACGGTCAACCAGAGATCCGCAGAAAGTACATTCTTCATTCACGTATTTCTTGAATCCTTCTTCCATTCCCCACTGTTCGATATACTGGTTTACGCATTTCAGCAGTTCTTTACCATTGTTGTCAATCAGCTCACATGCAAGCATGATGATACCTTTTTTGCCTGCTTTATAACGATGATACAGAACCTGTGTCAGTTTTGCAGGGAAGCTGGATGGTGGGCAGTCATCCTGCTGGCAGGATGGATCATACTGGATACCGGCTTCTGTTGTATTGGAAACGATGATTTCTAGGTCATCGCTTGCTGCTACTTCCATCATTGCTTCGTAATCTGCTTTTTCATATGGGTTCAGGCAGTTCTTTACGCTGGAGATCACGCGCTTTGCGTCTACCTTCTGTCCGTTTTCACTTCCGCGAAGGTATAAGGTATACAGCCCCTCCTGTTCATTGATCATTTTTGCCAGACCTGGAGCAATCGGCTGTACCAGACAGCATTTACCGTTCCAGTCTGCTTTTTCATTGGCAAGGTCAAACCAGTAGTCTACGAATGCACGAAGGAAGTTACCTTCTCCGAACTGTAATACTTTTACAGGTGCATCTTTTAATACATATCCGTCATAACCAGATTTTGCTAATACATCATAATTCAGTCTATCCATTTCTTTATCCTCCACATTTTATTAAAATACAAGGCTTCCGTCTTTCATTGGCAGATCACCATTTTCATCAAAATTCCATTCTTCCGGCTCTGAAATAATTTCCAGTTTGCCTTTATATGCTTCGTTATCTTTAATTTCATCCAGATATGCTTCTGATAATAAAATTTCACCAATATTCAGACTATTTGGAATCCGGACAATTCTCGCATGTTCTTTGTCGATTTCATTACAGGTCTGCAGGCAGCACTGGATACATTCTTTATCACTTTCCATAACGATCGGAATACGTACACCACCAAGTACAGTACAGGTAATTGCATTTGGATACATAGATTTCAGATCAAGCTGCTTGTATACTCGTGCTGTGGTTGCACTGGAATATCCCAGTCCAATTCCGTTCCCGTGAGTCTCAGGACTTAAGTTCAGAACAGCTACTCTCTGTGCATTAATTCCACCGCTGGCACAGTTGGTACAAAAAGTTCCGGTGATATTTGGATCCATACCATCTCCGCTGAAGTTCTTACCAATCTGGTCTACCACCAGCACATCACAGGAATCTACCCAGATGCGTGGCATCAAAGATTTTGCATATTCCAGAAGAGCCGGTTCTTTGTCATTGATCTCTTCTGCTGCAACTGCTCCGATCCAGCAGGTCTCTTCAAATGCATTTTCAATCGTTGGTACTGCAAACAGCACCGGTGCATTTGCAATAATCGCACGTCCAAAAGACGGCACGTTCTTATGCATATTCTGGAATCCGGCTGCATGGCAGATAGTTGCTCCATACTGTTTTCCAAGACCAATTGCCATCATCTTCATCATGCCGCTCTCATAAGGTCCTCGGAATGCAGTGTGTGGTTTGATACGGCATCCGAGAATAATTCCATCTGCCTCAACAGCATTCTTATCAATGTAAACGTCTACGCCTTCTGCATTTTTGCCAATACATTTTACTTCCATAGAAGAAATGATCGGGCATCCACAATATTCTTCTGTAATACCATATCCGGTCAGGATCTCTTTCTGTCCTTCGGCTGTTGCTCCACCGTGACTTCCCATTGCAGGTACAATAAACGGCTGTGCACCCTGTTCTTTACAAAAATCTGCGATGCATTTTGTTGTTAATGCCACATTTGAGATACCTCTGGAACCTGCGGTAATGGCAATACGCATACCAGGTTTCACTCTGTCTTTAAACTTCGGTTCTGACAACAGATCATGAATGATCTGTGGAATCTTTTCTACTTCAAGTTTATCATCTGGGAATATCTGTCTTGCACGAAACATCTTTGGTAATTTTGTTCCGCTTACGATATCTGCAACAAATTGTCTTTCTCTCATTTTTCACCCTTCCTTACCTATCGAACAATTCTTGTGCATTTTCTTTCCACTTCATATGTATTATCTGTTGTATACATCAGATTATATATCTTGTTTCATCCAGTGTCAATTGTACATTACTATCATATTTTCATTCTACTTTTTATGCACTTTTCACCAATCTAAACTTCAGCCCACTTTCGGACACAAACCGCCAAAATTGCTGCAACAAAACATATCCCTGCAAATACTCTATATGCCATTCTCATAGATGCATTCTGCACAACTGTGCCTCCTAACATCGGAAGTAGGGTCATCCCAACTGCATATATAGTCTGATACAGTCCCATTGCTGTAGATTTTACTTCTGCTGCTATTCCTTTCATTGCTTCAGCAGTAAGACTGGAAAATAGCAACCCTGTTGCCATACCAGGCAGAATCTGCAATACGTAAATCTGACTGATCTGATTTACTTCCGGCATCAGCAGTAAGTAAACTGCATTCATAACAAAAACAGCAGGTATCAATCCCTTTACCGAAATCCTCTCGCATTGTTTCGTAGATGAAAATTTTGCCCACAGCACAGCAGAAATCATATAGATCGTAGACGCAATGCCCACTTCCTTCAGACTTCCGCCAAGGCTGGTAACAATCTGCATAGAAAAAGACATGGCTGTAGCCGCCTGTATTCCCTGTTGAACCAGTGCCAGCAAAGAAAATAAAATCAATCGTTTCCGATGGCATAAGGCTAATTGTGCTCCCAGTTCCACTTTTTTCTGCTTTGTATTCTTTGCAGTTGTCAATGCTAACGCAAATCCCATGCAAATCAGTCCGGAAAATACACTAAACCCACAAATTACCTGCATTCCCACTATCTGATACAATAACGTGCTGATTACGAATCCCCCAAGCATGCCAATATTATTGGCAAATACTATTTTTCCTGTTGCTTCCCGCTGTTCCTCATCTGGATAATAGCTCATGTACAGCACCATAAAAGAAATCCACATGGCGCTTGCCAGTCCCGAAAAAATATTTCCGATAAAAAATCCCAGACTATTATTTAGCAAAATACGAAATACCGATGCTGTTGACGCTGCTCCCCCGCCTGCTAATATAAAAATTTTATGATAGTTCTGGCGGTCAGCAAGAATACCTACCGGAAATCTTAACAGCATCTGAGAAATACCATACGCACCTACAATGATTCCGATCTGATTACTGGCAGTGCCGATTACTTTCAGATAGGTGGTCTGATATGGAATATACACATACATGGCAATCCAGAAAAATATAACTGCAATAAAAAGTTTCCCTCTGTTCTGCATTTTCATTTTTTACCCTCGCTCTATATTGCATTTATTATTGTATACAAAATTAATCATTTTTTTAGCCTTTAAAATCAGATATGCTGCATATGCATAAAACTGATTTTAAAGGCTAATCTTTTACAAAAACATGTCACTATTCTGAAAAATTGCATCAAATGAAGCTCTTTTTGAAAACAACAGATGCTCTTTCATCGCACTTGCTGCCTGCTCCCAGCTTCCATAAATACAGTAATCTACGATTTTCAGATGTTCATCCTGTGTTTCCGTCATACGGTTCTTCCCCCTTGCCCCTGACAATATTCTCAGTCTGAGATTCTGATTATAGATCTGCTCATACATGGAAAGAAAATACTCATTTTCCATTGCCTTGATAAACTCTATATGAAACTGGTCATCAATCTCATACAGATTCTCCGGCGTTCCGCTGCCTCTTTTCACAGCATCTTTTATCTTCTGAAAGGTTTCTTTATATTCAGCAAATTTTTCCCTGCTGATCTTATTCCCATAATACTCTATCGCATATGGTTCGATCAGCATTCGTGCCTCATACACTGCATTAATATCTCGGATTGATAACGGTGCAACCATGATTCCTTTCTTCGGTAAAATATGTACCAGCCGTTCCTGTTCCAGCCGGCTTAAGGCATCACGGATCGGAGTCCTGCTCGCGCCGATCTCTTCTTTTAACTTTTCTTCATTCAGTAAATCATTCGGTGCATATTCACAGTTAATGATTTTTTCTTTGATAATATTATATGCCTGTTGCTTTAAAGATTCTTTTTTCATACTTACTTATCCACCATTACAATATTTCTATTACATTTTCTATTTTTCACTTCTGCTGATAAAATGTAAGTGAAAGAAATAACATTTTATATAATATAATATCATACTTCGGCAGAAAAGTAGTTAATAATATTTAAAAAATCTTACACTTTTTTTGTTTCATTCAGCAATTTTCCATCCCAGAGTATCATTTCTCCCTGACACATAAAATAATATGAACTGTCTTTTGCTTCCAGACGCATTTCCCGGTCAAATAAATACGGCTCACTTCCGTGTCGGATAAATGTCCAGAAATGACTCGGTATAGTCAGTTTCGGTTTCACGAGATTTACCAAATCCACCGCTTCACAGGAATTCATATTGCCGTATTCCCCATTAATCGGAACTATCAGCACATCCACATCCTTGGATGCCGCATACTGCATTCTCGTACACTGATAGGAAGTATCGCCTGAAAAATAGAACAAATATCCTTCTGTGCGGATCAGCATACCAATTGCATCCGGTGCATGATCTCCATGGTCTGCAAAAACTGCCTCCAATTCAAAACCTTTGCACTCAGACTTTGTTCCCTCATCAAAGAGCACAAGCTGTTCCCTGGAAATTCCTGCTTTTACACACATATCATACGCTGTCTTTGGTGCAAAAAGCTTTGTTGCCGGATTGCGTTTCATCATATCCGGTATAATATCCATATCCAGATGATCTTCATCATGGTGACTAATCACCAGCACATCCGGATTCAATTCTTCCGGTTCCATAACCGGCATCATAAGCCTCTTTAACCCGCAGATCCGCTCTACCGCATCTGACAGATAGGGATCAACTGCAAGTACTTCATCCTTACTGTTTTTCAACAGGAAACCTGCCTGTCCCAACCAGAATATGGCTACTTCTCCTTCTTTTGGATGACAGTTTTTTAATTTATCAACAAAATACATTTTTTTACCCCCAGTATGTGTTTATTTAAAACGGATAGACCCTCATCGCGTTTTCATAAAACATCTTTTCCAGATCGGACTGAAGAAACAATCCACTCTCTGTAATATAGTCTGTGAGTTTCTCATAGCTGTTCTTTATCAGAACTGACGGTATATCCGTTCCCCAGAGTAAATGTTCTGTTCCCACAATCTCTGCTGCTTTCTTTATATAATCCAGCCCTGTCGGAAACGGGTATTCTTCCGGCTGTACATTAAACGGCACTGCAGCAAGGTCAAAATATACATTATCCAGCTTCAGGCTGTTCATACTTTCTTCAAGTACACCTGTTGTATGATCCCTTAATGTCGGTGCCAGCAAATGGCAGATTACAATCTTCAGATTCAGACATTCCTGTGCAATCTTTCTGACTGCTTCCGGCTGAAAGCTCTCCATTCCCGGACTTCCGATATCCAATACCATCACAACATTCTGTTCCTCACATTTTTTTGCAATTGGAAGGAACACTTCATCTAATTTATATGGATGGTGATAGGACATCAGACCACCACCGGAACTGGTCTCAAATTTCAGGATCTTAAATCCCAGTTCATTCACCAGTCTCTCATGTATCTGTTCTGCATATCTGCTCATCGGGTCATAGGTTCCTGCCCCGATAAACATATCCGGATAGGTCTTTATAGCTTCTGCCACATATTCATTGGCAAATCCATAATAGCTTCCCTGAAGCAATACTGCTTTTTCTACGTCTTTTTCTTTTAAGAACTTATAGCAAGTCTCATAAGTGAACGCATCTTCGCCGAGATGAGGTGGAATCATTTCCACTATATCACCATTCGCCCATCTCGCTTTTCCACCTCCGATGGGATACAGTTCGCCTTCTCCGCGGAATCCCTGAAGGTTCTTAAATACATGAACATGTGCATCTATGATTTTCATTCCACATCACCCCGTCTTTATGCTTATCATTCCTGTTTTATGCTTCTGCTTTTGCTTTCTTCTTAAAGAGTCCGCCCTTCTGTAAGCCGCTCTTCTTATAACGAACCTGTGCATCCAGTGCAACTGCCGCAATAATTACAATACATTTGAAAATTCCATGGTAATCGGAAGTTACTCCCATCAGACGTAGTCCATTCTGAACTACACCTACCAGGAATGCACCCCAGATAGCAGCCAGTACAGAACCTTCTCCACCCATCAGAGAAGCTCCTCCAACTACCAATGCCGTCAGCACATAGTTATCATATCCCTGTGCAGCTTTTGCAATTGCCTGGCGATTCATACTTGCCAGTACAATTCCTGCCAGTGCTGCAGTAAATCCGGATGCCACATAAGCAATGATAGTAACCAGCCGGCTCTTTACACCTGATAAACGGCATGCTTCTGAGTTACCGCCAACTGCATAAATATTTCTTCCAAGTACTGTTTTATTCAATATAATATAGGAAAGAATTGCCATGAAAGCCATAATGAAAATGGAAAATGGAATTCCAAATAAACGTCCGCCTCCAAGGAATGCAAAGAAGTCTGGTTTCATGCAGGCAATTACATTATTGCCGGTTAATAACTGTGCGATTCCATATACAATATTCTGTGTTGCCAATGTGATCAAAAATGCAGGTACTCCAAACTGTGTTACAATCAGACCATGAATCAGTCCTACCACACATCCAAGAAGCAGTCCCCCAACAATACCGATCAGTACGCCTGTCATGGAATAATCATGTGCCACAATCTGTGTAACTGCCAGTGCTCCTGCTGCGGCTGCAACAGCTCCTACCGACAAGTCAATTCCTCCAAGAAGAATTGGGAAAATCGTACCACACACCATGATACCATAAATGGATATGGATAATAAAATACTTTTCATATTTGCTGCTGTCAGAAATACTCCCGGCTGAAGTATGGTCAATACCAGCATAATCACTACAAGAATCCATAACTTCTGTGATCTGCCAAGGACTTTTTTGATTTTATCCTTATTCATTCTTTTCGCCCTCCTTCGCAAGAATTCCGGACTCTGCCATCAGGATATCTTCCTGGGTAATGGTTCCGCTTGAAAATTCTGTAAAGATTTCACCTTTTCGCATAACAATGATTCGATGTGACACTCTTAAAAGTTCCTGTAAATCTGATGATACCATGATGACAGAAGTTCCTTTCGCTGCCAGTTCTTCCAGAATCTTATAAATCTCATCCTTTGCTCCGATATCAATTCCCGCAGTTGGTTCATCAATAATCAGAAGCTTCAGATCACGACTCAGCCATTTTGCAAGAACTGCTTTCTGCTGATTACCACCAGAAAGGTTTCCAACCGGCACCTGTGAGTTATTCGGTCTGATTCTCAGACGGTCCACCATATCATTTCCCAGTTTCTTTTCTCCCGGTCTGTCAACAAAATTATACTTTGATAACGTATCATAATTTGTAAGAGCAACATTCTTTTCAATAGACAAAAGTGGTGTAAATCCCTGATTTCTACGGTCTTCCGGAACAAATCCAAAGCCATCTTTAATACTCTTGCCAATTTTACGGTCTAATGGTTTTCCTTCAAACTCTACGGTACCTCCATCACACGGATCTGCACCGTAGATACATCTCATAACTTCTGTACGGCCGGCTCCAACCAGTCCGGCAAATCCTACAATTTCACCTTCATGAATATCAAAGCTGATATTTTTAAATACACCTTTTCTTGTCAGATTCTTTACACTCAGTCTGACTGGTGCATCTGAAACTCTCAGATTATTAGAAGCAGTTGCTTCACTTAATTCTTTTCCGATCATCAGTCGTACGACGTCTCCCGGAATGATCTGCTCTTTATTCAGTACTGCCTCTGTTACCCCATCTCTTAAAACTGTAAGTCTATCCGATAAACGATATACCTCTTCCAGACGATGGGAAATATAAATAACACTTACACCATCTGCACGAAGCTGCTCTACAATTCCAAACAAAGCATTAGATTCTTTTGCACTTAAGGATGCAGTAGGTTCATCCATGATAATTAGTTTTGACTCTTTGCTCAAGGCTTTCAAAATCTCTACTGTCTGCCGCTGCGCAATGGTCAGTGTTTCAACAATAGAATCCGGATTAATGCCAAATCCATATTTGTCAATCAGTTCTTTCACCTGCTTGCGCATTTTACGTGCATTGACAAATCCAAGTTTGCTTTCTTCATTTCCCAGCATGACATTCTGCATAACAGTCAGTGTAGGAATCAGACTCAGTTCCTGATACACAACACCAATACCAAGCTTTGTTGCATCATTTCTGTTATTAATCTCAACCGGTTTGCCGCACCAATAAATCTGTCCGCCATCTTTTGGGTAGATTCCTGTTAAGATCTTGATCAGTGTAGATTTACCTGCGCCATTTTCCCCCATCAGAGCATGCACTTCTCCTGCATCTACAGAAAAATTAACTTTCTTTAATACAGCCGTTCCGTTGAAGCTTTTTTCGATCTCTTTCATTTCCAGTAATGCTGACATTATGCTTCACCTCCTGTTGCTGCATCCAGTTCACGTGCTTTCTGCTGAATCCGCTTCTGCATCATCTTGTTATATACTGCATCAAACACAATCATGATAACAATTACAACACCTTTTACAATTAACTGTGCTGCTGTCGGTAAGTTGTATTTTAAGATACCGTTCTGTAATACTGCCATGAACACAGCTCCGATTGCAGATCCGAATACATCTCCACGTCCGCCGGAGAATGCACATCCTCCAATTACTACAGATGCGATAATTTCAAATTCCATTCCAGTTCCCAGGTCTGTCGTTACGCTTCCAACTCGTCCAATCTGGAAAATTGCTGCCAGTCCGCATAACGCTCCTGTGATGACATATACTGCCATACGCACTTTATCTGTGTTGATTCCAGATAATTCTGCTGATTTTCTGTTAGCTCCTGTTGCATATATATAAGTACCAAACTTTGTTTTCTTTAAAACGATCTGTCCAATAATAGCCAATACAATAAAGGCTATGGTTACCAGATAAATTCCATCAATACTTCCTCCCCAAATCAGGATTCCAGGATTTGAGATTTTTTTGTTTGTGATAACTCCCGCTTCACGGATTGCAAATACAAATACCATAGAACGGAATAAATACTGTGTTGACAGTGTTCCGATAAATTCCGGAACTCTTAATTTTGTAATAATAAATCCATTTAATGCTCCACAGACAAGACCTGTTAAAATAGAAATCAGGACTATAATTCCTGCGGACATATTATAATTGTACAGGAGATTTGCGCAAAGCATACCGGCAAATCCTACTGCTGCTCCAGTTGACAAATCAATTCCTGCTGTAATAATTACGTATGTAACACCAACCGCAATAATTCCATTTACTGAGCATTCACGAAGAATGCTCAGTAAATTACCCTGGGTAAAGAAGGAATTACTGGTTAAACCAAACACTAACATGATCACAATTAGTGAGGCAATAGATATTAAACGTCTCATCTGTTCCTGTCTCATATGATTTTCCACCTTCTTATTGCTGACTTTATTTACCAGAATGCCTTACTAAATTACCAGCGCATGCTGTCTGTAATCTCAGATAATGTATCGCTTGTTACAATGATTGGAGCCATTTTTACAACTGGTGTTTCAGATACGGAGCTTGCTGTAATTCCAGACTCAATTGCATACATTGCAAGCTGTGCGCAGGAACTTCCCTGTGAACGGCAGTCTGTAAATACGGTACCTGTGCAAAGTCCCTGCTCAATATAGTCAAGCATCTTGGATTCTCCATCTACACCCCAGATCTGCATATCTCTTCCGGCTGCTTTTGCTGCTTCTGCTGCGCCTTCTGCCATTGCATCATTATGGCAGAGAACTGCATCGATTTCAGGATATTTTGTTAAGAAGTCAGTCATAACAGTATTGGCATTTTCTGTCAGCCATTCACCAGACTGTTCATCCAGGATTTCGATATCCGGATAACTTTCTTCCATAACTGCTTTAAATCCTTTATCAATATTTTCACCCTTTGTAGCTCCAGGTGTAGCAGAAATGATTACTACCTTTCCTTTTCCGCCAAGACTTTCTCCGATAGAATCTGCGATCTGCTGTCCTGCTTCTACATCAACCGCAGCTACCAGTCCTGTATGTACTGTATCTGCATCCAGGTTACAGGTGATAACCGGAATACCTGCTGCTTCTGCTTTATCTACAGATGCTGCAAGTCCTGCTGCGTCTGTTGCCTGAAGAATGATCGCATCATACTTCTGATTGATCAACTCGTCCATGATCTGTACTTCCGTATCAACAGATGCTTCTCCATCATATACATCCAATGTTACATTTGAAAAGCTTGCAAGATAAGTATTCATTCCATCTGCCCATGCTGCTGCACAGGAATCACCAATTACGTTTGGTAAGAAAGCAATTTTTACATCTTCTGAATAGGCATCCTTTCCAGTTGCTGCGCTTGCTGTTGTTGTTCCTTCTGCTGATGTCTCTGCACTCTTCTGGCTGTCTGTCTGAACCTTTCCACATCCAACCATTGCTGTAGCTGCTACCAGTCCCACCATTGCTAATGCCACCATTCTCTTTTTCATACCCTTTTTTCTCCTTTGTTTATTATATATTTGTTTTTGCTACCCATTGCATGCATTTGGTATTTGATATTGTATACAATATCGCGTTTTGTTATTTTTGTCAATATTTCAATTATTTTTTCCGTCTTTTAGTGCGTTTTGTATATTCCATCTCATATTTTAAATTGATTTTCATTTTATTATTGTGCATTATGCTTATTCAGAAATATTTGAGAAATCAAAAATAACTTTTAACATATCCCCTGGATTATGCGCAAAATCATAAAATGCTTTTGCTGCATCATCGAACGGATATACATTGGTAATCACCTTCTCAAGAGGTGCTTTACCTGCATTTACCAGATCGATTAACTCTAAGAAATCTTTTTTCAATGCATTTCTTGATCCAAAGACATTCAGTTCCTTTTTCTGGATCAATGTGAAATTAAAATCCAGATTTTTCTTTCCAACACCGATTAATACCATACGTCCGCCAAAGCAGCACGCATCGATACAATTCTGGAATGTGGAAGGAAGGCCAACTGCCTCAATTGTCACATCAAAGCCATTTCCATCTGTCAGGCCACTGACTCTCTTTTCAAAATTTTCAGGAGAATCATTTAAGACGGTACCGTCTACGCCAAAATCTTCTGCCATCTTCAGTTTTCCTTCAGATACATCAGAAATATATACCGTTGCTCCTTTTGCTTTTGCTGCAATCGCTGCCAGTACACCAATTGTTCCAGCTCCGACTACAAGCACTTTATCTCCCTCTTTTACATTTGCTCTGCTTACACCATGGTAACTGATGCAGAACGGTTCGATGGCTGCCAGTGTTTTTGCATCCATACCTTTGCCATCATAGACTCTTTCAATCGGCATTGTAAAATATTCACGAAAAGCTCCATCCCGCTGGCATCCCAATGTCTGATTATCCATGCAGGCATTTACAATTCCATGTTTACAAGAATAACAGTGTCCGCAGTTAAAATATGGATTACAGGTAACAATCATACCTTTCTTAATTCCATATTCATTGTTTTCATCTGCTTCTATTACTTCTGCCGAAAATTCATGTCCCGGAATTCTTGGATAATCAAAATATGCAAATGTTCCACGATAAGATCCAAGATCACTTCCACAAATGCCGCCATATAACAGTTTTAATAATACTTCTCCTTCTTTACGTACCGGCATCCCAATGTCACGAATCTCCACCTCACCAGGTGCATTAATGTACATTGCTTTCATTGTTTTTCCTCCTGTTTTGTTATATATGTCTATTTTGTGTTATCTATTGTATACAACAGATTATACTTCCAGTTTTAAATCATGTCAATTGTGTGAAATAGTTATATTTTACGATCATTTTTTGTGCATTATTACTAATATATTTTTTTACATGTTGTAATCTCTTTAAACAAAAATGGTTGAGTCCAACAATCTTATTGCTGACCTCAACCATCTCTATCTCATCATATTCAATTTAAAATCCGGTATTTTATACTCTTCTGCGTTATTCTACACTGGCATTGTTACACCAAGCTCTTCCAGTTTCTGCTCCAGCAATATATATTTTTTTTCCAGACTATCTGCTCTATTTTTTTCAATTTCTGCTTTTTTTCTCGCATTCTCTGCTTTCTTTCTCTCTCTTTCAGCTTTTTTCCTTTCACGTTCAGTATTCTTTCGTTCCATAGCTCTGCCTTGTTCTTCTCCCATCCCATAGATTCTGTCCATTTCTTTGCACATGTATTCTCCCCCTCTGGTGTTTCTTTTTTATCTATGCAGTAAAGAGGTATGCCACACGCACGCCCCTTTTCTCATACTGGCATTGTTATGCTAAGTTCTGTCAAATCCACCCCTACGCAAGAACACCATACTTTTCATGGTATCTTTCTAATTCTTTTGCAAGTTTATCTGCCCTATTTTTTTCTCTTTCAACTTTTTTCCTTTCACGTTCAGTATTCTTTCGTTCCATAGCTCTGCCTTGTTCTTC
>UQWA01000031.1 GCA_900544685.1 uncultured Lachnospiraceae bacterium | reverse complement strand
GGTGGAGATTAATCTGAATACGTATCTTCGGTCTATGATGCGCAGTTCCGATGCGGTGTATTACAATGTAATAAAGAAAGTTGATTTTGATAAAGATGATATTTCCCGGGAGTTAAGTCTCTTGTATGAAGCAAACAAAGATAATCTGGTAAGCATAGCCTGCTTTACCAGAGACGGGGAGCTTCTGGGGGCAGCACCAGTGGGAAGTCTGAAAAAAAATGTGAATATTACTGCGCAAAGCTGGTTTCAGGACGCATCGGATAAGATGGAAAATCTGCATTTTTCTGATCTGCATGTACAGAATATTTTTGAAAATAAAAGTGGCAGATATTACTGGGTAGTTTCTTTGAGCCGGGGAGTGGAACTGACCAATGACGGAAAAATGTCTGGTGGAATTCTTCTGGTGGATATGAATTTCAGTGGAATCCAGCAGCTTTTTACAGAAGTGAATAATGACGGAAAAGGCTATGTTTATCTGATAGGACGAGATGGGGAGATCATCTATCATCCCAGACAGAATCTGATTTTTTCCAACATTATACAGGAGAATAATCAGACAGCAAGCACTTACGATGAGGGGGTACACAACGAAGAATTCCAGGGAGAACAACGAGTAGTTGTGGTAAAAACTGTGGGTTATACCGGATGGAAGATTGTCAGTGTGGTATCAAAAGAAAGCCTGTTCAGTGATCTGAATCAGACAAGGATGATGGCATTGCTGAACCTGGTACTGGCAATTTTTTTAATGATTTTTGTCAATCAGTATGTAGCAGTGCGCATTACAGATCCGTTGAAAAAACTGGAAAAATCCATTCAGGGAATTGAGATGAAGCAGCAGCCTGTGGTATATATTGGCGGTCCTCCAGAGATACAGCATCTCGGTCTGACGATCCGTTTTATGGTGGAAGAATTACAGGAACTTACCGATAAGATGGTAAAGGAGCAGGAAGAAAAGCGTAAGAACGAACTGGATGCCCTTCAGTCCCAGATCAATCCACATTTTCTGTATAATACACTGGACTCGATTATGTGGATGATTGAGAGTGAGCGGTATGAGGATGCGGTATCGATGGTGCAGGCATTGGGACGACTTCTCAGAATCAGTCTCTCCAGAGGGAAAAATGTAATCTCTGTAGGGGACGAACTGCAGCATGCAAGAAGTTACCTGGCAATTCAGAAATACCGGTATAAGAATAAATTTACCTCATACTTTGAGGTGGAACCTGATATAGAACAGTACAAAACAATCAAACTGGTAATACAGCCATTGATAGAAAATGCAATATATTACGGTATGGAATATATGGATGGAGAAGGAGAGATCCATATCCGTGCTTATACCAGAGAGCAGGATCTGTATCTGGAAGTAGAGGATAACGGACCGGGGATGCCGGAAGAACAGGTCGAACATCTCCTGACAGGCGGGGAGAAAGCACGGCAGAAAGGATCCGGAATCGGTCTGAAAAATGTGAACCAGCGTATACAGCTTTATTTTGGAACACAATATGGACTGGAAATAGAAAGTGAACCGGATGAGGGGACTGTAGTGAGAATTCATATTCCAAAGACCACGGAAGAGGAGGCGGGAGAGTAGAGATGAACGAAAAAAACAGACGAAAGTATCCGATTCTCCTGGTAGCTGCAGTACTGATTCCGGTTACCGTATATGGATATATTACGGAAACAGTTCAGAAAAAGGAGAAAAAATTATATTCAGTAGTTCTCTATCAGGATGCAGAAAATGAGTGGGCAATGTTAGAGGCAGGTGCAGAGCAGGCAAAAGACGATGCCAGAATTATGATCAACTATGTGCATCTGGATGAAAATAACACGACAGAAGATGAGATTCTGGCAATACAGAGAGAAGAGGAACTGGGAACCTCCGGTGTACTTGTGGCATGTATTGAAAAGGAGAAGATGAAGGAAGAACTGAAAAAAAGCAACATATCAGTCCCGATGGTTTTTATAGAAAGCGGTGCCGGTGAGGAGTATCCTGTGATCCGGGCAGATGATTACCAGATGGGAAAGACACTGGGAAAGAAAGTGTTAAGCGAAATGCTTCCGGAGGACGGACCGGTCATCATTTTGGGAGAAAGAATGGACAGGGACAGTATGCAGAGTCGTTACCGTGGCGTAACAGATGTATTAAAAGCATCCGGAGAAGAAATTGAAATAATAGATGAAACCGGAAAAAAGACAGAAGAGATCATGGACGTGGCAGTGGAGGTTCTGCAAAGCAATGGAAAAGCGGTAACACTGGATAAGTATTCCACAGAACGGATTTCCGCTCTGTGGGAAGAATATCAGAGCTATTCACAGAGGAAAAAGACAAGACTGCAGATATACGGAATCGGTAACACAGCGGCAACAGTGAATGATCTGGATAATGAGAATCTGGCTGCGCTGGTCTATCAGAACGAATTCAGTATGGGATACCAGGGAATTATGGCGCTGACGGAAAAGCGAGAAGCAGACTGGATGAATGAAAATATCCATATTTCATATAACATTGTTACAAAGGAAACCTTGTATGATGAGGAACATGCAAGGCTCCTGTTTCCAAACAGTTAACGGGGAGA
The DNA here is from genome assembly GCA_900544685.1 of uncultured Lachnospiraceae bacterium. Taxonomy (GTDB): domain Bacteria; phylum Bacillota; class Clostridia; order Lachnospirales; family Lachnospiraceae; genus Marvinbryantia. Next base: position 31,597 of record UQWA01000031.1, on the reverse strand, counting down.
AGGTATGAACAGAAAAATACTGGGGGGACTGGTTCTTACACTTGGCGCAGCCATGGCGCTTGCAGGATGCAGTCCACAGGGAAAAAACGGAAAAGCAAATCAGAAAGTTCTGAGGATTGGAGTTAGTTCCTATGACCAGTACGATACATTTGTATCGGAACTGATTTCCTGTTTTCAGAATTATGCAAAAGAGAAAGAAAATGAATGGGGAATTACCATAAGCCTGGATATCCGATATGCGCAGCGAAGTCAGATGGTGCAAAATGGTCAGATGGATGACTTTATCGATGATCAGGTGGATATTGCCTGCATTAATCTTGTGGATCGTACGGATGCATCCGGTATTATAGAAAAAGCCAGGAAAAACCAGACTCCTGTAATCTTTTTCAACAGAGAACTGGTAGAAGAGGATCTGGACCGCTGGGACGAACTTTATTATGTGGGAGCAGATGCCTATGAATCAGGGCGTCTGCAGGGTAAAATCCTTGTGGAAGAATGCAGAAAAAATTTTGACAAAATTGATAAAAACAAAGACGGTGTACTGCAGTATGTTATGTTAGAAGGAGAAGCTGGACACAATGATTCTCTTGCGCGAAGCATGGCGGTGATTGAAGAAATCACAGAAAGCGGTTACATGGTTGAAAAACTGGCGGATGAGATTGCAAACTGGAACCGGGATCAGGCGGCAACCAAGATGCAGACATTTCTGGATACATACGGAGAAGAAATTGAAGTAATTCTGGCAAATAATGATGATATGGCCCTGGGGGCGGTGGATGTTCTGACAGAAGCGGGATTAAAACCAGGTGATACTGACTGGCCGGTAATTCTGGGAATCGATGGAACCAGTGTGGGACTGGAAGTAGTAAAAAAAGGAGAACTTCTGGGAACCGTTCTCAATGACGGAGAAGGACAGGCACATGCTATGCTGGAACTGGCTTATGCACTGGTGACAGAAAACGAACTTCCGGAAGAATACCAGCTTAAGGACGGAAAATATATTCGGCTTCCATACCGGGAGATAACGGCGGAGAACCTTTAGATCCTGGTATCATCCAATATACGAATGATCAGAATCCATGGATCTTTTTCACACAGTGATCCATGGATTTTTTGTGGCCTGAAATTGTATGGTATTCATAAACAAAAATAGAGAGAAAAGATATCTTAAAATTGTATTTCTATACCATAGGAACTGTTCTGCGAAGCCCTTATACTACAACATATAAGACATACGAAAGCTGCAAATAACGGAAATTATGGGTGATTTGCACAAAATAGCACAAGGAGGGTGAGCAGTTATGTCAGAACAGAAAGAACCTAAGAAGATCAGTGGATCGCTGAAAAAGTTTTTCGGTGTCGGTGATTTTGGCTTTACGTTAATGTCGAATATCGATACTTTCTACGCATCCTATTTCTTCACCAACATCGCCAAATTCAGTACGGGAATTGTAGCAGTTATGACCACGATTTCAGCAGTGGTAGATGCAATCTTATCCATGATGTACGGAGCATTTATGAACAAGGGCAAAGCTAAAAAGTGGGGACGTTACCGTTCCTGGCTGATCTTGACACCTTGGCTGGTACCGTTTTTATATGCGGGACAGTTTATCCGTATCGGGAACGGAATGGCGGCGGTTGTTTTTGTCACACTTGCGATGATCACCAGCCGAATTGCATGGAATCTTCCGTTTATTGCAAGTATTTCTATGATCAATGTAGCAGCAAAGACGCCGGAAGACCGTATGGCTTTGTCTTCTTCCAGAAGTATCTGGACTTCTGCAGCGTCTGTTGTATATTCCTTTGTGGGACCTGCAGTCGTTTCTTTCTTTGCATCGATTGTGGGAGAAGCAAACTCCTACGCAGCAACAGCATTCGTATTTGCCTGTCTGATGTTTGCAGGTATGTATGCACACTTTGTAATGTTCAAAGGTTATGAACCAACCGCTGAAGAAGAAGCGGCCATGGCAGCAGTAATGCAGAATCAGGCAGCTGATCAGCCTAAGGTAAAGGCTATGGACGCAGTTGCCTGTAATCCACACCTGATCGCATTACTTCTTTCTGATATGCTGAAATACGTAGTATTTTTTTTGGTAAATGGTATGGCAGCTTATTATTTCACTTATCTTTCCGGTAATCCTGGACTGATGACACCGTTTATGCTGGCAGCTAATATTCTTGGTATCATTGCATCCTATCTGGCAAGACATGTGGTAGGAAAGCTGGGTGGAAAAAACAGTATTATCTTATCTTATATTATTATGGCAGCAGCAGGATTCCTGGCATTTGTATTAAGAAGCAATACTACGATCGTCATTGTACTGATGAGTATTCTGATGTTCTTCATGTATATTTCCAATACCGCAGATCCGGAACTTTATGCGAACTGTGCACAGTTCAGTGGTGAGAAATTGGGTTATGACGTAACCGGTACGGTAATGGGACTACTTACCGTTCCGATCAAGCTCGGTATCGTGGCAAGAGGACTTCTGATCTCCGGATGTCTGGCACTTGGTGCTTATACATCAGCTATGGCAGATATGTCCTACTTTACAGAAGCCAATGCAGCAGAGCTGACCACACTGCAGAACGGTGTCTGCGCAGGATTCATGATCATTCCGGCAGTCTGTGTTCTGGCTGGTGCACTGTTATTACAGTTTGGTTATAAACTTGGAAAAAACAATTAAGATCATGATATGTGAAAAAAGGGGGAAATCATTATGACACCGAAACAGAAAGTATTAGCATGTATCAGAGGCGAAAAGCTAGATGAATACGTAAATCAGTTTGAATATGTGAAACTGGCATTTGACCCGGCAACTTTGTTTGCCATGGGGCAGGTTCAGAAGGGCGGCACCTGGAAAAACGGATGGGGCGTTGAGATGGAATTCCCGGAGAATGTACCTGGCATGTTCCCGAATACTTCACCGGAATTCGTAGTAGTAGACGATGTGACAAATTGGAAAGAAAAAGTACATATGCCAAGAACAGAGTTTACTGATGAAGAATGGGCACCAACCATTGCACAGGTAAATGCCATCGACAGAGATCAGTACTTCGTAGCTCCATTTATTGCACCTGGTATTTTTGAAAAACTTCATTATCTGATGGGTATGGAAGAATGTATGATTAACTTCTATGATGAACCGGAAGCCATGCATGAACTCATTGATTATCTGGTAGAATACGAATTGAAGGTAGCAAAAGAAGTCATTGACCATATTCATCCGGATGCACTGTTCCATCATGATGACTGGGGCAGCCAGAGATCTTCTTTCCTGTCACCGGAAATGTTTGAAGAATTTATCGTGCCTGCATATGAAAAAATCTATGGATACTGGAAAGCAAATGGTGTAGAACTGATTATCCATCACAGCGATTCCTATGGAGCAAACCTGGTTCCAAGCATGATTAAGATGGGCATTGACATCTGGCAGGGCTGCATGTATGGCAATGACATTCCGAATCTGATTAAGACTTATGGCGGACAGATCTCTTTCCAGGGTGGTATCGACAACGGAAAAGTAGACCGTGGTGACTGGACAAAGGAATATGTAGAAGCTGAGACCAGAAAAGTCATCAGTGAGGTAAATTCCAAGAATTATTTCATTCCGGCAACCGTTATGGGCGAACCTGGATCTGTATTCCCTGGAGTATATGATTTTATTACGGATGTCATTGATGCAATTAATCGTGGCGGAGAAGTCATTGTGGATGAAAGTCAGGAAGTAACCAAGCCGATGACTCATTTTGAAAAATAAGAGAGAAATTGAAAAACAGCGGAAACAGCAGTCCTGTGGAAGACGGAAAACAGCCCCCACAGGACTGTATTTTTGTGGTACAATAAAAATATTGCAGATGTCAGGTCAGAAGTAAAAGGGAAGATACATTGGGAGGGCTAAGATTTGAAATTAAGTATGTGGATGATTGCCAACCAGATTTCAGAACTTGATATTAAACTGGAAATCAGAGAAGAGGCACCGGCCGTTCTGAACAGTGCCCGCCTTGCCTATGCGACGAATTGTGTACATATCTATCGGGAAAAGGATTATGTTGTCTGCGATGGGGAAGGTGACCGGATTCTTATTTATGATATGGAGATCACCCGAGTGTTTGAACTGGTACAGTCTATCTTTGATGCCCATGAAGACTGGATCAGTAAGATCAAGGAAGAGGTAGAACAGCAGAATTATCAGGCAGCAATGGATCAGGCATATAAGATGTTCAAAAATCCGATGGTACTGTTTGATGCGAATAACAAAGTGCTGGGAAGAACCAGTGTTTATGGAGAACATGCCCTGGACAATGAATGGGCGTATCTGAGCCGTTATGGATATTCTTCAGTGAATGCGGTAAATATGATGAAATTCCACAGTGCAAACAGTGAATTTTATTCTTACGACAAAGTGAATTATACTCTGCCACAGAACCAGATGATCGATCTGAGCGGAACTACACTATGTCTTTACTTTAATAATATGATTTGTGGACGGATCAATCTCATTGCAAAAGAACGCCGCCTGAATCAGGGGGACATGCAGCTTCTGGAGAGACTGATTGAGGTTTTGCAACCAGCAATGGGGCAGTCATTGCAGAAAGATCCTGTGTCCGGCACAAGTAATGTATTTCTGAATGTGATGCTGGAGAAACTGTATGATCCGGTAAAGCTGGAAATGCAGCTAAAATATATGAACTGGAAGCCGGATGATACGTATTATATTACTCTGATTCGTTTTACGGAACAGGATGCAAAGGAAAATCAGGGACGTCAGATGAATTCATTGATGCGGATGCTGATTCAGAATCTGACGGATGCCAGCATCTATGTATGGCAGGATGATCTGGTACTGTTATCTACAAGAGATCTGTCTAAGGAGTATGATTCCTGTATGCTGCTGAGAAATCTGGTGGTGCACAATCCGGTCTGTGTGGGCTTCAGCCTTCCGGATCAGGAGGGAATCAGAGAGATATCCAGATTCTATCATCAGGCGAAATATGCACTGGAACGGGGAATGAAGGCGAAGAAGCCGAAAGCATTCCAGTATTTTGAAATCTATGCTATGGAATATCTGCTGACAGCAAGAGTACCTGCCAGAGACAAAGTTATGGCGGTAATGCCGGCAGTCTATCGTCTGTGGAAGGAGAAGCAGAATGGAGATGAGATGTTCCACACACTTCTGTGTTTCCTGGATCATGAACGATCCATTACACAGACATCGGCAGAATTATTTATGCACCGCAATACCACGGTCTATCGCATGAAAAAGATTCAGGAAAGTATGGGTGTGGATCTGGATGATGCGAAGGTACGAAATTACTGCCATATCTCTATGCATTTTCTGGATGCTTTGGAGAAGACGGAAGAGATAGTCTGATGAAGACAGAGATGCGCAGAAGAATGCCTTGGCATTCTTGAAGGACAGAAAAATCAGCCGGGTGCATGCACCCGGCTGAACTATTGTCTGAATATGATTTAGAACATGATATCGTGTGGCAGACGCATTGCAGCCTGTTCTTCTGGTGTGAATCCAAATTGTTCCTGATTTACTTTATCAATAGCTTTTGCCAGTGACAGGTAAACACCTGGATATACAGAACCAGGACCACCCTGAGCAATACAAGGAATAAAGCTGTGCATGCCACAGTCAGCGATAGTTTCGCGAACAACTTTTTCACACTCTTCATCGGACCATCCTTCGTGGTCAACAAATGCGTTTTCAATAACACCCATGAAGCTGATCTTATCACCGTATTTCTTGATCAGTTCCGGTACATTATTAGTCTTCATACATCCCTGGAATACGTCAATACCCATCTCGATCATATCAGGTACCAGTGTAGCAGCGTAGCTGTCAGAATGATGTACGATATAATCTACGCCGTGGCTCTTGTAGTAACCGTAGATCTCTTTATAGGAATCCAGGAAGAAATCTTCAAACATAGCCGGACTGAGGAATGTGCTGTCATGGCTGCCCCAGTCATCATGGTGAAAGATCATATCCGGATGAAGGTGATCACAGATACCTTCCGCCAGTTTTAATTCCCATTCCGTCAGATATTTGATCATATCATGCATTTCATCTTCGTAGTCTACATAGTAGTACAGTGCATTTACCATTTCACACAGATGATGTGTCTGTTCAAAAAGTCCTGGAGCAACGAAAGAAGCCTTGAATGCTTTTTCACCGTCTACTGCATCGTACATAGCTTTGCACTGATCCCAGAGTTCCTGTGGAAAATTCAGTGAAGGTGCTTTTACATAATCTTTCCAGTTCTCAATGTCTTTTACAACGATTTTGTCTGGTGTATGAACCGGGAAAGCACCTGGTACATTGTCAGGAAAACTGTTAGTAACACCCCATGCATTTACGATATTTGTCTGGCCCTTCTGAGGGGAAGGACTGGTAAACATAAATGGGTGGAATAAAAGCTTGATAGCTTCATACTGATTTACATAACGGTCAGGATGTCCTCCTGCCTTCATACATTCGATCATATTCTGTTTTGCTGTTAACATGGTAAAAACCTCCTTTAAATATCGCATAGTTCTGCGGTTTCCTATTACGATCTGATTGCATTTATCATACAGAAAAAACAGGAAAAAAAACAGGGTCGCAGTAACTAATTTTGAAGGAAAAAGAAAGAGAGAATTTGGTTATGGATGACGAACTTTTCCTGCTTTTTATATCAGTGATGGGAGTCAATTCCCCATCTGATATAGCCTCCGGCAGGATTGCGGAGATGCTCAGAAGAATGCCTCGGCATACTTGAATTATTTTTTGATAAACACATATAAAAAGTTATATAAATAATTATAAAAAGTTGCTTGAAATGAAGGGGGATAAGTGTTAATATAAGAATCACAAAAGCATATTTTTCGAATCTCAGTGCAATACACTGTCCGAATTCTCAACATCATTTCAGAGATCTTATGCTTTTTCATTCTAATTAATTATTTGAAAATGCAGGAGATACCCGAAAAATGTGGAGATAAAGACATTGCCAGGCAACTCCTGTACAAAAACAGGAGGATACGCCTATGGCAAAGAGAAAAACAAAAAGAAATCAGAGACTGAGTACAAATCAGTTAAAAAAGAAACAGCTAAAAACAAATGGATTGAAAGCAAATAGAAAATACAAAGATACGATATTTCGAATGTTGTTTTCAGATAAAGTGAATTTGTTGTCACTATATAATGCGATGAATGGAACAGCATATTCAGATCCGGAACAACTACAGATTGTGACATTGAAGAATGCAGTCTATATGGGAATGAAAAATGATTTGGCATTTATAATTGATACGAATTTGTTTCTGTATGAACATCAGTCTACCTATAATCCTAACATGCCGATGAGAGATCTGTTTTATATTGCCAGTGAGTATCAGAAGCTGGTAGACGGCAAGTCATTATATTCATCTACATTGCAAAAGGTCCCAGCACCTAAATTTCTGGTATTTTACAACGGAATAAAGGAGATGGAAGACAGTCGTACAGAATATCTGTCAGAAGCATTTGAGAGCCTGATTGGTGAGCCGGATCTGGAATTAAAAGTAACAACATTGAATATTAATAAGGGGCATAACAGAGAGTTGATGGAACAGTGTAAAGTTTTGGGAGAATATGCACAATATGTAGACAGAGTGAGGGAGTATGTGGGGAAAATGGGCTTGGACGCAGGAGTATCTCGGGCAGTGAATGAATGCATTCGGGATGGAATCCTTGCAGAATTTCTACAGCAGAATAGAGCGGAGGCAGAAAAAGTGAGCATTTTTGAATATAACAAGGAAGAGGAAGAACGTAAGCTGCGAGAGGCAGAATATGAAGGTGGATGGGAAGCTGGAAAACAGGCCGGAATGAAATTCGGAATGGACGCTGGAATGAAGGCTGGAATGAAGGCTGGAATGATTCAAATGGCGAGGGAAATTCAGCTGGAAGAGGATGAAATAATAAAAATTCTGTGTGCCAGACTGGATGTGGATGAGAAGACTGCTAAAAAGATGCTGGAAGAACAAGAATAAACCTTGCAGGTTTTGAGGCAGAGGAGCATGATAATTGGCTGAGAACATAAAATACCTTGAAAAATTGGACAGAAGCCGTAAAGAACTGGAACAGGGTAAAACGATCTCATTTTCTATGGAAGAATTGAAAGAAATGGAAAAAGATGACTGGAAACCAACAAAGAAAATTATTGATTTTATGAAAAAGTTTGGATGGGAAATAGTGGCTGGTAATGAGCCTGAGGACTGATCCATTTCGCCAAAACGGATAAAAAGATCCTGGAGTTTGCAGTTTTCGCTACAGTCGGCCCAAAACCGAGATCCTCCGGATCTCGTGGGCCCTCTGCTCCCGAACAGCGTTAGTGCCGGAAGAGATCGAAGGTACATACTTTTTGTACCAAATAATAAAAAGAGAACCATTCTCGCGAACGATTCTCTTTTTTATGTGCGCCTTGCGGCGCACGTTTCTAAGTATGACGGACATGCCGTCAGTCTGTGGTGAAAGTCCACAAGGGGCGTAGTTGCCGACGAACTCCAAAGCGACTCCCAAGGTTTATATCGTGAGGTATAGGCGAGAAGAAGGGATAGCGAAATCGTAGCTTGACGGACAGAAATCTGATACAAGGCGTACATGGCGGATGAGCTGGCTTAGGGCAGCAAAGTCCAAAAGGCAACCGTAACCCATGTATGTAGATCAGGCAAGTAGACGAGGAAAGACTGGCAGGCTTGCATTGTACTTTTCCAATATGATATAATGGCAAAGCTACCACCCCTAGACAGGAGCAGAAAGGGGGTGCGTTGTTTATGGATATACTTTCTTCATTTATGCTTTCCATTATGGCAAGTGTAATCGCCTACTACATTTGCAAATGGCTGGATGGAAAATAGCAGCTGGTAGTCAGCCTGAGGACTGATCCACCTCGCCAAGACGGATAAAAAAGACCCCGGAGCTTGCACCTCCGGGGTCTTTTGCTGCGTTGCTTATGAACACATTTCTTCATTTCGCCTACTGGCATTATAGCATATGCATTTTTTGATTTCAATATGCGTCTCGGATTTTTCTAATTAAAAATTTTTTGACTCCCTAGTTTATTCATGAGGTTCCTGATAAAAGTAAACGATCATAGATACCATAGCTGTATAAATATAAGATCCATAAAAGGGTTTCAATATCTTCCGGTATTAATCTGGATAAAAAATCATCAAAAGTGAAATCGTTATTGGCGATGGAACAAACCCAATGAATACTTTTAAAAAAGATATCTGTCCATTGTTGCACTGTTTTCCGGCTTAACCCTGTCACAGTACTAATGTTTTTAACAGAGCCTCGTTTATGTACAAGAGAAACACGATGCCATTCTTTTAAATATTTTGACAGAAATTTATACCACATTTCAGATCGACTGTTACTGTATTGGACAGGAAATGCTGTTGTCAAGAAGCGGCAGTCTTCCATGTCCATACAGAAGTTTTGATTCACCACATGAAGGGCAACGTACATTCCACTGACAGGCTTCGTATATAATATCGCAGGCCAATGCTGTAAGATGAAGTCTTCTCACAAATTCCTGTGAGATATAGGAATTCATTTTTTTATTAAATGATTTGATTCTTTCGTAGCTTCGGCAGTTTTTAGAGTTCGTAAATATTGAATTTTTTTGGAATATTCTGAATAGTTCATTTTTCCAGTGATTAAGTACCATATTCTATATTTGAGGTTCCGTTTATGCTCAATTTTATCTGTTGTGTTTTGAATCTAACATATTAACGTCAGAAACAACAATCTATAAAATGAAAGGAACGACGTATTGATTATATCACAGACAGTTTTGTACGGTAAAGAACATTCTGTACCGTATAGATATAAACCGAATGGAATGAGTACGGTAAGGTGATTACATAGATATGTCGGATGGGACGAAAGAAATTATGATGAAGAAAATAATTGGTCAGATTGGAATTGACACACTAAAAATAGGTGGATGGATCAATCTGCCTTATCCGCATGAAGTTACGAATGCATTATTAAGCGTGTCCGATAAGTATGAAGTTAAAGTGAATCAAAATAAGGCAGTAATCACATTTGGAAAAGTAACAATTGTATTTGGCGTAAATAACAAGAACCATCAGTCATATGTGAATATGACAATAAAAGCAGCGTGCAATGAACCTAATCTGGAACCAATGTCTATTGAAGCAGTACGAAGTGAAGTTGACGGTGCAACAATGAAATTATATGAAGTCTGTGGAATAGCGCTTTGTCATGACAATAATTTAAAAATTACCAAAATGGACATTAACACAACTTTTCCACTAAATGAAAAATTTTGTGCATATAATCGTATTCTTTCTTTAGTGGCTGCCGTAGACGTCAAAACCGGAAAAATAAAACACGAAATATCTGCAAAGGATATTGAGGGATGCTTTGTTGCGGAGTCATTACGCTGCACTAGAAGTACAGTAGAGTTGGCAATTTATAATAAGAAAAAAGAAATGCAAAATAAAGGTGAAGCACTTGTTACAGAAGAATTGATGCGTGTAGAACACCGACTGACATCACAATCGGCGATTGTTGGGAACTTAAAGACAGATCGGTTAAAAGATATAACAGATGAAAAAATTTGGGAATGTTATAGAAAACGAACGGAGAAAATTTTCAAAAAAATTGATACATATTTGGACGAAAAATTATCAGCGACGAATAACATAGCCGGGGCAGATAATACCGTAGCCAATATGATGTTGATGTATGACGATAAAGGAAAATTAAAAATGGCTGATTTATTGAGTAGAGTCAGTATGTACGAAAGTCATTATGGAGTACCATGTTTGCTGGATATTACAGATTGTCGGTATGCATACAGAATATTAGCATCCAAGGGATACTATCCATTGGAGTATGAAGAACGGTTTATGCAGTTATTATTGAATGTATATTATATGGTGGATGGCAGACCGGAGATTACATTACATAAGCTCCGTCATAGCTGTGCGTCAATGCTGATAGATAAAGGATGGAATCCAAAGAAGTTACAATATTGGCTGGGGCATACAGATACTCAGACAACGTTAAATATCTATTCGCACTTTAATAAGCAGAGACTGAATACCAGTGAAAACGATCTGAGTGAAATATCAATGGCTACAGCGGATTTATTCGCCTGAATTTTTGGGAACGTTTTTGGGAACGCTTCAAAAATATGAAAAAACCAGATGGTCAGCAGTCCGGGAAATGTGGTTGAGAGAATCATAACAAAAGAAGTATAACTCTGAAAAACCTTGATTTTACGGGCTTTTTGAGGAACAAAAAAGACATTGAAAAGAAAACCTTTCCAATGTCCATCAAGTCGATGCGACAAGATTTGAACTTGCGACCTCTGCGTCCCGAACGCAGCGCTCTACCAAGCTGAGCCACGCATCGATGTCTTTGAACTAGCTTTAATATCATAACATTGATGCGTGGAAAATGCAAGTATTTTCTGAAAATTATTCTTTTGTTAAAAGTCTTTGGTAGGTCATATCCATACCAAAGGCACCCAGGGGTGCGGTAATCACGATTCCCATAACTGCTACAGACAGGATAATTTTTCCGCAGGACAGTCCGGCTGCAAGTGGAACGGAACCAATAGCTGCCTGAACAGTGGCTTTGGGCAGGTATGCAATAACACAAAAGAGACGTTCTTTTCCTGTCAGGCTAGTGCCGATAGTGCAGAGGAGAACTCCGCAGGAACGAATTGCCAGTGCCAGGAAGATCAGGGCAACAGCGGTAATTCCTGCATTCAGGGTGTAACGGATATCTACAGCGGCACCCACCAGAACAAATAGAATGACTTCGGCGGCCAGCCAGAGTTTCCCAAATTTTTCAGAAAGGCGTTTAGACACAAAAGTGGTACTTTTCATTTTCAGAACTACAGCCATGCTAGTAACGGCAAGCAGACCAGATATAGAGATCTTGCTCTCCATCCATCCTTCAATTGCGATCAGCAGAAAAGATACACCAAGGACAATGATGACTTTCATGCTGTTTCGCACATAATGTTTTCGTGCGTAGGAGGTCTCAAAGAACAAATACAGCAGATATCCGGTTATGGCGCCCAACAGGACACCAAGTATAATGGACATGGGAATATTGACAAAGTCCATAATATTGGCGTGTCCACCCTGTGCAATTCCAAGGAATGTGGTAAAGAGTACAATGACGAAGATATCGTCACAAGATGCACCTGCCAGGATCATTTGGGGAATGGCCTTTTCTGTGCCATATTTTTTCTCCATTAGTTGAACCATGCGTGGAACAACCACTGCGGGTGAAACTGCGGAAAGAACAGCCCCCATAAGGGCGCCTTCTGTTCTGGTCACATCAAGGAGCAGTGGCGCAAAAACAGTATATGCCAGGATTTCGCAGGATGCCGGAACGAATGACATCATGACAGCAGGGCGGCCTACTTTTTTCAGATCATTTAAATCCAGAGATAAACCGGCTTTGATCAGGATGATGATAAGTGCCATTTTTCTCAGGTCAGCAGAGATGGACAAGATGGAGGAATCAAGAAAGTCCAGGACATAAGGCCCTAGGATGATGCCAGTAACCAGCATACCGATGATACGCGGCAGTTTCATCTTTTGGCAGATGGCGCCCATGGCGAGCCCTACCAGGAAAATAAGTGACAGTGAAGTTAACATAACAATCTCCTTTCATGTTGTGCAAATGAAATATTTCGCAGAAGTCATTTTCTGCCTTTTACGCACAAAAAAAGCTGGTGATTCTGCGATTGTGTAATCGTAGAAGTCATCAGCTTAAGTCAGCAGTTTAGGTTTCCCAGGGGAGAACCTCATTCCCCACAGACTTTAATCTTAAAAGAAGATGCTGAAAATGTCAATACCAATCTGTCCGAATCATGTTAAAGATAATGGGATTATAGGAAATCGCCTGAGTGTAAAAGTGATGATGCAGAGAAATCCTAAGAAAAATATAAGAAATCCTATGGAAAATTCTCATAACATTCCCATATTTTTGTGTTATAATGACACCGATAATGGAAATGGAGGATAAAAATGAGAAGAGGGAAAAAATATTATTTATCGATGCTGTTAATGGGTATTATTATGATTCTGCTTCTTGGTGGCACTGTATCGGCAAGTTCCAGTGTTTCAGCACCAAAATATTTAAGAGTGGAGTCCAGAGGCAATAAAAGTGTAGTTTTGCGATGGAACAAGAGCAGTAATATTTCCGGTTACACACTTTATCAGTATGACAATACAACTGGAAAGTTTAAAGAAGTAAAGACAATATCCAAAAGCAGTAATAGATGCACGGTACGTGGACTTGAAGCAGGAAAAAAATATCGTTATATGTTAAAGGCTTTTGTGAAGAAAAATGGTAAGAAAGTATACAGCAAAGCTTCTAATAAAGTAGAATTTACTGCAAAAGAATTATCAGAAAGTGTATTAAGTATACGGAGACCAAGATACACAGTAAAAACCAAGAGAAAAGTGACACTGCTGAATCAGACTACAAAAGAAAAGATTACATTAAAAAAAGGTACGAAGCTCGCAGTTACGGCCAAGAGTGGAAATAAGGTCAACGGATACCTTCAGAATGGAGACCGCGTTTATATTAAGAGAAGTTATCTGACTTATACAGGTCTTGATGTATCCAGTAAGAAGGATTATACAAAGGCTGTAAAGCAGGAATTTGTGAATTCCAAGGGCTATGGAAGTGAAACAGACTGGTTGATCTGGGTATCAGAAAGAACTCTGAAGGTATATATTTATAAGGGAAGCAGAGAAAACTGGAAGCTGCAGAAGACATTCCCTTGCTGCATCGGAAAATGGAAAACGAGAACTGCCAGTGGTATCAGAAAGATTCTGGCAAAAGGAACCAAATGGGATTATGGCGGACCATGGATCTATTTCTCATCCGGAGATGGAAATACCAGTAATCCGAGTGGATGTGCGTTCCACCATAAACCGGATAAAAGAATTGGTCAGGCAATTTCCAATGGATGTGTTCGAATGAATATGTCAGATTTGATGTATATTTATAATAATTGTCCGGTTGGAACCAGAGTAGTAGTATATTAAAAAAATGCATATCAGTGTATCCGCACAGCGGAGCTGATATGCATTTTTTTGTAGCTAATTCAATAATAATCCATGTACAATTTTTTTCTTATAAACCATCCAGGATGTAAATGCAGATACTGCCTCGGCAATCCAGAAAGCATGCCAGACGCCTGTAGCACCGATCAAATGGCTTAACAGAAAAGCCACAGGAACAATCACCAGAAGATATCTCATAAAAGAGATAATCAGTGACAGAGTACCCTGTCCAAGACCTTCCAGAAGACCGCTTGCAGTAACAGAAACAGAAGAAACCATAAATCCCAGGCTGATAATCCGCAGTGCAGTGCATCCGGCAGAGATTGTTTCCGGGTTAGAAGTAAACAGACCCATTAGCCAGGAGGCACAAATTATACAGATTATAGTACCTGCCAGCATGACTCCGGCGGTCAGCACAAGAGCAGTTTTGAATACACTTCGTACTCGTTTATATTCTCCTGCACCATAATTATAACCGGCGATTGGGCGGATACCCTGGACAATACCATTCGCAGTCAGATAGATGAATGTCTGCAATTTGTAGTAGATTCCCAGAACCAGAACATAGACTGATGAAAAGGATACCAGAATACCATTCAATGCAGTAATCATCAGAGACGGCAGCGCCATATTCAGGGCGGCCGGAATACCGACACCATAGATCCGGCCGCAAAGCTGTGGATCAAACATGCCTTTTCGTATACGCAGGCGAAGGGGGAATGGTTTTTTGAGATAAATAATAAAATAAAGCATCATAGGGACGATCTGCCCGATGCCCGTTGCCCAGGCAGCTCCGGCAATTCCCATTTGGGGTACCGGGCCGATACCAAAGATGAAGATTGGATCCAGAATAATATTGGTAATACATCCGCAAAGCATAGTGGTCATGGTAATCATCATCTGTCCTTCAGCCTGAAAGACCTTTTCAAAAGCAATGCTGACAGTAATCGGAGTGGTAAATCCGAATACAATATAAGAATAAGTCAGTGCATAGGAAATAACAGTTTCATCCTGTGTAAATAATTGTAAAAAGTGCGGAACAATCAGGACGCATATCAGTGTCAGAACCAATCCATGGATGACGCTCAGGATCATGCCGACAGAAGCGGAGTCATTGGCTTTTTCATGGTCCTGAGCCCCCAGATAGAAGGATGCAGCGGTGTTCAACCCGATGCCAAGGCCGACGGCTACGGCATTGATCAGAATTTGCAGAGGATAAACCAGAGAAAGGGCAGTCATGGCATTTTCGCTGATTTTAGCAACAAAGTAGCTGTCGATAATGTTATAAAGTGAATTTACCAGCATGGATAAGACCATTGGAAGTGACATGGATAAAACCAGTGGCAAAATCTTTTTTTCTTTCATAAAAATCTGATTCATAAATTCTCCTTTTTCGATAAAATATTGAGGCTTTATGTGATTGCTTATTCAGAGCCAATTCGCAAAATCGCCTCTGCGAGGCTTCCTTTTTGTTCATTTATGGCTCTGAATAAGCAAAAAAAACGCCACATCACCAGAAGTGATGTGACGAAAAATAAACGCTGCCGTTTAGAAAAATTCACATGAGTTTTGGAACTACAAAATAGCATAGAAAATATTTGATGTCAAGAGAAAAACATTGTGTTATGAAGTAATGTACAGAAAAAGATACGAAAAAATCTGAAATTTAGCATAGATATTTTTGACCCAGAGTGCTACTCTATATAAGATGTGTATTTTGGTAAGACCAATTGAAGAAAAAATAGAACCAAAGGGGACAGGAAAAAGCAGGAAAATACAAGTCCCCGTGGCAGGAGGGAAGAACATGGAAAATGAACATACACAGCCACATAAGCGGCGTGTGAGGTATAAAGGGACGCATCCTCGTAAATTTGAAGAAAAATATAAGGAGCTGAACCCGGAGAAGTATGCGGATACGATAGCAAAGGTAATCAGTAAAGGAAGTACGCCAGCTGGCATGCATATTTCGATCTGTGTGAAAGAGATCCTGGATTTCCTTCAGATTCAGCCGGGACAGAAAGGACTTGATGCCACGCTTGGATATGGCGGACACAGCCGCAAGATGATGGAGTGCCTGAATGGGCAGGGGCATTTGTATGCTCTGGATGTGGATCCGATAGAAATTGTGAAGACAACGAAGAGACTGGAAGAAGCAGGGTACGGACCAGATATTTTTACTTCTATTCAGGAAAATTTTGCCAATATTGACCGAATCGGTGCAGAGTATGGACCATTTGATTTCTGTATGGCGGATTTGGGAGTATCGTCCATGCAGATCGATAACCCGGAGAGAGGATTTTCCTATAAACTGGATGGACCGCTGGATCTGCGTCTGAATCCGGAAAAAGGTGTATCAGCAGCCCAGCGTCTGCGTGAAGTGACAAGAGATGAACTGGAAGGCATGTTGATGGAAAATTCTGACGAACCTTATGCAGACAAGATTGCCACTGAAGTGGCAAAGACCTTCCGAAAGGGACAGAAGATCGAGACAACAACAGATCTCCGGCTGGTGATTGAACGTGCGCTGGATTTTTTGCCGGAAAATAAAGAGAAGAAAGACATTCTCAAAAAAACCTGTCAGAGAACCTTCCAGGCACTGCGCATTGACGTGAACAGTGAATTTGAAGTATTGGAAGCGTTTTTGGAAAAGCTGCCAGATATCATGGCACCGGGCGGAAGAATTGCGATATTGACATTTCACTCCGGGGAAGACCGTCTGGTGAAGAAGGCATTCAATGCTTATTATAAAGAAGGTATTTTTCAGGATATTGCAAAAGAGGTGATCCGACCGTCTGCAGAAGAATGCAGAGCCAACGGACGTGCGAGATCTACAAAGATGCGATGGGCGATCAAAGCCTGATGGAAAGGAAGTAATAATATGAAGTATCTCAGACAATTTATGATGATTTTGCTGGTTTCCTTTTTGGGAGAATTGCTGAAATATGCGATTCCCCTTCCGGTTCCGGCAAGTATTTACGGACTGGTGATTTTATTTATCCTGCTGGAGACCGGTGCATTGAAACTGGACGCAGTCAAAGATACGGCAATTTTTTTGATAGAAATCATGCCGCTGATGTTTATTCCGGCAGGTGTGGGACTGATGGAGTCCTGGGGAGACTTAAACAGTATGCTGGTAGAAGTCATTGTGATTACGATAGTATCTACCGTGCTGGTTATGGGTGTATCAGGAAAAGTGACAGAGCTGGTATTAAAACGCTCTGCCCGGAAGAAAGGGGAAACAAAAGATGAATGATATAATGTTGGAGTCCCTGTTTTTTGGGGTATTAGTCAGTTGCGTTACATATGAACTGGGAGGATGGCTGCGGAAAAAAACGAAAATCTCACTGATCAATCCGCTGCTGTTTTCTATTGTAGCAGTCATTGCCATACTGCTGGCATGTAATATTGATTACGATACTTATTATAATGGTGCCCAATATTTAAGTTATCTGCTGACACCGGCAACCGTTTGCCTGGCAGTACCGCTTTATCAGCAGGTAGAACTGTTAAAGAAAAATGTAGTTGCTATTATTGCGGGAATTCTGTCCGGTGTACTGACCAGTGTAACCTGTGTACTGGTGCTGGCAATGATTTTCCATTTTTCCCATGAACAGTACGTGACACTGCTTCCGAAGTCCATTACCACGGCAATCGGAATGGGTGTGTCGGAAGAACTGGGAGGATTTGTAACGATTACAGTAGCGGTTATTATCATTACTGGAATTCTGGGAAACATTATTGCAGAATATGTCTGCAAACTGTTTCACATTACGGATCCGATTGCAAAGGGGATCGGAATCGGATCAGCAGCCCATGCCATCGGAACAGCAAAGGCCATGGAGATGGGAGAAATTGAAGGTGCCATGAGCAGCCTGTCCATTGCAGTGTCCGGAATTATTACAGTTGTACTGGCAGCCGTGTATGCAGGGATCTATTAGCTCACAGAAACACCAGAAAAAGAACACGATTTGTTTGCATTGTTTTCACAATTTAAACACATATTTCCATTAATATTAGTTTCAGAAACAAGGAAGAGAGATAAGAAATCAGAACATTGATCTTCTTGAAAATAAAGTCTGAAACCATAAGGAGGTATGGATTATGAATAAAGCGAAAAAATTAGGTATCGCTCTTGCAGTGATTACCATAACAGGAACAGCCGGTACAGCAATCGGTGTGAACACATATAATGAAAGACTGGCAGGTGTACGGGCCGAAGAATCCACAGAGACTGAGACAGAAGCCGATACAAGCGGTATTACACTTGGTGCAGATGCTTCAGATACAGAAGCAGCAAGTACTTCTACAGATGGAAACTATCTTCCGAATGTCAAAGAGATTGCACAGAATGCAATGCCATCGATTGTGGCAATTACTAACCAGAGCAAAGAGACCATTCAGTTCTGGGGTCAGGAATATGAACAGGACAGCGAGAGTACAGGCTCAGGTATCATTGTTGGTAAGAGTGATACAGAACTTCTGATTGCAACAAACAACCATGTAGTACAGAATGCAGATCAGCTTACCGTGCTTTTCAGTGCAGACACAGAGAATGATGAAGACAAGATGGTAACCGCTCAGGTAAAAGGTACGGATTCTTCTCTTGATCTGGCAGTTGTAGCAGTCAAACTGGATGATATTCCAAAAGATGTCATGGATCAGATCAAAGTCATTGAGATCGGTGATTCTGATGAAATAAATGTAGGTGACTGGTCAATCGCTATTGGTAATGCTCTTGGATATGGACAGTCCGTAACATTTGGTATTATCAGTGCTCTGGATCGTGAAGTGACTCTTTCCACAGATAATGGTGAGATTACACAGAATATGATTCAGACAGATGCAGCCATCAACTTTGGTAACAGTGGTGGAGCACTTCTGGATGAGAATGGCTGTCTGATCGGTATCAACTCTGCAAAAGCATCCAGCACAGGTGTAGAAGGTATGGGATATGCTATCCCAATCAATACAGCAAAATCTGTGATTGAAGATCTGATGAACCAGACAACCAGAACAAAAGCAGATGCAGATAAAGCAGGTGCCCTTGGTGTCCGTGTTACAAATGTATCTGAAGAAGCAAGACAGATGTACAACATTCCGGCAGGTGCTTATGTATATGAAGTAACAGATGGCAGTGCAGCAGCAGAAGCAGGTATCAAACAGGGTGATATCATCACCAAGCTGGATAAGACAACAATCAGCTCTATGAGCGAACTCCTTGACAGAATCCAGTATTATGAAGCTGGTGAGTCTGTGGATGTAACCATTAAGAGATCCGGTGATAATGGATATCAGGAACAGGTAGTTACCGTTACACTGCAGGCAAAAGATACTACAGACAGTTCTTCTGACAGTTCTTCTCAGGATGAAGAGAGTACAGAAGAATACCAGGATGAACAGTTTGACAATGGTGACTGGATGCAGAGTCCGGATCAGAGCGAGACACAGCCTGGCAGAAAGGCAACAGGATTTGGATTTTTCTTCTAAATCCTGTAGATAGAAAGTAAGAAAGCAACATACATTTTTTCAAGTTTTTAATACCCTCCCTTTTTTAAATATGATATAGAAGATCCCCGGTTCTGGAGTACAGATCCGGGGATTTTTCTGTAGTTCACGAAAAAAAACACTGCAAATCTTAACGAAATATTAAGAAAGCCCAAAAAATCTTTAAGGAACATAACATAACCTGTTCACATTTGTTCATTAAAATATAAAACATGATTATAAAGGTAATTGTAAGAAAATGTGCTTGCAATGACGTTTGTAATTATGATACATGCATGACAAAAGGAGGGACGATATGCATTATAAAAAACTTTGGATCACATCATGTATCCTTGCAGCAGGTTTGACTATGAATCTTGCAGGAGTAGTAAATGCAGCTGATGCAGAAAAAGGGGAGCTTATTTTTGCACAGTGCGAGAATTATATTAATATTCGTTCAGAGGCCGATGAGAACAGTGAGGTAGTAGCCAAGCTGTATAATGATGGATCCGCAACTTTAGAAGAGACAGAAGAAGATGGATGGTATAAGATTAAGTCTGGTAATGCTACCGGATATGTGAAGGCGGAGTATTTTGCAACAGGAGAAGAGGCAAAGGAGATTGCAGATAAAGTTGCATATAATGTGGCTGTAGTCAATGCAGAAGCACTGAATGTCAGAGCTACCCCGTCTGAGGAGTCAACAGTAATCGATGTGGCAAGCCAGTCAGACGAGCTGGAAGTGGTTGATACCAGCGGAGATTGGACAACTGTAGCATTGGGAAATGATGTATATGGATTTATTCACCCAGATTACTGCGAATATAAGACGTACTATCCTACTGCAGTTACACTGGAAGAGGAAGCTGCCGCCAAGGCAGAAGCAGACAGACAGGCTGCCGAAGCAAGTGCGGCGCAGGCTGTTGAACAGCCTGTAGAAGAAGATGGTTCTTATGCAGAAGATACATCCCCGGCAGATGCTACATATACGGACGAGACACCAGCAACAGATACAGCATATGTGGATGAGACACCGGAAACAGATGCGCCATATACGGAGGCTCCGGAAACGGAAGCACCAGAGACAGATGCACCATATACTGAGGCTCCGGAAACCGAAGTACCGGAGACAGATGCACCATATACTGAGGCGCCTGAAACTGAAGTACCAGAAACAGATGCACCATATACTGAGGCTCCGGAAACTGAAGTACCAGAAACAGATGCACCATATACTGAGGCTCCGGAAACGGAAGCACCGGAAACCGAAGCACCTGCATCAGACAGTTCAGTTGGACAGGAGATTGCCAACTACGCTGTTCAGTTTGTAGGTAATCCATATGTTTATGGTGGTACAAGCCTGACAAACGGAGCAGATTGTTCCGGATTTACTCAGTCAGTTATGGCGAACTTTGGTATCTATATTGCAAGAACAGCAGCAGACCAGTCTTATGGTGGAACTTCCGTATCCATCAGCGATATTCAGCCGGGTGACCTGTTATTCTATTCCGATGGAGGCGGAATCAGCCATGTGGCACTGTACATTGGCGGAGGTCAGATCGTACATGCAGCCACAGAGTCACAGGGAATTATTATTTCCAGTTATAACTATGACTCACCGGTATGCGCTGCAAGATACTGGTAGGAAATGACTTCTGTGCGATACAAAACAGATAATAAAACATAAAAATAAACGAGCAGGCAGTCCTGAAAAGATTTTCTTTTCGGGGCTGTTTTTGTTATACTATAAAGAAAAAAGCCTGAAATTACAGGAGAGAACATGAAAAACTGGAAAGAGACCGATAAACAGACAGTAGAATATCACAGAAAAATCGCAGTGTTAGCAGTAGCAGGGATATGTCTGCTTACAGGAAGTCCTGTTATGACAGCAGAAACAGAAGACCTGACACTGGAACAGAGTGTGGCACAGTTGTTTTTCGTGACGCCAGATCAGTTGTCCGGTGTAGATGGAACCACAGTGGCAGGAGAGATTACAAAATCTGCTTTTAAAAGGTATCCGGTAGGCGGCATCATTCTTATGGAAAATAATATTCAGTCAGAGGAGCAGGTGAAGGAGCTGACGGCAGGATATCAATTGCTTGGCAGTGAACTGCTGGACCTGCCTGTCTTCATCGGAGTGGATGAAGAAGGGGGCAGAGTAGCACGGATTGCCAATGCGGGTATTATGGATACGCCACATTTTTCATCCATGTATGAAGTAGGCGCATCCGGGAATCCACAGGAAGCATATCAGGTGGGAAAAGAGATTGGAGCCTATCTGACGGAGCTGGGAATCGATACAGATTTTGCACCGGTGGCAGACGTGTGGAGTAATGCAGAAAATCAGGTAATCGGGGACCGGTCTTTTGGAACTGATTCAGAAAAAGTGGCAGAGATGGTGACAGCGGCGGTCAGAGGTTTTCACGACAGTTACATCCGTACTGCAGTCAAACATTTCCCAGGACACGGGAATACCGCGGAAGACAGCCACAGCGGTTTTGCCTATAATTATGGCACAAAAGAAGAACTGGAAAATGGGGAATGGAAGCCTTTTGCAGCAGGCATAAAGGAACAGAGTGAATTCGTCATGGTGGGGCATATCTGCTGTCCGAATATCATATCGAAAGAAATACCGGCAAGCCTGTCGAAAAAACTGGTCACAGATGTACTGCGAAACGAGATGGAATTTAACGGAATCATTATTACCGATGCCATGGATATGGGGGCAGTCACAGCGCATTATTCCTGTGGAGAGGCTGCGGTGCAGGCAGTGGAAGCAGGTGCGGATATGATATTGATGCCGGAGAATTTTCAGGAAGCATATGAGGCAGTATTACAGGCAGTCACAGACGGGCGCATCAGCGAAAAACGACTTAATGAGTCCGTATCACGGATTCTGGATTGTAAAAAGAGCAGATGACACAGGATGGAAAGTATTGTATACTGGCATCGTATCTTTGAGGAGATATTTAAAAATAATGGCAGGATGTACCGGAAAAGAAAGGGACAGAAGCAATGGATATTCGGGCAATACGATATTTTATGGAAGTGGCAAGAGAACTGAACATTACCAGAGCAGCAGAGAATCTGCATATTGCGCAGCCACCGCTGTCCCGTCAGATCCATCAGTTAGAAGAAGAACTGGGAGTGGAACTGTTTGACCGGAGAAAGAAAAAGCTGCAGCTTACCGAAGTGGGGCAGCTCCTGCTTCACAGAGGAGACCAGATATTGACGCTGGTGGAAAAAACAGAAGATGAGATTCGCAGATTTGGACAGGGCGTGACGGGAACATTGTATGTGGGAACTGTAGAAGGAAGTGCCCCCCGGCTGATCTCTCAGTGGGTGGCAGAATTTTCCTGCAAGTATCCGGAAGTACAGTACAATTTGTGGAATGGAAGCAGCGATGATGTGATCAGCCGTCTCTCTAAGGGACTCTGTGATCTGGCTGTTATTGCAGCACCTTACGACACGGAGCGGTGGGATGGCATTCCAGTGGGCTCAGAGCCGTGGGCTGCGCTGATACCTCATGATCATCCTCTGGCAACGCAGCCGGGAGACTTTGTTACCCTGGAAGATCTGGCAGAAGAGCCATTGATTATTCCATCCAGAAAATCCAGATCCAAAGAAATTGTGGGATGGTTTACCAGGGTGGATAAAGAACCGAAGATCCTCTGCAGAATCAGTAATTATATGAATGCATTTGCGCTGGTAAAAGTAAAGGTGGGAATCGCAATTTTTCCGGCGACCATGGATTTTGGCATGACACATACTCAGGTGGTGACGAAGAATATTGTCAATCCGGGACATCAGGCAGACTATTTTCTGGTCTGGGACAAGAACCGACTGCTGTCTGGACTGGCACAACGCTTTGTGGAATGTGTGGAAGGGACACTGGAGAAAGAAAAGGAGACAGGCAAGTAGAAATATGAGCAGAAAATATCAACTGATTGCCCTGGATATGGACGGAACAGTTTTAAATGACAGGAAAGAAATAGATGCAGAAACACGATCAGCAATCCATGAGGCACTGACAGCAGGTGTGGAGGTAGTATTCTGTACAGGCAGAAGCTTTTCTGAAATGCGGGATATTTTAAAGGAATTCCCAGATATGCATTATCTGTGTGGAGAAAGCGGTGCACTGGTGTTGGATTTGCAAAAGGGAGAGACACTTCACCGGGAGGAAATAAGCCGGGAAATAGCAAAGATCATGATGGCGGCAGGAGAACGCAAAGATCTTATGACCTGTGTATTCAGTGATGGCATCTGCTGTGTGAAGAGAGCGCATATGCTTCACATGGATCAGTACCAGATGGGGCAGTATCAGAAGATGTATGAGAAAATCTGTCATCCAATGGATGGGGATGTACTGGAGACACTGCTGAAGGAAGAGCGGCCGATGGAAAAGATTAATCTGTACCATACCAGTCCGGATGAACGCCTGGAGACGAGAAAATGGCTGAAACAGCAGAAAATACAGGCTGAACTGGTAGATTCTGAGATCAGTTCGCTGGAATGTTCGCCGATGGGAGTCAGTAAGGCGTCCGGACTGAAAAGTCTGTGTGATAAGCTGGGGCTTAGCATGGAGCAGGTTGTTATGGTAGGAGATGCAGACAATGATATAGAAGCAATGAAGGCGGCTGGAATGGCAGTTGCCATGGGAAATGCCAATGAACATGTAAAGGAAATCTGTGATGTGGAAGTGGCAGATAACAACCATCAGGGATGCGCCCAGGCAATCCGCATGTTCAGCCGTGATGCTGGCTGATAAGAAATGAGATTTGTCATTTGAGGAAGTATTTGGAGGAGAATATGATTAAATTAATCGCGTCAGATGTGGACGGTACGCTGTTACCAGAGGGAACTGCGGATCTGAATCCGGAATTGTATGATGTTATTTTGAAGTTAAAAGAAAAAGGAATTGTGTTTGTGGCAGCCAGCGGAAGACAGGCAAACAGTGTGAAGACTGTATTTGCACCGGTGGAGCAGGATATGTATTTTATTACGAATAACGGCGGCTATGTTACATATCGTGATGAAGTGCTGGCATGCAGGGCATTTGACAGGAAAATTATAGAAGAGATACTGGCTTATGTAAGAGGTCTGGAAAATACGTTTTATCTGGTAACTTCTCCGAATGGAGATTATACGGACTGTCAGGATAAAGAGATGCTGGAATGGCTGAGGGAAGGCTACCGTATCCAGATTGATCAGGTTCGTGATGTGATGGAGAAAGCGGACTGTCTTGTAAAAATTTCTGCGTTTCTAAAAGATAAGGACGCAGCAAAAGAGGCGGTTCCGGCGAAAAAGCTTTTTGCAGGGAAAGCAATGGTGACAGCGGCAGGTGACCACTGGGTAGATTTTACAGCATTGGGATCGGAGAAAGGCAATGCCCTGAAGGAACTGCAGGAACGCCTGCATGTGACCAGAGAAGAAACGATGGCATTTGGAGATAATAATAATGATATCAGTATGCTGAAAAATGCAGGAGAAAGCTATGCGGTATCTGAGGCGAGAGAAGAAGTAAAGGCAGTGTGCAGGCATGTATTGCCGGATACCAATAAGAACAGCGTGCTTAGAGTGCTGAAGACACTGCTGTAAGGAGGCAAAATGAGATATACTGTTCCGGATTATTATAAGAAGTTTCAGTGTCTGGCAGGCGTCTGTCCTGCCACATGCTGTGCAGGATGGCAGATTGTGATTGATCCGAAATCACTGGCAAGATATCATAAAGTGAAAGGGAGCTTTGGCAACCGTATCCGTAATTCTGTGAACTGGAAAGAAGAGACTTTTTTACAATATGAGAAAAAACGATGCGCATTTCTAAATGAAGAAAACTTATGTGACATGCATATTGAGGCGGGACCGGAGATGATGTGTGCCACCTGCCGGAAGTATCCGCGCCATATTGAGGAATTTGAAAATGAACGGGAGATTACGTTGTCCATGTCCTGTCCGGCTGTGGCAAAGATGATTCTGGAAAAACAGGAACCGGTGACCATGCTGACCGCAGAAGATGAGAGACAGGAAGAAGAGGAAGACTTTGATTTCTTTTTATATTCAGCTTTGCAGGATACCAGAGAAGTGATGCTGAAGATGCTGCAGGACAGAAAATATCCGGTTCATCTGAGAATGGCACAGGTGCTGGCGCTGGCACACGATGTGCAGGGAAGAATCCATTCTGGACAGATCTTTGAGATCGAGACAGTCCTGACCCGCTATGAAAAGGGAGAAACGGCTCTGGTCAAAAAGCTTTGTGCAGAAAAAGGCCGGATACAGGCAGAAGAACTGTTATGTCTCCTGGATGAGTGGGAAGTATTGGATGAAAACTGGGAAAAGGATGTATCTGTCTGGAAGCAGTGTGCACAGCTCTCACAGCCGGGAAATATTCCTGAGAATGAGAAGGAACAGATGGTGGTATATTATCTGTATACTTATTTTTGCGGTGCAGTGTATGACGGGGATGCTCTGGCGAAGGCGAAGATGGCAATTGTCAGTACGCTGATCTGGGAAGAACTGTGCCGGGCAGAAGAAGCGCAGAAGGGTGAAATGCTTTCCTTTGAAGATCGGGTGGAACTGGCATATCGTTATTCCAGAGAACTGGAACATTCAGATCCGAACCTGAATCAGATGGAAGTGCAGATGAATACAAGGGAAGAAACGTCTTTTTCCCGTCTTCTGGGAATTCTTGTGGCACGGGCAGAAGTTGACAGAAATGAGTGATTCACTTATAATTGGTTGTTAGTGAGAAAGCGGCACAATCAGATAGTGTTTGAATAGAAAGAAGGAATGAATATGACAAAAGTAGACATTATTTCAGGATTTTTGGGAGCAGGAAAGACAACACTGATCAAGAAACTGCTGAAGGAAGTATATGCGAACCAGCAGGTAGTGCTGATTGAGAATGAATTTGGAGAAATCGGCATTGACGGTGGATTTCTGAAGGAAGCAGGTATCAATATTACAGAGATGAATTCTGGCTGCATCTGCTGCTCTCTGGTAGGAGACTTTGGCAAGGCACTGAAGGAAGTAACAGAAAAATATCATCCAGATCGTATCATCATTGAGCCATCCGGAGTAGGTAAATTATCTGATGTAAGAAAAGCTGTTGAAGATGCGGCAGAAGATGCACATCTGGAAGTAAACAGTCTGATTACTGTAGCCAATGCATCCAAGATCAAGATGTATATGAGGACATTCGGTGAGTTCTATAACAATCAGGTAGAAAATGCCGGAGCCATCATTTTAAGCAGAACCCAGAACCTGACAGAAGAAAAACAGATGGAAGCTGCTGCACTGGTTCGTGAAAAGAATCCAAATGCAGTCATCATTACCACACCATGGGATGATCTGACAGGACAGCAGATTTTGGATGCCATTGAAGGAACCCATTCTCTGGCAAAAGAACTGATGGAAGAACATGAGCATGAACATCATCATCATGACGGCGAATGCGGATGCGGCTGTGGACATGACCACGAGCATGAACATGACCACGATAGCGAATGTGGCTGTGGCCACGACCATGATCATGAAGAACACGAACATCATCATGACCATGAACATGAGCATCACCACGATGGCGAATGTGGCTGTGGACATCATCATGATCATGAAGAACACGAACACCATCATGACCATGAGCATGAACATCATTACGATGAGAATGGTGTATGCAGTTGTGGCCATCACCATGATCACGACCATCACCATCATCATCATGCAGACGAAGTCTTTACTTCATGGGGAAAAGAGACTCCGCGTAAATACAGCAAAGAGGAACTGGAACATATTCTGAAGACGCTGGATGAGTCTGAAGATCTGGGTATGGTACTGAGAGCAAAAGGTATGCTTCCTTGCACGGATGGAACATGGATGCATTTCGATCTGGTACCGGGTGAATATGAGATCCGTACCGGTGCAGCAGATTACACAGGAAGACTGTGTGTTATCGGCTCCAAGTTAAAAGAAGATAAGTTAGAAGAACTGTTTCTTTTGAAATAACAACAGATACGAGAAGAGAGGGAATCATGCAGAAAATTCCAGTATATATGATTACGGGATTCCTGGAGAGTGGCAAGACTAGTTTTCTTCAGGATATCGTGACAGACGAAGATTTTACAGAGGGACAGAGATGTCTCCTGATTGTCTGCGAAGAAGGTGAAGTGGAGTACAATAATGAGGATCTGTGCGGTAACAATATTACTATGATTACCGTGAATGAGGAAGAAAAGATGAATACAGATTTCCTCAAATATTGTATCCGCCAGTACACACCGAAGAAGATTTTTATCGAAATGAACGGCATGTGGGATTATAAATGGGTATTTGAATGGGGACAGATGGACCGTCTGGTACTTGCGCAGGTTATTACTCTGGTAGACGGAAGTACTTTCCCGGTATATCTGAATAACATGAGAAGCCTGTTCAGTAATATGTTCCAGTACACAGAGATGGTTATCTTTAACCGCTGTACAGAGAGTATGGATCTTCATTCCTACCGCAGAACGGTACGCAGCCTGAACCCAAGGGCAATGGTATACTTTGAGGCCTATGACGGAGAACCGATTGATCCGGGTGCAGAAGTACCGCCATTTGATTTTGATGCAGATGTGATTAATATTGAGGATATGGACTACGGTCTGTGGTTCCTGGATGCATCCGATAATCCGGAACGCTATGAGGGCAAAACCGTTCGTTTTCTGGCAAAGGTTATGAAGTCCAGGAGAATGCCGGAAGGCATGATCGTTCCGGGAAGAAATGCCATGACCTGCTGTGCAGATGATATCCGTTTCATCGGTTATCTGTGCAAGGCTGATTTTGTAAGTGAATTAAAGACACGTCAGTGGATCTACCTGACAGCGAAGATTCATTATGAATATCAGAAGGATTATGGTGAAGAAGGACCGGTGCTGTATGGTATCAGTTATGAACCGGCAGAAGAACCGGAAGATGATCTGGTTTACTTTAATTAATAAGAACTATAAAACTGGGGTTGTCCATGTGGACAACCCCAGAACTTTTTAAAATCTTATACTCGATGTCCCTTTGCTATGTACAATGGGAAAGTATCAGCACCCTTCATTTCTTTGCCGGCACTGATGACAACTTTCTTATCGGTGATGGTATAATCTACAATCGCACCTTCTTCAATCACGGTATCCTGCATCAGAATACAGTTTCTGACAATCGCTCCCTTGGCTACTTTCACACCACGGAACAAAATACTGTTTTCTACATGGCCTTCAATGACACAACCATCAGCAACCATGACGTTAGATACTTCAGAACCAGGAATATATCTGGTCGGGTTATCGTCACGGATCTTGGTGTAGATCGGGTTCGGGGCAAAGAGTGCATCCAGATTCTCATCATCCAGAAGCTTCATATTCTCATCAAAGTAAGATCTCATATCACTGATACGGGCAGCATATCCTTCATACTTGAATCCCTGCACATTCAGAGACTCCAGATTCGGAGCCAGAACATCACGCTCAAAGTATACCTGGCCACGTACAAATGCGGTATTGATCATATCGATGAGTTTCTTACGTTCTATACAGTAGATATTCATGGAGAAATTCTGAATACCTGTATCACGCGGATTAATATAGATTTTGCTGATTCTGGTGCCGGTCAGAGCGAATGTATAATACAGACCTCTGTCATTGGCGGTATGCTTTAATGCACTTGAAGGAAGTTCTTCTGCAATATAAGCAGCAGTTACATCAGCGTCGTTTTCAATGTGAGCCTTCAGCATGGCATTGAAATCAAAGTTTACTGCAATATTGGCATCGGAAAGGAATACATATTTCTCATTCTGATGTCTGAGGAATTCCAGTACATTTGCAAGAGCTTCTACATGGCCGGTAAACAGCTTGTTCTGCTTCTCTGCATATGGAGGAATAATATGGAGACCACCATTCTTTCTGGTCAGATCCCATTCACGTCCGGAACCAAGATGATCCATCAGTGAGGAGTAATTGTTACGTACTAATACGGTTACGTTGCTGATTCCACAGTTGACCATGCTGGAAAGAATGAAGTCAATCATACGGTAACGGCTTGCAAAAGGGATGGAAGCCATCAGACGTACATTGGATAATTCCGGAACCAGAGCGTCATAACTGTTTGGAAAAATAATACCAAGTGCACTTGTGCTGGATGCTAACATATTTCTTCACCACCTTTTACATTTTCTCTTACCATTGCATTCGGTCCTACTTTGGCACCTTCACCGACAGATACGCCAGGACCGATCGTAGCAACACCTTTTTCTGTCTCAGTAGGTATTGCGCCAACGATGGCATTCTCACCGATAACAGCATTTTCTGCAATGATACAGTGGCGAACTACAGCTCCTGACTTGATGACACAGCCACCCATAACAACTGCGTCCTCTACTACAGCACCGTCTTCTACTTTCACACCAGAATAAAGAACGGAATGTTTCACAGTACCCTGAATACGGCAGCCGTCTGTAATCATGGAATTTTCTACTACAGCACCGGCAGCGATTTTGTGGCCGGTCATACCGCTATTGCGGCTGTAGATCTTCCAGTTATCGTCGAAAAGATTGATACCGCTGTGTTCCGGATCCAGAACTTCCATATTGGCTTCCCACAGGGAAGAAATGGTTCCTACATCTTTCCAATATCCACTGAAATGATATGCGTACATACGGCATTCATCACGAAGCAGATTCGGGATAATATTGTTGCCAAAGTCATTTTCAGACTGTGGATCTGCTTCATCTTCTTCCAGGTACTTTTTCAGGATATCCCAGTTAAAAATGTAGATACCCATGGAAGCCAGATTGGATTTCGGATGAGCCGGCTTCTCCTGGAATTCTGTGATCTTGTCATCTTCATCGGCAACCATCAGACCAAAACGGGATGCTTCATCCCAAGGTACTTCCATAACTGCAACAGAGAATTCAGCGTTCTTTTCCTTATGGAAACGAAGGAAATCACTGTAGTCCTGCTTGCAGATCTGGTCGCCTGACAGGATGATGACGTATTTTGGATTGTAACGTTCGATAAAAGAAATATTCTGATAAATTGCATTCGCAGTACCCTTGTACCAGTCAGAACCAGCGGCTTGCTGATAAGGAGGCAGTACATGAACACCACCGTGAACACGGTCAAGATCCCATGGCTGTCCGTTGCCAATATATTCATTCAGAACGAGTGGCTGATACTGAGTCAGAACACCAACTGTATCAATACCAGAATTTACACAGTTCGAAAGCGGGAAATCGATGATACGATATTTACCGCCAAAAGGAACTGCAGGTTTTGCCAGATTCTGGGTCAGAGCGTATAATCTAGAGCCCTGTCCACCGGCAAGAAGCATTGCAATAATCTCTTTTGCCATTTTTCATAATCCCCCTAAAATATCATGGATACAGTAATTGTACCACATATTTCACAAAAAGAAATAGGTTTTTTGTATATTTTTAGTAAAATATTTGTCATATTATGTAAAATTAATGGAAAATATGTCGACAAGTTTCCTATAGACTAAGTGAAACCATGTGTTGAGGATTGTCTGGATAGAGAAAGAACGGGATGTTTACAAAATGCGATTCTGAATATTAGAAAAAGTGCATAGAATAAATTCGAAAACAGGACGAAAGAGATGACGAAATAGCTAACCTGTTATAATGAGTCCATAAAACGAAAGAGATACTCGGAAAGAGAAAATATAAATTCAGAATCATTCGGAGGTGTGGTCTATGAGAAACAAAGTGATGAAAAAAGTAATGGCGGTTCTTATGGCGGCAATGATGACAGTCCCAGGTTATGCAGTATATGCAGAAGAAGATACACAAATTGAGGCACAGGCGGCAGCGGAAGCAGAAGCAAAGGCGAAAGCAGAGGCGGAGGCAAAAGCGAAAGCGGAGGCCGAAAGACAGGCAGCGGAAGCAGCAGCGAAGGCAGAAGCAGAGAGACAGGCAGCGGAAGCAGCAGCGAAGGCAGAAGCGGAAAGACAGGCGGCGGAAGCAGCAGCGAA
>UQWA01000030.1 GCA_900544685.1 uncultured Lachnospiraceae bacterium | reverse complement strand
TGGAAGTGCAGTAATGTATGGAGCTGACTGTCACTAATAGGTCGAAGGCTTGACCTGAGTGCTTAGTGACTGGCGAGTCGGAAGACGAAGGCAGAACTTAGCAGGAAGGTCGTTCTGGGAGCGAAGCGAACAGAACTTCCAAAAGGTTTGGGAAACACGGATGAAAAGTATTTACCGTATGCGGTTTTGAAGGTACAAAAGATAACAGTTTTACAAAAGAGAATAAAAGTACAAATGAAATTGAAAACCAGCCTGTCATGACGGCTGGTTTTTTCAAGTTAATCCGAACTGGAGAAAAAAATGAAGGTATTATATGGAAAGAACCTGGAAAAAGACTATGTAAAAACACAGCAGAAGTCAGGAAAAAGAATCGCGGAAATAACATTGGGAGATCAAATTCTCATACATAAGTATTTTTTTCGAACCTATTATATTGCATATCAGGATATTCGAAGAATGTATATGAGAGTCGCAGGAGGAGAATTTGGTGAATTTCCTATTGACGAATATAGCATCATGATAGAAGATAGAGAAGGCAATGAGCATGCATTGCATGTGGATAGACCAGAATATATACGGGAAATTTTGAAGTGGATAGAAACTCATCAGAGAGAAATACAGATTGGAAAGGAGAAAGGTAAATGAAATACATAAAAAAAGTAATTTTGGTGATGATTTTGCTTGTTATGGTTGTAACTGTAGGGATTCATAAAAATCAATTTTATATTGAAAAAGAATACAGTGCCTCCAACAGTATGCCAGTGGATAAAAATGGTGAAACGATGGATCCAGAAGAGATTTCATTGATTGGTAACCAGGAGATCAGGCAGGAGTTTATAGCGAGAGAATCAGAAATTACCAAAGTGATGATTGATTTTAAAGCATGGGAACAGAAAAATGGAACTGGAACCATAGAAGTAGATCTGGAAGATCAGAACGGCAATGTACTGGCTTCAGCTAAAAAAGAAGTAAAAAAACTGAAACAGTCAAAAACATCTGTGACTACAACGTTTGCATTAAATGTGGAAGTAGAGAAGAATCAGACATATAGTCTCGTTATCAAAAGCATAGATGTAGAAAGTGAAAAGGGTGTTTACCTGTATGAAATGCAGGAAAAAGGTAAGCTGTTTGGCGATCTTACAGTAAATGGAGAAGATGCTGACGGACGTATCAAACTTAAAATCGGAATGACACATTTTGCAGCGAACAGTATGTATATGATGTATGCATTATTACTGTTTGCGATGCTTCTGGTATGTTTGCCTTTACAGGACTGGAAATTTAAATTACCTGGAAAAGAGGGAAAGACACTGGACATGAACAAAGTATTGTCCCGTATTCTCTTTGTATTATCTGTGCCTATGGCATTTTTTATCGTGCAGAGATATTCAGGGTATGGAATTGGAAGTTTTGTACGTTTATCATTCAGACTGAAGGGATTAACGAATTACCTGTTGTATGGACTAATTTGGTGGATGATTTATCTGATCTGCAATCGTACAAAATATACAGCCGTACTGTTGACCGGCCTGTCTTCCATAGCAGGACTTGCTAATTATTTTGTGTGGGAATTCAGAGGAATTCCGGTAATGGCTGCAGATCTGGCATCCTATGGAACGGCAATGGATGTGGCATCCCATTATTCTTATGAACTGAATATGTCAGCTTTGTGGGCATTGATATATACAGTAGCATTTATCTGTGTTACATTAAGTCTCCGAAGCTATAAAGGATTGAAATGGAAACAGAGGGTCTGCGCACTGATCGGTTTCTGTATTCCATACAGCGTATTCTATACCCAGCTTTTGCATGGGGATTTGATGAAAAAGCATGGTATTACCGTAAGTGTCTGGGAACCTTCCAGAAACTATGCAAGCAATGGTTCCCTGTTGTCCTTTTTTCTGAGTTATACTTATTATGTGGTAGAGGAGCCTAAAAACTATTCTGCAGGAAAAGTAGAAGAACTGGTACAGGATTATAAGTCAGATTCTGCATCAGAGACATCAGATACAGTAAAACCGAATATTATTGCGATTATGAATGAAGCGTATTCTGATTTGAATGTAGATGGTAATCTGGAGACATCGGAAGACTACATGCCGTTTGTACATGGACTGACTGAAAATACTGTAAAAGGTGATCTGTATGTTTCAGTATTTGCAGGTAATACAGCCAATACGGAGTTTGAATTCCTGACAGGATGTTCTATGGCATTTTTACCATTTCGGTCCATTCCGTATGATACTTATATCAAAGATAATTTCCCGTCACTGACACATAATCTGATAGCAGGCGGGTATACTGGAAATGAAGCAGTACACTTACTTACTAAGAATGCATGGAACAGAGATGTGGTCTATCCATTTCTGGGATTCCAGAATTTTATTGGAGTATCAGATGTCGATAATGTGGATGTGGAGTATATTCGTAACTTCGTATCAGATCAGACGGACTTTGATGTATTGATTTCCAGATATGAGGAAAGCAGAAAAACATCAGAAGATCCATTTTACATTTTCAATGTAACGATTCAGAATCACGGTGGATACTCGGCATCTCAGGGACTGATTGATACACCGATTAAGATTACCGGTGATGCACAGAAAGATGAAGCAGCAGAACAGTATATCAATCTGATCAAAAAGACAGACGATGCGTTTAAGAATCTGGTGGAATATTTCCAGAAGGTAGATGAACCAACGGTTATCGTCATGTTTGGGGATCATCAGCCGTCGCTGTCCACATCTTTTTATGAAAGCCTGATTGGAAAGAAATCAGATAAGTTCACTCTGGAAGATACGAAGAACAAATATACGGTTCCATATATTATCTGGGCAAATTATGATATACAGGAAGAACAGGTGAATATGAGTGCCAATTATCTGTCAGCCTATCTGATGAAAGTAATCGGAGGAAAGATGACCGGATATCAGAAGTATCTGATGGATCTTTATGAGCAGGTGCCGATGATTACAGCCAACGCTTATCAGGGGGCAGACGGAGAGCTGCATGAACTGGATGACAAA
This sequence comes from uncultured Lachnospiraceae bacterium, assembly GCA_900544685.1. Taxonomy (GTDB): domain Bacteria; phylum Bacillota; class Clostridia; order Lachnospirales; family Lachnospiraceae; genus Marvinbryantia. The sequence continues at coordinate 32,586 of UQWA01000030.1, read as the reverse complement.
TCTCAGTACAGTGACCTGATTCAGGAATATCAGATGATACAATACAATAATCTGTTTGACTCAAAGAACAGACTGGAAGAATTTTATTACCTTGCGCAATAGAAATGTATATTTTGCACACTTTCTGGAATACTTATAAAAAGGAGGTGGCAAAATGGATAATCGTGGTTTGGACTATACAGCATTGATTATCAGTGTGATTGGAACACTGAACTGGGGACTGATTGGATTGTTCAAATTTAATCTGGTATCCTGGATTTTCGGTGATATGTCCTGGATCACCAGAATCATTTATGTAGTAGTAGGAATCTGTGGCTTGTATTTACTATCTTTTATCGGAAGAACAGGAAGCGATTCAAGAACAGAGTAGAAAAAATGGCGGCTGGAAAAGATATCTGGCCGCCATTTTCGATTTGTTGTAACAATGTCAGGAAAGCATCACAAGTTTGACGGAAGTTGTACAATCGTGTACAATTGATGAAAAGGATGGAAAAAAGAATGACAGAGAAATCAGAAAATTTAATTTTAGGAATACTGGCACATGTAGATGCAGGAAAAACGACCATGGCAGAAGGACTGCTTTATCATAGTGGAACACTCAGAACGCCTGGACGGGTAGATCATAAAGATACATTTCTGGACACCTTTGAGATGGAGCGGGCAAGAGGCATCACAATATTCTCTAAGCAGGCGAGATTCACATGGAAAAACCGCAGATATACATTACTTGATACACCTGGACATGTGGATTTTTCGGCAGAGATGGAACGGACACTTCAGGTATTGGATTATGCCATACTGGTAATCAGTGCACCGGACGGAGTACAGGGACATGATATTACCCTTTGGAATCTTCTTCGCCAATATCAGATACCGGTTTTTTTGTTTGTAAATAAAATGGACATGCCGGGGATGAAAAAAGAAAAAGTTCTGGAGAATTTACATAAGTATCTGGATGACCGCTGTATTGATTTTACGGACACAGATGATCGAAAAGAAGAGATATGTGATGAACTGGCAATGTGTAATGAAGAACTAATGCAGCAATATCTGGAGCAGCAGAAAGTACATCAGGAAACTGTAAAAAAAGCAATATGGGATCGGGAAGTATTCCCGTGCTATTTTGGATCTGCTCTGCGCCTTGAAGGAATAGAGGAATTCATGAATGGCCTGCACAGTCTGGTGCAGTTACCGAAATACGGAGAAGAATTTGGTGCCAGGGTATATAAGATTTCCAGAGATCCACAGGGAATCCGTCTGACACATATGAAAATAACCGGAGGAAAATTAAGAGTAAAAGGGATTCTGGAAAGCAGTCAGGAAGAGGGAAAAAAAGAAAAAGCAGATCAGATTCGTTTGTATTCCGGAATGTCTTATGGATTGGCAGAAGAAGTTGAAGCAGGAGAGATCTGTGCAGTTACCGGTCTGCAGGAGAGTCAGGCAGGAATGGGATACGGTGCAGAGCCGGAAGGTGAGGAACCGATGCTGGAACCGGTATTATCCTATCAGATCTGTCTGCCGGAGGGCAGTGATGCCCATGGAATTTTCCTGAAACTGTGTCAGTTAGAAGAAGAAGAACCACAGCTTCATATTGCGTGGGATGAACATACACAGGAGATCTCCGCCAAAGTAATGGGAGAAGTGCAGATCGAAGTGCTGAAGAAGTTGATACATGACAGGTATGATCTGGATATTGAGTTTGGAGCAGGCAGCATTACCTATAAAGAAACCATAGCAGAACCGGTGGAAGGTGTTGGACATTTTGAACCACTTCGCCACTATGCGGAAGTGCATCTGTTGATGCAGCCACTGGAGAGGGGAAGCGGTTTGCACTTTTCTGTACAGTGCAGTGAAGACATTCTGGATCGAAACTGGCAGAGACTGATATTGACTCATTTGGAAGAAAAGAAGCATCTTGGTGTTCTGACGGGATCAGAGATAACAGATATGCAGATCACGCTGGTTGCAGGAAAAGCACATCAGAAGCATACTGAAGGCGGAGATTTCAGACAGGCAACCTATCGGGCTGTAAGACAGGGACTGAAGATGGCAAAAAGTGTGCTTCTTGAGCCAGTCTATCAGTTTAGGCTGGAGATACCGGCAGAAAATGTGGGACGTGCCATGTCGGATCTGACCAGAATGAATGGGGAATTTCAGTCACCTCAGATAGAAGGTGGGACAGCAATCCTGACAGGAAGCGCACCGGTATCTCTCATGAGGGATTATCAGAAGGAAGTCATATCCTATTCCAGAGGAAAAGGGCATTTGTTCTGTACGTTGAAAGGATATGAGGTCTGTCATAATCAGGAGGAAGTCATCAGCCAGATGGCATACGATGCAGAAGCTGATTTGGAGAATCCTACAGGATCCGTTTTCTGCGTCCATGGAGCAGGATTCGTGGTACCGTGGAATGAAGTATATGATTATATGCATCTGGACGGAATTTTGACGCAAAAGACAGCAGAAGAAGCGGAAGAAGAGACGGTAAGAAGAATATCGGCAGTTTATGCCGCATCCAGAGGATGGGGAGATGACAGTGAACTGGAAGAGATTTTTAATCGAACTTATGGCAATGGCAGTGGGGAGCGTTCCGGATGGAAAAGGCGAAGAACACCAGAGAGTGGTGTCAGAACGATCACTGCTCCGGGTAGTATCACACAGAAAAAAACAGAGGAAAAAGAATATCTGTTAGTGGATGGATATAATATTATTTTCGCAATTCCACAGTTAAAAGAATTGGCAGAGATCAATATTGACAGTGCCAGAAGCAAACTGATGGATCTGCTTTGCAATTATCAGGGATATAAGAAGAATACGCTGATTCTGGTGTACGATGCCTATAAGGTGGAAGGCGGCATTGGATCAGTAGAAAAGTATCATAATATCTATGTGGTTTATACAAAAGAGGCAGAGACGGCAGACCAGTATATTGAAAAAACAGTGCATGAGATGGGGAAAAAGTACCATGTGAATGTGGCAACATCTGATGGTCTGGAGCAAAAGATCATCTGGGGGGCCGGGGCTTCCAGAATGTCGGCAAAAGAACTGTGGGAAGAACTGGAACTTATACGAAGAGAAATCCGGGAACTGTATCTGGAGAAGACAGATGGATCCAGTCGGAAGCTGTTTCAGGATCTGGATCCAAAATTCGCAGAGTATCTGGAAGAAATCCGTCTTGGAAAGAAAACATATGAGGAGAAATATAATGAAAAAGATGAAATTTAACTGTGATTATATGGAAGGAGTACATCCGAAGATATTGAAACGTCTGGTTGAGACGAATCTGGAACAGACTGCTGGATACGGAAATGATCCTTACTGCGCCAGCGCTAAGAAGAAAATTCTGGAAGCCTGTGAATGTCCTGACGGAGAAGTACATTTCTTGGTAGGAGGAACACAGACGAATGCAACGGTGATAGCAGCACTCCTTCATTCTTATGACGGAGTAATTGCAGCAGAGACGGGGCATGTGAATGTACATGAGGCAGGTGCAATTGAGTATACCGGACATAAAGTATTGACATTACCTCAGAAAGATGGGAAAATTAATGCAGAATCAGTCGGCAGTTATTTAAAATGGTTTTATGCAGATGAGAATCATGAGCATATGGTTCAGCCAGGAATGGTGTATCTGACCCATCCGACAGAGTATGGAACGCTGTATACAGCCAGAGAACTGGAAGAGATCCACAAGGTCTGCCAGGAATACCAGATTCCGCTGTTTGTGGACGGAGCAAGACTGGGATATGGTCTGGCAGCAGAAGACACAGATGTGACACTTCCGGTACTTGCCAGAAGCTGTGATGTATTTTATATAGGGGGAACCAAAGTAGGAGCATTCTGCGGAGAAGCGGTCGTGATACCGAAGAAAGGGCTGATCCCAAAGTTTTTCACCACAATTAAGCAGCATGGAGCACTGCTGGCAAAAGGAAGACTGATAGGTATACAGTTTGATACTTTGTTTACGGATCAGCTGTATCTGGATATTTCCAGACATGCGATTGCCATGGCAGAAAAGCTGAAAAAAGCACTGGTAGAAAAGGGATATACCCTGTATCTGGATTCACCTACGAATCAGCAGTTTGTTTTGATGGAGAACGAGAAGAAGAATGAACTGTTGAAAAAAGTGGACTTTGATTTTTTTGAGAATTACGATGATACACATACAGTCATGAGATTTGTGACCAGTTGGGCGACCAGAGAAGAAGACATTGACCGGCTGATTGAGATTTTATAAAATCATAATGTACGGGAGGAACAAGCATGATTCAGGAGATTTTGGACTACAACAAGAAGTTTGTAGAGAATAAGGAATACGAATGTTATCAGGCAGGAAAGTATCCTGAGAAGAAACTGGCAATTTTATCCTGTATGGATACCAGACTGACCGAACTGCTTCCGGCGGCACTGGGAATCAAGGACGGAGATGCCAAGATTATCAAAAATGCAGGTGCAGTTATTACACACCCATTTGGAAGTGTGGTAAGGAGTCTCTTGGTCGCTATTGTGGAACTTGGAGTGGAAGATGTCATGGTCATTGGTCATACAGATTGTGGTGTACAGCATATTGATTCTGATATGATTCTCGGTCATTTGAAGGAGCGGGGAATCAACATGGAGAGCGTAGAAATGCTCAAATATGCCGGAGTAGATTTTGAAAAATGGCTGTGCGGTTTCAATACCATTCGTGAATCTGTGGAGGATACCGTCAAGACATTAAAAGAACATCCATTGATTCCAAAGGATGTGGGAATCACCGGATATATCATGGATACCAAGACCGGAGAACTGTATCCGATCTGTTAGATATGAGATATGTGAATGAATAGAAAAGATGGCTGTGTCATGGAGAAGTCGTGGCACAGCCATTTGTCTTAAAGTCTGTATTTCTTGATGAGACAGATATTTAATGTCGAATTTTGTCGAATAAATACGATGAAAATTTCTTGCTAACTGGAACACTGGCTGACTATAATAAAAACATGACGAGAAAATGAAAGATTTTGGAGGATAGATTCTTGGAAAAATTAAATGTAGCTATTGCAGATGATAATGAAAGAATCGTACAGTTATTAGAGAATATTGTGAAGAGTGACAAGGACCTAGAAGTGGTAGGAAAAGCAGGAAACGGGGAAGAAATTGTCAATATCATTAAGCAGAAAGAACCGGATGTGGTACTTCTGGATATTGTAATGCCAAAGATGGATGGACTGAGTGTGATGGAAAAGATCAATGCAGACGGAGAGATCAAGAATCGTCCGGCATTTATTGTTATTACGGCAATCGGACAGGAAAAAATCACAGAGAATGCCTTTGAACTGGGCGCGGATTATTACATACTGAAGCCATTTGACAATGACATGGTACTGAACCGGATTCGTCATGTGAAGCAGACCAGTGAGAAAAGTTTTGCAGAAGCGAAAAGAGTAAAGGCATATGAGAGTAAAAGAGAATATATGGAGCGGAATCTGGAGACAGATGTGACAAATATCATTCATGAAATCGGTGTACCTGCCCACATCAAAGGATATCAGTATCTGCGGGATTCGATTATGATGTCAGTAAATGACATGGAGATGTTGAATTCTATAACCAAGATCCTGTATCCGACCATTGCGAAGATGCATCAGACCACGCCCAGCCGTGTGGAGCGGGCAATACGGCATGCCATTGAGGTGGCATGGAGCAGAGGAAAGATGGATACGATTGATGAATTGTTTGGTTATACGGTCAATGGAGGAAAGGGCAAGCCGACGAATTCAGAATTTATTGCATTGATAGCAGATAAAGTACGTCTGGAATACAAGAACCGATAAGTGGACTTGAGCGTTTCCCATCGGGAGCAGTTGCTCTTTTTACGAAAAAGAGGTATACTGTATGAGAAGAAAACCAGTGGGAGGTTCATATGAAGAAGATATTATTTGTAGCTTCAGAAGGGGTTCCGTTTATAAAGACCGGTGGTCTGGCAGATGTAGTGGGATCACTTCCAAAGTACCTGGATAAGAATCAGTTTGATGTAAGAGTTATTCTTCCAAAGTATATGTGCATGAAAGAAGAATATAAAAAACAGTTAAACTATCTTACACATTTTTATATGGATCTGGGATGGAGAAGCCAGTATGTGGGCGTGCTGGAGACCATTTATGAAGGAATACATTTCTATTTCATAGATAACGAATATTATTTTGCAGGCTTTAAGCCATATGGCAATATCTATGAAGATGTGGAGAAGTTTGCATTTTTCTCAAAGGCAGCATTATCCGTTCTTCCGGTTATCGGATTTCAGCCGGATATTATACACTGCCATGACTGGCAGACCGGTTTGGTACCGGTATTTCTGAAGGACAAATTCCATGAGAATGAGTTTTATGCCAACATGAAATGTATCATGACTATCCATAACCTGAAGTTCCAGGGGGTATGGGATATGCAGTCCATCAAAAACATCACAGGTCTTGCAGATTACTATTTTACACCAGACAAGCTGGAATTGTATGGAGATGCCAATTATCTGAAGGGCGGACTTGTATATGCAGATGCACTTACAACGGTGAGTCCTTCTTATGCAGAAGAGATCAAGACACCGTTTTATGGTGAGAATTTAGATGGTCTGATGCGGGCAAGAGCCCATGACCTGAGAGGGATAGTGAACGGACTGGACTACAATGAATGGAATCCGCAGACAGACTGCCTGATTTACCAGAATTACTGCGCAGAGCATTTCCGGGAGGAAAAGGCAAAGAATAAGGCAGAATTGCAGAAACAGCTTGGTCTGCCACAGAAGAAGGATGCGTTTATGATTGGAATCGTATCCAGACTGACCGATCAGAAGGGCATGGATCTCATCGATTATATGATGGAAGAGATGTGCCAGCAGGATTATCAGATTGTGGTGCTTGGAACCGGTGAAGAGAGATATGAGAATATGTTCCGACATTTTGCATGGAAATATCCGGAAAAGGTGTCTGCGAATATTTATTATTCCGAAGATATTTCACATAAGATCTATGCAGCTTGTGATGCATTCTTGATGCCGTCGCTGTTTGAACCATGTGGTCTCAGTCAGCTGATGAGTCTTCGATATGGAACCGTTCCGATTGTGAGAGAGACCGGTGGACTGAAGGACACAGTAGAACCATATAACGAATACAAGGAAACCGGAACAGGATTCAGCTTTGCAAACTATAATGCACACGAGATGTTTGATACCATTCGGTATGCACATTCTGTCTATGTAGATAAGAAGGATGAATGGGACAAAATGGTTCAGAGGGGAATGCAGGCAGACTTTTCATGGAATGCATCTGCAGGAAAATATGCAGAACTGTATAACTGGTTATAGCAGACAGGAGAAGACAGAGGAATATTTATGACAGGAAAAAAGAAAGCAAAGATCACTATTTTCTTACTGATGACAATGCTGCTGGTGCTTGGCACGACTGCAAGTGCCGGGTTTCGCAGAATGTCAAACGGGAGATACCGATACTATGTAACGGCAAACACTTATCTTAAGGGCAGACAGCATGGGAAAATTACTGTACCCGCAATAAAGAATCTGAGTTATGACGGTAAGAAATACACGTATGCGTTTGACCGTAACGGATATATGTTGACCGGCTGGCAGGTATTGTATACGAAAGATGCTAAGGGAAAGTACGGCATCTGCTGTTATTACTTTAATAAAAATGGACAGATGTTCAAGAATACCGTGAAAAATGGTCATTATTTTCTTGGAAATGGACGTCTGGTGAATGACTATGACAAGTACGGCAACTATTATGGAATGGATGGTGTACGGACCAAGCAGCCAAAGTCATCAGCAGGTTTTGTGACGGATAAGAAAGGAACCAGATACCAGATCAGTAAGGGCGAATATGCTGTGAAGACCTGGATGTGTATCCGGGATAAGAAGACAAAGAAGGCAAATTGGTATTATTTTAAAAGCAGCGGATATATGGCAAAAGATACTTATGTGGGAACCCATTATGTAGATAAGAATGGAAAATGGATTCCTTCCAAGGATAAGTAGAACCACAGGAACAATGAACCCGGCAGATAACTGCCGGGTTCATTGTTTTCCAAACAAGAGTCAGATAGACTGGCGTATACGTTGTATACATAAAAAACAGCAGAAAAACTGGCTGAGAAAAAGACCGCAAAAGTAACCTGTGATACCAAAACGAGGTACTGCCAGAAGTACAGCCAACAGACGCAGGATCAATCCTGACAGATTATAAAAAAAGACAGAAGAACTCTGACCAAGTCCATTTAAAATCGAAAAAAGCACCGGATTCAGATAAAGCAAAGGACAGACAAATGCAAAGGACTGTACATAGAAGCCAGCCAGTGTATTCTGAAAGAGAATAGCTGTGGCAGTTCTTCCAAAGAGCAGAAAAAACATAGAAAACAGAATTCCAACAGCCAGACAGGAGCGACAGCTTTTCCGGATCAGGTTGCGAACGCGTGAAGCTGACTGATTTGCCATGGCTGCAGAGACAGAAGGCAGCAGCATAGTAGATAAAGAAGTGGTAATGGCGGTGGGAAATAGAATCATCGGAAGAGCCATTCCACTTATAATACCATAAATGCTCAAAGCTTTTTCGGATCCATAACCGGCGAGCTGTAAAGTAACCGGCAGAAGACTGGCTTCACAGCTTTGCAGGATACATACAATAAAACGATTTCCAGAAAGCGGGAGAGCCATTTTACAAATTTCATGAATCTCACAGGTAAGAAGAGTCATGCTGGAAGAAAGAGCAGGAAAACCTGTTTTTTTTTGCAGGGAGGGGAGTATAATGTGAAAAAACAATGCTGCAAAAGAAAAAAGTGCTGCGAAAGTTTCTTCCGCAACCAGAATAAAAACAGCTGTTACAGGTGACACCTCATGGTTAAGCGAGAAGAGATTCTGACACAGGAGAAAGAGCAGCACAAAGCGGATTCCCTGTTCCAGAAGCTGGCGCAGGGCAGGAATCACTGTTTTCTGTAATCCAAAGTAATATCCGTCCACACATGCATGAAAGGAACCAAAGGGGATAGCAAAAGCCATAATGCGTATAAGATCTGCAGCTTTGTCTGCTTTCAGACCGATGGAGGACAGTGGCTGACAGAAGAAAAAAAGGAAGGCAGATACGGGGATGGACAGCAGGAGGGATAGCAGGATTCCGGCAAGCAAAACACGGTGGGCACTTCGTTGGTCAGACAGAGCAGATCTGGCAGAAACCAGTCTGGATATGGAAGTCTGAATTCCAGAGACTGTGATACTGTAAGCAAGCATACAGAGGGGGAAGACAAGCTGGTAGAGACCAAGTCCTTCTGAACCAATTGCCCTAGATAAGAATACTCTATAGAAGAAACCGATAAAGCGGCTCAGAAGACCGGAAAATGTCAGGATAAAGGTCCCTTTGACAAGTTTATTTTTCAGAAGCATGGGGTTCCCTCAGAGATTGTATTTTTAGCAGTATATTCACGTCAAATGCTTGACAGAACAAAAAAGAGGTGTTATATTCATCAGTGATGAAACCCGAGTAAATTAGTGGGAATTAAAAAAGCAAAAGAGGTGGCAGCATGAAACTATCCACAAAGGGAAGATATGGGCTGCGCGCGCTGATTGATCTGGCAATGCATTGTGATACAGAGGCAGTATCCATCAGTTGTATTGCCATGCGTCAGGGAATTTCCGAAAGTTACCTGGAGCAGCTCATGGGGAAGCTCAGAAAAGCAGGTCTGATCGTGAGTGTGCGAGGCGCACAGGGCGGATATCGGCTTGCCAAGGATGCAGCAGATATTTCAGTAGGAGATATTCTCCGTGCACTGGAAGGAAATCTGAATGCAGTAGAGTGTCCAGGACTGCAGGAGAACAAGGGCTGCGAAGGAGCAGATCTCTGTGTAACCAAGTATGTATGGCAGAGAGTGAATGAGAGCATCACCCAGGCAGTCGATGAAATCAAACTGGATCAACTGGTAAAGGAAAGCAGAAAAGCGCAGAAGCTAAATGGCAATGCTACCATAAAATGTGAGAATTGAGGTAAGAATCATGAAGAAGATAATTTATCTGGATAATGCGGCAACAACTAAGACTGCACCGGAAGTCGTTGATGCAATGTTACCATATTTTACAGAGTATTATGGAAATGCGTCTACGATCTATGATCTGGGCAATCATTCCAAGAATGCAATGAACGAAGCAAGAGATATCATCGCAGAAGCTCTTGGAGCAAAAGGAGAAGAGATCTATTTTACTGCAGGCGGATCAGAATCAGACAACTGGGCACTGAAAGCAACTGCAGAAGCATATAAAAGCAAAGGAAACCATATCATCACATCCAAGATCGAGCATCATGCTATTCTTCATACCTGTGAATGGCTGGAGAAGCAGGGATTCGAAGTAACATATGTAGACGTAGATGAAAACGGTGTAATCAAGCTGGATGAATTGAAGAAGGCAATCCGTCCGACCACAATTCTGATCTCTGTCATGTTTGCAAACAATGAGATAGGAACTATTCAGCCAATCAAAGAGATTGGATCAATTGCAAAAGAACATGGCATTTTATTCCATACGGATGCAGTTCAGGCATTTGGTCAGGTACCGATCAATGTAGACGAATGCCATATTGATATGTTAAGTGCCAGCGGACACAAGCTGAACGGACCAAAGGGAATTGGTTTCCTGTACATCCGTAAAGGGGTGAAGATCCGTTCCTTCGTACATGGTGGGGCACAGGAGAGAAAACGTCGTGCCGGTACAGAGAATATCCCTGGTATCGTAGGTCTTGGCGTTGCTACCAAGAGAGCTATCGCAACCATGCAGGAGAGAACAGCAAAAGAAATCGAATTGCGTGATTACATGATCGACCGTATTTTAAAAGAAATACCATATACCAGACTGAATGGTCATCGAACCAACCGTCTGCCAAACAATGCCAACTTCAGTTTCCAGTTTATCGAAGGAGAATCTATGCTGATTATGCTGGACATGGATGGTATATGCGGTTCCAGCGGATCTGCCTGCACATCAGGTTCTCTGGATCCGTCTCATGTACTGCTGGCCATTGGGCTGCCGCATGAGATTGCACATGGTTCCCTGAGACTGACCTTAAGTGAAGAAATCACCAAAGAAGACATTGATTTTGTAATTGAAAAACTGACGAAGATTATTGAACGTCTCAGAAGCATGTCACCGCTGTATGAAGATTTTGTAAAAAAATCAAAAGGCTGAGAAGCATGTACCGGGACACCGGATTCAGAACAGAAATAGTAATTGTTCAGAAATGAAATATACTGGAGGAATATAGAATGTACAGTGAAAAAGTTATGGATCATTTTCAGCATCCAAGAAATGTAGGAGAAATCGAAAATGCCAGCGGTGTAGGTACTGTTGGTAATGCAAAATGTGGGGATATCATGAGAATGTATCTGGATATCGATGATAACGGAATCATTCAGGACTGCAAATTCAAGACCTTTGGCTGTGGCGCAGCAGTAGCAACCAGCAGTATGGCAACAGAACTGGTAAAGGGAAAAACGATTCAGCAGGCGCTGGAAGTAACCAACAAAGCAGTTATGGAAGCTCTGGATGGACTGCCGCCAGTAAAGGTACATTGTTCACTGCTGGCAGAGGAAGCAATTCATGCAGCACTCTGGGACTATGCTGAGAAACATCACATTAAGATCGAAGGACTCTCCAAACCAAAGAATGATATCAGTGAAGGCGAAGAAGAGGACGAATACTAGGAATCGGTTATGAGAAAAGTAGTAGTTGGAATGTCAGGAGGAGTGGATTCCTCAGTTGCTGCCTATCTTTTGAAGCAGCGGGGATATGATGTGGTGGGTGTTACCATGCAGATCTGGCAGGATGAGGAAGAAACGGTGCAGCAGGAGAACGGTGGCTGCTGTGGACTCAGTGCTGTAGAAGATGCCAGAAGAGTGGCACATGATCTTGGTATCCCATATTATGTTATGAATTTCAAAGCTGAGTTTAGAGACAAAGTGATGGATTATTTCGCCGGAGAATATCTGTGTGGAAGAACACCGAATCCATGCATTGCCTGTAACCGTTATGTAAAATGGGAGTCTCTGTTGAAGCGAAGCCTGGATATCGGAGCAGATTATATTGCAACCGGTCATTACGCCAGAATCCGTCAGTTGGATAACGGGCGATATACCATATGTAATTCTGTGACAGCATCTAAGGATCAGACCTATGCACTGTATAATCTGACACAGGAGCAGCTAAAGCGTACACTGATGCCAGTAGGAGAATATTCCAAGGACGAGATCAGGAAGATAGCATCAGACATTGGACTACGTGTGGCACACAAGCCGGACAGCCAGGATATCTGTTTTGTAAAGGATGGGGATTATGCTTCTTTTCTGGAAGAATATACCGGTAAAAAGGTACCAGAAGGTAATTTCGTGACCAGAGACGGAAAAGTTATCGGACGCCATAAGGGAATTACTCATTATACCATTGGTCAGAGACGTGGGCTGGAACTGCCTATGGGACACCGGGTATTTGTTACAGACCTGAGAACAGATACCAATGAAGTCGTGATTGGAGAGAATCAGGATCTGATGCATACTGTCCTGTATGCGGATCATATTAATTTTATGTCTGTAGCAGATATTGAAGGTGAAAAGCGAGTGATTGCCAAGATTCGTTATAATCACAAGGGAGCATCGGCTGTGATACGCAGAATCGGAGAAGATGAGCTAGAATGTGTCTTTGACGATCCACAGCGTGCCATGACACCGGGACAGGCAGTCGTCTTTTACGACGGTGAAAATGTACTGGGGGGCGGAACCATAAAAAGTTCAAGATAGAATCAAAGAGGGAAAGAGAATGCAGATACGCAAAAGCTCTTTTCCTCTTTTTGTACAGATCTACATAGATAATCTGAGAAACTCAGGTTTCCGGTTCTGGAAGATACAATAGTATTGGAAACCGATATCAGTGAGCAGGGACTGAAGCCGGTTAAAATCATATGCAAGATGTTTTGGTTTGTGTCCGTCAGATCCAATGGTGATCAGTTCACCGCCCAGATCTCGGTATCTTTTCAGGACTTCCTCGCATGGATTAGGATGATCCAGTTCATATTTGAATCCGGCAGTGTTGACTTCCAGGCATTTGCCATGCTCAATCAGATAACGTAAGATGGGATCTATTACATCCGCGTATTCATCGTAATGATAGGAAGTATGTCCAGACCCGGCATAACGGACGATATAATCCAGATGTGCCAGCGTATCATATTCTTTCATAAGCTGCAGATTCTTCAGTGTTTCTTCAAAGTAGCTGCAGATCACATCGGAAGGCTTTTTGCCGTTCCAGAAAGACGGATAATAAGGATCTGCATGATCCAGTACATGCTGGGATGCGATTACGAAATCAAATGGCCAGGATTGCACATATTTTGTATACAATGCCACGAGATGTGGCTGCATGCCGAGTTCCACACCGAAACGAATATTAATTTTTGAAGCATATTGTTCTTTTAAAATACAAAGTGTTGTGTAATAGGCAGAAGTATCCAGCGAAAAGTCATCTTCCCCTTCTGGATAATCTTCATCATAGTGCTCGGTAAAGCAGATGGTCTCCAGACCGAGGGCAATGGCATATTCAATCATATCCAGCATTGGTGTATCAGAATCCCCGGAAAAAGACGAATGCATATGAAAATCGCTTTTCATGGCAGGCTCACTCCTTTAAAATGATGTTTTTGAGAAAGAACAAAAAGACACAGTCGTGTTGAACCGGCTCATTGTCCGTTTATAATTTGTCATTTCTTATAATAGAAGAAAAAATATAGGATGTCAAATATACATATTTCCAAATCAAACCAAAAACATGAAAAATACCTTGAATTTTTTGAACAAATTGAGTAGAATAACAAGTGGGTTGATGTTCATGAAAAAGAACATCAATAATCTGCAATGTCAGATAAAATTTTTAAAATTCTCAGGAGGAATTACGATTATGGCAGTAAAAGTAGCGATCAATGGATTTGGCCGTATCGGTCGTCTTGCATTCAGACAGATGTTTGGTGCAGAAGGTTATGAAGTAGTAGCAATCAACGATTTAACAAGCCCTAAAATGCTTGCACACCTGTTAAAATATGATTCATCACAGGGTAAATATGCTCTGGCTGATACAGTAACAGCAGGCGAAGATTCTATCACAGTTGATGGAAAAGAAATCAAGATCTACAAAGAAGCAGATGCTGCTAACCTTCCATGGGGAGAGATTGGTGTAGACGTAGTTCTGGAATGTACAGGATTCTATACATCCAAAGCAAAAGCAGAAGCACACATCAAAGCTGGTGCTCGTAAAGTTGTTATCTCTGCTCCAGCAGGAAACGATCTTCCTACTATCGTTTACAATGTAAACCATGAAACACTGAAACCAGAAGATACAGTAATTTCTGCAGCTTCTTGTACAACAAACTGCCTGGCTCCTATGGCGAAAGCTCTTAACGACTATATGCCAATTCAGTCCGGTATTATGTGCACAATCCACGCTTACACAGGTGACCAGATGATCCTTGACGGACCACAGAGAAAGGGTGACCTGAGAAGATCTCGTGCAGGTGCAATCAACATCGTTCCTAACAGCACAGGTGCTGCAAAAGCAATCGGTCTGGTTATTCCAGAACTGAACGGTAAACTGATCGGTGCTGCTCAGCGTGTACCGACCCCTACAGGATCTACAACAATCCTGAACGCAGTAGTAAAAGGAAAAGCTACTGTAGACGAAATCAATGCAGCTATGAAAGCAGCAGCTACAGAATCTTTCGGTTACAACACAGATGAGATCGTATCCAGCGATATCGTTGGTATGAGATTCGGTTCTCTGTTCGATGCTACACAGACAATGGTAGTTAACCTTGAAGATGGAACATCTCAGGTACAGGTTGTTTCTTGGTATGACAATGAAAACAGCTACGTAAGCCAGATGGTTCGTACAATCAAATACTTCAGCGAATTAGCATAAGTATTATCAAGACCTATCAGAGGTCCGGTCTTATATTGGACCGGGCCTCATCTTTTTATCTTGAATTTTCAGGGACAGTATCCTGTGACATGGAGGTTATAACAATGGGATTAAGTAAAAAAACAGTAGATGATATCAATGCAAAGGGAAAACGCGTGCTGGTAAGATGCGATTTCAACGTACCTTTAAAAAACGGTGAGATCACTGACGAAACACGTATCGTGGCAGCATTGCCAACTATTAACAAGCTGATCAACGATGGAGCAAAAGTAATCCTCTGCTCACATCTTGGTAAAGTAAAGAATGGTCCAAACGAAGGCGAGTCTCTTGCACCTGTAGCAAAGAGACTTTCTGAAAAGCTTGGTAAAGAAGTAGTATTCGTATCTGATTACAATGTAACAGGCGAAGCAGCTACCAAAGCAGTAGAAGAGATGAAAGAAGGAGATGTTGTTCTTCTTCAGAATACACGTTTCCGTGGAGCAGAAGAGACCAAGAATGGTGAAGAATTCAGCAAAGAACTGGCTGATCTGGCAGACATCTATGTATGTGATGCATTTGGATCTTCCCATAGAGCACATGCTTCTGTAGCTGGTGTTACAAAGTTCATCAAAGAAAAAGGCGGCGAGAATGCAGTTGGATATCTGATGGAAAAAGAAATTGCATTTCTTGGTAATGCAGTTGAAAATCCGGTAAGACCTTTTGTAGCAATCCTTGGTGGTGCAAAAGTTGCTGATAAGCTGAACGTTATCTCCAACCTTCTGGAAAAATGCGATACACTGATCATTGGTGGTGGTATGGCTTACACATTCCTGAAAGCAAAAGGATATGAAATCGGAACATCTCTTTGCGATGAGACCAAACTTGATTACTGCAAGGAAATGATGGAAAAAGCAGAAAAGCTTGGTAAAAAACTTCTTCTGCCAATCGATACTGTATGCACAAGTGAATTCCCGAACCCAATTGATGCTGAGATTGCTACAGAAGTAGTAGATTCTGACAAGATTCCGGCTGACAAGATGGGTATGGATATCGGACCTAAGACACAGGCTCTGTATGCAGATGCTGTGAAGACAGCTAAGACTGTTGTATGGAACGGACCTATGGGTGTATTCGAGAATCCTATTCTTGCAAAAGGTACGATCGCAGTTGCGAAAGCACTGGCTGATACAGATGCTACAACCATTATCGGTGGTGGTGACTCTGCAGCAGCTGTAAACCAGCTTGGATTTGGTGATAAGATGAGCCATATCTCCACAGGTGGTGGAGCTTCTCTGGAATTCCTGGAAGGAAAAGCACTCCCAGGCGTTATGGCAGCAGATGATAAATAAGAAGTAGCAAAAATTAAATTAGAATCGAGGAAAAGACGATGGCAAGAAAGAAAATTATCGCTGGAAACTGGAAAATGAACATGACACCAAGTCAGGCAGTAGAATTAGTAAACACACTGAAAAACCTGGTAGTAAACCCAGATGTAGATGTTGTATACTGCGTACCGGCAATCGACATTGTACCAGTTGTAGAAGCTGTAAAGGGATCTGACGTAGCAGTTGGTGCTGAAAACTTCTATATCGAAGACAAGGGAGCTTACACAGGTGAGATCTCTGCTCCAATGCTTCTGGATGCAGGGGTAAAATATGTAATCATCGGTCATTCAGAACGTCGTGATTACTTCAAAGAAGACGATGCTCTTTTAAATAAAAAAGTTCTGAAGGCATTTGCTTCCGGTCTTACACCAATCCTTTGTTGTGGAGAATCTCTGGAGCTTCGTGAAAGAAACGCATACAAAGACTGGATCAACCTTCAGATCAAAGCTGATCTGGAAGGTGTAACAGCAGATCAGGTTAAGACAATGGTCATCGCTTACGAACCAATCTGGGCAATCGGAACAGGTAAGACTGCAACAGCAGATCAGGCTCAGGAAGTTTGCGCAATGATTCGTCACACAATCGCTGAAATGTACGATGAAGCTACTGCAGAAGCAGTACGTATCCAGTACGGCGGATCCATGAATGCAGGCAACGCGGCAGAGCTCCTTTCCAAACCAGACATCGATGGTGGTCTGATCGGTGGCGCTGCTCTGAAGCCAGACTTCGGCAAGATCGTAAACTACAATAAATAATCTGAATCCTTGAGAATATTATAGGTTTATCTAAGTTAGCGCAGAAGAAGATACCACAAATCAGGTGAAAAGCCGGTTTGTGGTATTTTTTGTTTTATTTTGAAATATATCGCAAGAGGTTTTATAATAATGCCAGTACAGTTATTTACTGGGCGGTGTACCAGATAATTGTTCAGAAAAATTACAGGCAGGAGATAAAATGAAAACTGAAAAAACGAAAGAAATGGATATGCTAAGTGGAGAATTGGCAGGAAAACTGATTCTGTTTTCTCTGCCTCTGGCATGCAGCAGCATTTTACAACAGTTGTTCAATTCAGCAGATGTGGCAGTTGTAGGAAGATTTGCAGGAGATACGGCACTGGCAGCAGTAGGAAGCTGTGTGGCGCTGGTGGGTATTTTCGTGAATCTGATTGGACAGAAGAAGAGAGAACATATCAATCCTATGATTCATACGATTCTGACATTTGGACTGATTTTGGGAATATTGCTGATGGTGATTGGGATGCTGGTATCAAGGAGTGTGCTGGAATTGTCTGGAACCCCGGATAGTGTGTTACAGGTGGCTTTACTGTATATCAGAATCTATTTTCTGAGTCTGCCGTGTATGTTAGTATATAATTTTGGCGCAGCAGTACTACGAAGTTTTGGTGATACAAGACGTCCTATGTATTACCTGATCGTTTCAGGAATAATCAATGTGATCCTGAATCTGATACTTGTGATCGTTTTTCAGCTTGGAGTTGCCGGGGTAGCAATTGCTACTGTGATATCCAATATTGTCAGTGCAGCAATGCGTGGAATGGGAAAATCTCTGGAACCGTCTATTGTTACGATTCTTGGAACAGTTGTTTTTCGTATGATCTGGATGGTTACAGTATTCAGGATGTTCCCAACATATGAGATGTTGATGAATGTCTACGTTGCATCCTGGATTTTTACCGGAGGTACAATTTTTGTGATATATCGTTTACATATGAAAAAGTTGGAACAACAAAATATATAGCTGTGGGTGCACTATGCACGAATCCTGATTTTATTCATACCATAATAGTGAAAAAACATCAGGAGTTTCTATGAGATCAACATGTCGTAACAATCAACCTGTTCAGATGTGCCATTCTGATCCATTGGCTTCGTTTCCGATCGCCATGGCATATGTTCCGTGGCAGTCTTTTCATACGATCTATGATTTCCGCGAAGGTTTATCCAGAGGCACCATTTTCCCGGAACTAGATAAACCATTCTGTGGACGGAGAGGAGGCTGCTCATGAATCAGAATGCTTCCTTTGAATCTATGACACAGACACAACTGATGAATTGTATTAACGAAGTCAGTTTTGCACTGGATGACCTCTTATTGTACCTGGATACCCATCCTTATGATTGCAAGGCACTACAGTATGCAGATCAGTTTACCCGACAGAGGAATGCCGCCGTGGCAGTATATTCCAGAAGATTTGAACCACTGACCATTGACAGCATGGAAGTCTCACAAGACAGTTCATGGAACTGGATTCTTCAGCCATGGCCATGGGAAATCACAGGGAAAGGGGGATGTTGTTCATGTGGAACTATGAAAAGAGACTGCAATACCCGATAAAGATTACGACTCCAAATGCAAAGATCGCAACCTTTATCATGAGTCAGTATGGAGGCCCAGATGGTGAAATAGGAGCATCCATGCGATATCTTTCACAAAGGTTTACGATGTCAGACCGAAGAGTATGTGGTTTGCTGACAGATATTGGAACTGAAGAACTTGCGCATCTGGAAATGGTTTCAGCCATTGTTTACCAGCTTACCCGTAATCTTTCTATGGAAGAAATCGAAAAATCCGGATTTGGACCATATTATATTGACCATACAGTAGCTGTATGGTCACAGGCTGCGGGAGGTGTTCCATTTAATGCCTGCGAATTTCAGTCTAAGGGAGATCCGATTACCGATCTTCATGAAGATATGGCGGCAGAACAGAAGGCTCGAAGCACATACGATAATATCCTGCGTGTAGTTGGAAATATGCCGGAAATAGCAGATCCGATACGTTTCCTGCGTGCAAGAGAAGTGGTTCATTATCAGAGATTCGGTGAAGCTTTGCGTATGATTCAGGATGACTTGGATTCCAGAAACTTCTATGGATACAATCCGGCATTTGACAAACCTGTGACCTGCCTTCCGAATAACAGCAACTGTAAACAGCAGTAATCAGCACATGTGATAATGGGATAGATAGGAGAATCAAAAGACCGGTTCCTACTTACAGGGGAACCGGTTTTACCATCAAAGTATAAAATAATAATGCGAATTTTTAGTAGAAAGATGAGGAAAGAACATGGATCTGAACTATATCATGGAATATATTAATCCTCTGATTTTAGGAATTTGTCTGTTGGTTGGGTACGTGCTTAAAACCGCTTTTCGTCGTTTTCCAAACCGCTATATTCCATTGGCAGCCCTGACTTTGGGAACAGGAATTTCAATTATTATGAATTATCCCAACGCGATCTCAGCGGAAATCATTCTGGGTGGGATGATCAGCGGTTTGGCTTCTACGGGATTTTATGAAATGCTTCGCAATTTCCTGCGCAAGGAGTGAAAGAAAAATTCAGAAGGAGAATCTTGATATGTCTATTACAGCGCAGCAAGCAATAGATGTGTTTAGAAGCTGGCTTGGTATGAGCCGCAAAAAAGGAACACATAAGCCTATCGTAGATATTTACAACAGTTATCTTCCACAGCCCAGAGGGTATCGTCTGACTTATACAGATGATTATTGCGATGGAGCGGTATCAGCGGTTTTTATAAAGTTAAATGCCGTAGAACTGATCGGTGGAATTGAATGCGGTGTAGAGGAACATGTCAGCAAATTCCGCAAAAAAGGAATCTGGAAAGAAGATGGCCGAATCGTTCCACAGCCAGGGGATATTATTGTATACAGTTGGCGTAAAAGTATACAGCCCAATAATACATATAGTGATCATATTGGGATGATAGAAATTGTTGATAAGAAGAACCGAACCATGACAGTGATAGAAGGAAATACTCAAGGCGGCATTGTTGGCAGAAGAATCGTTCCATTTGGGTGGGGATACATCAGGGGATTTGCACTTCCACATTACAGTAAAAAAGAATCAGATTCCAAAACACCGGAAATAAGTGAAAATAATGAGTTATTGGCAGAGGATGCACGGTTCTATGATGAAAAAACAGAGGGAACATACGAAACCATCACAGATCTGTGGATGCGAACCGGAGCCGGAAAGGAAAAATCTGGAATCATAGTAGTTCCTGCCGGGGAAAAAATACATTGTGATGGTTATTACAATGAAACGCCAGAGCAGATCAAATGGCTATATGTAGTATATGAGGATCTAAAAGGATATTGTTCTGCACGGTATCTAAAAGTGTCAGATTAAATATATGCAGTGTAAAAAAGGGATTGCGAATCCCCTTTTTTAACAGGAAATATGGGGAGGGTTTTTGAAAAAAACTTGCATAAACACGGGTCTGATGTTATCCTTATAAAAGTGATGAATAAAAGATAGAAGAGTGAAAAAGAGAGATGAAGGGGCGTTCAATGGCGAAAAAAAAGCGCGGAATAAAGAAAAATGTTCGTCAGGTTTTTCAATATTATGATTATAATCTTCTGGTCAGCGTTATTTTGCTGACCTGTTTTGGACTGATTATGCTGTACAGTTCCAGTGCATATTCCGCTCAGATTAAGTTCGGAGACGATATGTATTACTTTACCAAGCAGGCAGCAATCAGTGCAGTTTGTCTGGTGGCAGTGATTGTAGGATCGCAGATTGATTATCACGTACTGACCAAGAATTTTGCGGGATGGCTATATCTGATTGCCAATATCTTATTGTTTCTGACAAAGTTTATTGGAACGGAGCTAAATGGTGCCAAGAGATGGATTTATTTCGGACCGGTATCATTTCAGCCGGCAGAGATGGCGAAGGTGGCTATTATTTTATTTCTGCCAACTCTGATTGTAAAGATGGGAAAGAATATGCGGACATGGCCGGCATTTTTTACAGTATTGATTGCAGGTGGAATCACCTCTTTTTTGACTTTTGCATTTACGGATAATTTAAGTACTGCGATTATTATTGCCGGTATTACTGTTGTATTACTGTTTATTGTGTTCCCAGACAGCAGACCATTTGTAGCAGGTGTGATTCTGATTGCAGTGATAGCAGTAGCAGTGGTATGGTTCGTAAAGGGAAGTGTAACAAGCGGCAGTTTCCGATTGAGACGAGTTCAGGTATGGCTAAATCCTGAGGCAAATTCCAGCGTGGGCGGCTATCAGGTAATGCAGGGACTGTATGCGATTGGATCAGGGGGATTTTTCGGTAAAGGTCTGGGAAACAGTCTGCAGAAGCTGGATTATGTACCGGAAGCCCAGAATGATATGATTTTCACAATTATCTGCGAAGAACTGGGACTGTTTGGAGCAATCATGCTGACAATTCTGTTTGCATTTATGCTGTACAGATTGTTTTTTATTGCACAGAATGCACCGGATTTACTGGGCTCCCTGATAGCATCCGGTATATTTATTCATATTGCATTACAGGTAGTACTGAATATAGCAGTTGTTACCAATGTCATTCCTACCACTGGTATTACCTTACCATTTATCAGTTATGGTGGAACGTCCATTGTATTTTTGATGGCGGAAATGGCATTGGCGCTCAGTGTATCAAAGCGGATCCGGTTTAAGGATCAGGAAGCCTGATCTGCATAATCTGTGATGATCAGTTCTTCATAAGGAACACGGTTCGTCAGTTCACCGGCAGATTCCAGAATATCCTGAAGAGTGGTGAAGTGATCCTGATCAAAAATTAAAGATGGTTTCCAGGTATCCTGAGAGAGATAGCGATTTACAATCTTCGTGATAGTATCGAGATCACTTTCAGCAAACTGAGGAGCAATCACCGAAGCAGTTTCTTCCGGGGTGTGGGTTAAGACATAATCCACACCCCTTTGTAATGCATTAGTGAATTTCTGGATGACATCAGAATGTGCAGCCAGGTAGCTGGATTTGCAGCAGTAGGAAGTATACGGTACATAACCAGAATCCATACCAAGAGAGGCCACCACATATCCGGCACCTTCTTTTTCCAGTGCAGTGGCAGAAGGCTCGAATTCAACTGTAAAGTCACCCAATCCACTGGTAAAGGCAGCACCAGTAGAACCAAAATCAATGCTCTGGTCAATAGTCAGATCTGTGGCAGGATCTATATCATTGTTTTTTAGGATATATTCGAACACCATTTCTGGCATGCCACCTTTTCGTCCACCAAGTACGGTATGACCTTTCAGATCACTCCATTTGAAATCAGGCATTGGTTCTCTGGCAATTAAGAAGTTCCCTGCACGCTGAGTGAGCTGGGCGAAATTTAGAACTGTATCGGCTGCACCTTCATTGTAGGCATAAATCGTTGATTCACATCCCATCAGTCCGATTTCAGCAGAATCTGAGAGAAGTGCAGCCATGACTTTATCTGCACCAAAAGCAGTCGTAATAGTCACATCCAGTCCTTCATCGATAAAATATCCCTGTTCGTAAGCGACATACTGTGGTGCATAAAAGATGGAATGTGCCACCTCACTTAATGTGACAGCCGTCAGATCTACAGAATCTGATGCAGATACATTGCCTGATATCAGAGAAGACAATAGCAGACTGGTAGTCAGAAAGAGTACAGAAAGACGTTTTTTCATAAATAAAAACTCCAAAAACATGATCAGATTACTATATGCTGGAATGCGGAGATATGTGTAAAATCCGCTGATAGTAGTCTGGGATGTGAGACTGGCATGCAGGTGGATTCTGGAATTGCAGTCAGGTTGAATTTATGATATACTGTACCCAGTTAGCAGTAATTACCACAGAAAGGAATGAAATACTATGTTGAAAAAAGAAGATAACACATATATTCATAAAAATAAAGGAGTCTGTTCTTCTGCAGTGACTTTTGAAGTAGAAGATAATAAACTGAAAAATGTGAACTTTATCGGTGGATGCAGTGGAAATACTGCAGGAATCGGACGTCTGGTAGAAGGTATGGATGTAGCCGATGTGATGCACCGTCTGGAAGGAACCAAGTGTGGAATACGCCCAACCTCCTGCCCGGATCAGCTTGCACAGGCATTAAAAGAATACCTGGATGAACAGGCGTAAACAAAAATAGAGGTAAAATCCGAGGATCCCATACAGCGAGATGACAAAAAAAGAAGCTCCTGTATGGGATTTTATTTTCTTTCACATATTCACGCTTTAAAACAGGAAAGTGGTTGATTAAAAGAATAGTAGTATGGTATACTGAGAAAAGTGAAGAAAGGAAGGATGACATGAGAGATGTTTTAGATATTCATACCCATACACTGGTAAGCGGGCATGCGTATAACACCATCATGGAGATGGTGCAGGCAGCATCAGAAAAAGGTTTGGAACTGCTTGGCATTACGGATCATGCACCTGAGATGCCAGGCGGACCGCATCTGTTTTATTTTAATAATCTGAAAGTTATGCCAAGAGAGATAAATGGTATACCAGTGCTGTTTGGAACAGAAGTGAATATCATGGATTATGACGGAAAACTGGACTTGCCAGAGTCTACGTTAAGGCAGATGGATGTGGTGATTGCCAGTCTTCATACACCATGTATTAAGCCTGGAAGTGTGCAGGAGAATACAAGGGCACTAATAACGGCACTGAAGAATCCTTATGTGAACATCATAGGACATCCGGATGACGGAAGATACCCGGTAGATATGGAACGGGTTGTTGTGACAGCAAAGGAAGAACATAAGCTTTTGGAGTTGAATAATCATTCACTGGATCCGTCAGGAACAAGAGTTGGTACGGAGGAGAATGATATTCTGATGCTAAAATACTGCATGGAATATCAGCAGCCAGTGATTATGGGAAGTGATGCACACTGCATCTGGGACATCCGGAATCATGACCTGGCTGTCAGTTTAATTGAAAAAGTGGGATTCCCGGAGGAACTTGTGGTGAACCGTTCCACAGAGGAATTTTTATCTTATATCAGAAAATAGCATGACGAATGTAAAGGGAGGATATAGAATATGAGCAAGACAGTTCATACAGAAGCGGTAAAGCATTTATTTGAAGCTGTGTTACAACTGGAAAATGTAGACGAATGTTATCAGTTTTTTGAGGACGTGTGTACGATCAACGAATTGTTATCACTGTCCCAGCGCTTTGAGGTTGCAAAGATGCTGACAGAGAATAAGACCTATCTGGAAATTGCAGAACAGACAGGTGCATCCACTGCAACCATAAGCAGGGTAAACCGGTCACTCAACTACGGAAATGACGGATATCAGATGGTATTCAGTCGGATGGAAAAGAATCAATAATCGATTCGATTAACTGCTTTTTCATGTAGACGTCAAAGCTGAGCAGGCAGATAAAAGAGAACATGGTGAGAAATTCCCTGTCTTTTTCATCTGCATCAGCATCAGCAAAAGACTCACTTGCAGTATCATATTTTTCCATCAGGTCTTTTTTTAAATTTTCCACCTGTTCTTTTTCCATACCAAAGACTTCGTTATAGAGATCTTCCATATTCAGACCATTATTCTTCTGGAAATATTTATCAGCCAGAGGAGTCAGCAGAGCCTGAATGTCCGAGATGGACAGGAAGCTTTTGAAGTAGTAGATAAAAATCAGCATTAAAACATGCTCTTTGGAGTATTTCTTTTTGTTTGGAGAGGGAAGCAGGTGATTTTTTGCGTAATTATTGATCATGGTCTTCGTTAAAACCTTATCATCCGGATAACGTTTGGATGATGCCATCTGCGAATCCATGAAAGTAGTTACCTGATCCATATATAATTCGATGTTAGGGATATCAGATGTTTTGATGTGATCAATTGTTGATATATTATCAAGAATGCTTTTTATCATATCATGTGTGTCAAGTTTCATAATGTAACGCCTCCTGACTAGATTATACAGTTTTTAAAACTACGTGACAAGTTTTTTTTGAAGAAAGGACAAAAATGAGCAACTACGATTCATTAAATGACTGCCAGAGACAGGCGGTATTTCATACAGAGGGACCACTGTTGCTGCTGGCAGGGGCAGGATCCGGGAAAACCAGGGTGCTGACCCACAGAATTGCATATCTGATTGAAGAAAAAGAAGTAAATCCATGGAATATCCTGGCTATTACATTTACCAACAAAGCAGCAGGAGAGATGCAGGAACGTGTAGATCAGATCGTGGGATTTGGTTCTGACGGCGTGTGGGTATCCACATTTCATTCCATGTGTGTGAGGATTCTGAGAAGATTTGCAGACCGTCTGGGATATGGTACGAATTTTACCATCTATGACGGGGATGACCAGAAAACACTTATGAAGGATATCTGTAAGCGCCTGGAGATTGACACAAAGGTTTATAAAGAAAAGATGTTTCTCTCAGCGATTTCCCACCAGAAAGATGAACTGAGAGGGCCGATAGAGTATGAGACACAGGTATTCGGTGATTTTACCAAACGGAAGATTTGTGATGTATACAAAGAATATCAGGCAACATTAAAAAGAAACAATGCTATGGATTTTGACGATCTGATCGTAAAGACTGTAGAATTGTTCCGTGTCTGCCCGGATGTGCTGGAGTACTATCAGGATCGATTTCGCTATATTATGGTGGACGAGTATCAGGATACCAATACGGCACAGTTCAGGCTGGTGAGTACATTGGCAGATAAATACCGGAATCTCTGTGTAGTGGGTGATGATGACCAGTCTATCTACAAATTCAGAGGAGCCAATATTGAAAACATCCTGAATTTTGAGAAGGATTTTGAAGATGCTAGAGTTATTAAACTGGAACAGAATTACCGTTCTACCCAGAATATCCTGGATGCTGCAAACGCAGTTATCAGCCACAATATCGGTCGAAAGGAAAAGGCTCTGTGGACAGAAAATGAGCGTGGAGAGCAGATAACAGTCAGACAGTGTATGACTTCTTTTGAAGAGGCGGATTATGTGACAGCAGACATCCGCAGACGAAAAAATAAAGGAGAGTTTGATTACAAGGATTGTGCAATCCTGTATCGTACCAATGCACAGTCTCGTTTGTTCGAAGAAAAACTGCTGATGGCGAATATTCCATATAAGCTGGTCGGCGGCATCAACTTCTATGCCAGAAAAGAGATCAAGGATCTGTTGTGCTACTTAAAGACGGTAGACAATGCGAAAGACGATCTGGCAGTGCGTCGTATCATTAATATCCCGAAAAGAGGAATCGGTGCGGCATCTCTGGCAAAGGTACAGAATTATGCAGTAGACCGGGACATCAGTTTTTATGATGCATTAAAAGATGCTGAGAATATCGTTTCTCTGGGAAGGGCTGTATCCAAGATTGAGCCGTTTGTGACTTTTATACAGACGCTGCGCAGCCAGGCTGACTTTTACAGTGTCCATGAACTGTTACAGTCTATTATTGATATGACCGGATATGTGACAGAACTGCAGGCAGAGGGAACCGATGAGGCAAAAGCACGTATTGAAAATATCGATGAACTGATTTCTAAGATTGTTACCTATGAAGAATCCACCAAGGAACCTTCCTTAAGTGGCTTCCTGGAGGAGGTAGCACTGGTTGCAGATATTGATGATCAGGACGAGGATTCCAATCATGTAGTATTGATGACTTTGCACAGTGCTAAGGGACTGGAATTCCCGAATGTCTATTTGACCGGACTGGAAGAAGGCGTTTTCCCTGGATATGCCAGCATCAATGCAGAGGATCCGGATGAACTGGAAGAAGAGAGACGTCTCTGCTACGTTGGTATTACCCGTGCCATGAAACGGCTGACCATCACCTGTGCCAAGCAGAGAATGGTGAGAGGGGAGACACAATATTATCCAATTTCCAGATTCTTAAGGGAGATACCAATCTGTTTGGTACAGACAGGAAGAGAACAGGTGAAAACAGAGCAGCCGGTGAAGAAAATGCCAGATGTCCACAGTCCATATATGCAGGCGAAGAAAGCATTTAAGAGCAAAGCATTTGATCCAAATCAGTTCAAGGTAAAAAAGGCAGATAGTCTGGATTATGCGGTAGGTGATCAGGTGCGCCACATCAAGTTCGGTGTTGGAACGGTGGAAAATATCATAGATGGCGGCAAAGACTACGAGGTAACCGTCAACTTTGAAAAAGCCGGTGTGAAAAAAATGTTTGCAGCATTTGCAAAACTTAGAAAAGTATAGAAGTTATACACATAAACGGAGAGAGGAAAATTAAAAATACATGCAATTTAATTCTGTTAATTTTATGCTGTATTTTCCGATTGTAATCGGATTATATTTTGTCATTCCTTCAAAGTGGAGAAAAATGTGGCTGCTGTTAGCCAGTTACTATTTCTATATGAGCTGGAATGCAAAGTATGTATTGCTGATTGGAACTTCGACCATAGCAACATATATCTGTGGTTTGCTGTTATCAAAATGCATGAAAGAAAAAGCAGCAGTCTGGAAGAAAAAGACGATTATAGTGAGTTGTATGATATTGAATCTAGGCATTCTGGCTGTTTTTAAATATGGCAATTTTACGATAGATTCTGTCAATGCAATATTGAAAATGTTTCATATGAATGTGATAGACCGAAAAATCGATCTATTGCTCCCGGTAGGGATTTCTTTTTACACATTCCAGGCTTTGGGTTACATTGTGGATGTATATCGTGGGGATGTGGAAGCTGAGAAAGATTTTTGCAGATATGCTTTGTTTGTCTCTTTTTTTCCACAGCTGGTTGCCGGTCCTATTGAACGTTCAAAGAACTTACTGAATCAAATGCGAGGAATTGAAAAGATCAGACTCTGGAATGCAAGAAGAGTGACATCAGGAGCAATTCTGATGGTATGGGGATTTTTTATGAAAATGGTCATATCTGACAGAATAGCGTTGCTGGTTAATCAGGTATTTGACAATTACAGAGTCTATGGCAGCACAGAACTGATTTTGGCTGCACTTGGCTTTACGGTTCAAATCTACTGTGATTTTGGCAGTTATTCTATTATCGCGATTGGTGCGGCCAAGATCATGGGATTTGAACTTATGGAGAATTTTAATACGCCATACTTTGCAAGAAATATCAGAGATTTTTGGAGCAGATGGCATATTTCCCTAAGTACCTGGTTTAAAGATTACTTGTACATTCCACTGGGAGGAAACCGTAAAGGAAAGTGGAGAAAAGCCCTGAATTTAATGATAGTCTTTCTTGTAAGCGGTTTGTGGCATGGAGCCAGATGGAATTTTGTAGCCTGGGGAGGCATACATGGACTCTATCAGGTGATCGGGGATCTTACCCGCCATACAAAGGAGAAAATCATAAAAAGATTACAGATCAAAACAGAATGCATGAGCTGGAAATTGCTTCAGACAGTGATCACCTTTTCACTGGTTGTGTTTGCCTGGGTATTTTTCAGAGCCGATTCCATTACAGATGCGCTATACTTTATCAAAAGAATGCTGATCAGACAGACCCCATGGGCATTGTTTGATGGTACAATCTATACACTGGGATTGGATGCGACAGAAGTGAATATCTTGATTTTTTCCATTATAGTTTTGCTGTTGGTTGATCTGATAAAGTACCGGAAAAAAATCAATCTGGATGAATTTCTCTTTGAGCAGAATATATGGTTTGAATGGCTGGTTCTCATTGTTTTGATAGGAATGATCTTCGTGTTTGGGGAATATGGACCGGCTTTTGATGTACAACAGTTTATATATTTTCAGTTTTAGGGGGCAATATGCGACGCAGTATAGTAAGAATTGCAGGATTTTTGATCCTGCTTACACTGTCGATTGGAACAGTCAACAAAATATTATCGTTTAAGTTTGCAGATGGAAATCAAATTTTCTCTGATTTTTATCATCTTGAAAAAGATACGGTAGATGTTCTGGTGATCGGCTCTAGCCATGCCTATGTAAATTATAATAACGGAACCCTCTGGGATGAATACGGTATTGCATCGTATGATTTGGGATCCAGTGTACAGCCAATGTGGAATTCCTACTATTATCTGAAAGAAGCACTGAAAACACAGGATCCGGAGCTCATCGTCCTGGAAGGTTATGGACTTAGTTTTGATATAGAGTATTCAGATGACAGCAAGATTATAAAGAATACTTATGGAATGAAATGGAGTATGGATAAGATCAAAGCGATTATGGCAAGTTCGAAAAAAAAGGACTGGATCAGTTTTCTGCTGGATTACACAAGGTACCATACAAGATATGCGTCACTGAATAAAGGTGATTTTTATCCGGAATCCACATATCTGGATGCAAATAACTATATGCATTACGAAGGACTGATGGGACAGTATCTGTTTGACAAAGCGAATCCGGTAACATTTCATGATGTGACAAATGTGACCGGAACAGAGGAATTGCAGGAAAAAACAGAAAAATACTTTCGTATGATTTTAGAATTGGCGAAGGAAAAAAATATTCCAGTTGCAGTCATTGTGACGCCATATGACATAAAAGACGAGGCGCAGAGAAAATTTTTGCGTGCAGAAGAGATTGCAGATGAATATGGTGCAAAGTTTTTTAATACAAATCTGAAATTAGAAGAGATAGATCTGGATCCGAATACCGATTTTTTCGACACTGCGCATATGACTGCCAGTGGAAGTGAAAAGTATACACGATATATTGGAAAGTATTTAAAAGAAAATTTTGTACTATCTGATCATCGTGGAGATGAAAAATATGCGGCATGGGACAGAACAGCAGAGATCACCAGGGCATTTATTCGGAATGGAGAAATGAAAAATTCAGAAAATCTGTCAGAACTGGCAGAGAGAATAGCCGGGGAAGATTATTGGGTTGTGATTACATTGGATGGAGAAGACAACAATTCTGATCCGGAACTGAATAGATTTTTGGAACATATTGGGATCACGAATGCGGACAGAAATTATATCTGGTTTCTGGAGAATGGAAAGACTGCCTGGGAGTCTGGAATCGGAAATAATGAATATTATTTTAGGACAGAATCCCACGATATTCTGATTTCGAGAAATGAAAAGAAAAATAAGGTCAATGTGGATGGCAAAGTAATCAAAATAGTCAACAATGGAATCAATGTGATAGTTTATGATCCACTCATGGATATGGTAGTAGATTCCTATGGGATTGATGCGGATGAAGGATACATGGTTGTTCGTTAGGAGGCTCCATGAAGGAAGCACAAAAAAATCTAATATTTTTATGGTAAAAAATACATAATAGTGATATACTAGAGAAAATAAGGATCTAAGTAGTAGGTCAGACCCTGTTTGTATCGGATAAGGGGCTGGTCAGATACGATTCAAGAAAGGAAGAACCGATATGAATAGAATTGAGGATTTGTTAGCATTAATGCAGAAAAAAGAAGAGGAAAAACATAAAAATGCGATTCTTTGGGTTCTGGCAGTAATCGGTGCTGTGACAGCAGTTGCAGGTATTGCATATGCAGTATACAGATATTTAACTCCTGATTATCTGGAAGATTTCGAGGACGATTTTGAAGATGATTTTGATGATTATTTTGAAGATGAAGATTTAGAAGACGAGAAAGAAGCAGAAGAAAAAGAAGAGGAAGAAGAGATCTTTGTAGATGAGTCAAAGGACACAAAGACAGAAGAATAATTAAGAGAAGAGATTAGGCAGATGCCATATGGCACCTGCCTTTTATAAGTTAGACAGGAGTATGCATATGAAAAAAGGACAGATAGTAGAAGGAATCGTAAAAGAAATACAGTTTCCCAATAAGGGAATGGTAGAGGTTGAAGGGGAAGAACGGAAGGTGATCGTAAAAAATGTCCTTCCAGGACAGAAGGTAAAGGCTTCTGTGAACAAGATTCGAAAGGGAAAAGCAGAAGGACGTCTCCTGGAAGTCCTGGAGAAGTCACAGGAAGAGATCGAAAGTGCATGTCCACATTTTCAGGACTGTGGTGGATGTACCTACCAGAATCTTCCATATGAGAAGCAGCTGGAGCTGAAGGCCAACCAGGTGAAGGCACTTCTGGATCCAGTGTGTGAATCCTATGAATTTGAAGGGATAAAAGCAAGTCCATGTCAGTTTGGATACCGCAATAAGATGGAATTTTCCTTTGGGGATGAATATAAGGATGGACCACTGGCACTAGGAATGCATAAACGTGGCAGCTTTTATGATATTGTGACAGTAAAGGATTGCCAGATCGTAGATGAAGACTTCCGTAAGATTCTGGAAGTGGTACTGGAATTCTATCAGCAGCAGGGAGCAAAGTACTATCACAAGTTGAGCCATCAGGGGTATCTGCGTCATCTTCTGGTGAGAAAGGCAACGAAGACTGAGGAGATTCTGATTGATCTGGTAACAACGACCCAGACAGAATTCTGCGGTGGGAAAGAAACTACGCAGCTAATGGAATTATCTGCGCTGCTTCAGAGTCTGGATCTGAAAGGAAAGATCACAGGGATTCTTCACACTCAGAATGACAGTCTTGCAGATGTGGTGCAGAACGATCATACCGATATACTTTTTGGTCAGGATTACTTTTTCGAGGAGTTACTGGGATTGAAATTCCGTATTTCACCGTTCTCTTTCTTCCAGACCAATTCACTGGGGGCAGAGGTACTATACGATACCGCAAGAAGATATGTGGGAGAGACCAAAGATAAAACCATTTTCGATCTGTATTCCGGAACCGGAACTATTGCACAGATGTTGGCACCTGTGGCAAAGCATGTGATCGGTATCGAGATCGTAGAAGAAGCTGTAGAGGCAGCAAAGGAAAATGCAAAATTGAATGGATTGGATAACTGTACGTTCATCGCAGGGGATGTGCTAAAAGCCATTGATTTGGTAGAAGAAAAACCAGACTTTATCGTACTGGATCCACCAAGAGATGGCATTCATCCAAAGGCGCTGGAAAAAATTATCAATTTCGGAGTAGAGCAGATGGTGTATATCTCCTGTAAGCCAACTTCACTGGCCAGGGATCTTGAGATTCTGCAGGCACATGGGTATATGCCGGAAAAAGTATGTTGTGTAGACATGTTCCCTGGAACGGTGCATGTGGAGACGGTTGTTCTTTTGTCCCAACAAAAACCAGATGACACGATAGAGATCGACTTAGACCTGGACGAGCTGGATGCTACCAGTGCCGAGTTGAAGGCAACCTATCAGGAAATCAAAGATTATGTGCTGAAAGAATTTGGCTTGAAGGTTTCAAGTTTATATATTTCTCAGATAAAACGCAAATGTGGAATTGAAGTGGGGGAAAACTATAATCTTCCAAAATCAGAAAATGCAAGAGTTCCACAATGCCCGAAAGAGAAGGAAGAAGCTATCAAGGCTGCCCTGAAATATTTTGCGATGATCTAAGGACATCGCTGATTTCAAGGAGGAATAACACATGAAAAGCACATTTGAAAAAATGGGTG
>UQWA01000029.1 GCA_900544685.1 uncultured Lachnospiraceae bacterium | reverse complement strand
GCCTTGGATTTGAAATTGAAGGAAATGATGCCAACCTGAAGGAACTGAATCTGGACGGATACAAGAAGATGATCAACGAAGCAGCTAAGACCTACCCGAACTTCAAGGCAGTTGCTACCACACTGCGTACAGTAAGAACAGCTACTGTAAACGACTGGAGCGCAATCTGCTGGGCAGACGGAGAGATCTACAAGGCAAAAGACTACAAGGGTCTGGAAATCATGGACCGTGTAGGAGGAGGAGATTCCTTTGCATCCGGACTGATCTATGGTCTGATGACAACAGGTGATGCAGAAGCAGCTGTTAATTACGGGGCTGCTCATGGTGCGCTTGCTATGACTACACCAGGTGATACTACTATGGCAAGCAAGAAAGAAGTAGAAGCAATCATGGGTGGAGCAGGAGCAAGAGTACAGAGATAAGAAGGAGAAAAATATGAAAAGTTCATTTCGTTGGTATGGTGACAGTGACCCTGTCAAACTGGAACAGATCCGCCAGATTCCTGGCATGCGTTCCATCGTATCTGCCGTATATGATGTAAAACCGGGCGAGGTATGGCCGGAAGAGAGCATCAAGCATCTGGTAGATGAATGTGCGGCAAACGGACTGGTATTCGATGTAGTAGAATCCATTCCGGTTACAGAAGAAATCAAACTGGGTAAACCAGAGAGAGACCTTCATATCGAACATTACTGTGAAAATATCCGCCGTTGTGCAAAATACGGCATCAAATGTATCACATATAACTTTATGCCGGTATTTGACTGGACCAGAACACAGCTTGACAAAGCAGCAGAAGATGGCTCTACAAGTCTTGTAATGTACTGGGATCAGTTAAAGGGACTGGATCCGTTAAAGGATGATATTCATCTTCCGGGCTGGGATTCCAGCTATACTCAGGAAGAAGTACGTGATCTGATCCGTGCTTATGGAGAACTGGGAGAAGAAGGTCTGTGGGCGAATATCGAATATTTCCTGAAACGTGTGATCCCGGTTGCAGAAGAATGCGACGTAGTGATGGCACTTCATCCAGATGATCCTCCATATCCGATCTTCGGACTGCCAAGAGTGATCACCTGTGAAGAAAATCTGGACAGATATTTAAGTATTGTGGACAGCCCTGCAAACAGTCTGTGTCTGTGTACAGGATCTCTGGGATGCTCACCAAAGAACGATATTCCTAAGATGGTTCGCAAGTACTCTGCAATGGGCAGAATCGGATTCATGCATATCCGTAATGTAAAGATCCTTCCGGATACTTCTTTTGAAGAGTCTGGTCATCTGACACAGGACGGTTCTCTGGATATGAATGCAATCGTAAAAGCTCTGGTAGATACTGGATTTACCGGATATTTCAGACCGGACCATGGAAGAATGATCTGGGATGAAGTAGGATCTGACGCAAAACCTGGCTACGGATTATATGACCGTGCGCTTGGAACAGCTTATATTAACGGACTGATTGAAGCAAACGGCGGCAATCTGGATTAAGAGAAAGAGGGATACGAAGATGATGGATTTACCTTTAAATGTAGATTTTACAGGAAAAGTAGTCGTAATTACCGGAGCAGGCGGAGTAATCTGCAGCACGATGGCACGTGCATTTGCACAGGCAGGAGCAAAAGTAGCTGCCATTAACCGTACCGGAATCAAAGTAGAAAAACTGGCAGAAGAACTGAGAGCAGAAGGATTTATCTGCAACGGATACGAAGGAAACGTGCTTGACAAAGAAAGAATGGAAGAAATTCATGAGCAGGTTTTGGCAGAATTTGGTCCATGTGACATTCTGATCAACGGAGCAGGTGGAAACAATCCTCGTGCAACCACAGATAATGAATATCAGCACGAAGCAAAACCGGGACAGAAGACATTCTTTGATCTGGATATGGAAGGGGTTAATGATCTGTTCAGCCTGAATTTTCAGGGAACACTGCTTCCGACACAGATTTTTGCAAAAGATATGGTAGAGAGAAAATCTGGATGCATCCTGAATATTTCTTCTATGAACGCTTATATTCCACTGACCAAGATTCCAGCATATTCAGGAGCAAAAGCTGCAGTCAGCAATCTGACACAGTGGCTGGCTACTCACTTCGCAGGAACCGGAATCCGCTGCAACGCGATCGCACCTGGATTTCTGGTAACCAATCAGAACCGTGCGTTGTTATTTAACGAAGATGGTACACCGACAGCGCGTTCTGCAAAGATTTTAAATGGAACTCCGACACACCGTTTTGTAGACAGCGAAGAACTGATCGGAGGAACTTTCTTCCTCTGCGATGACAAGGCAGCAAGCGCCGTAACAGGAGTAGTACTTCCAATCGATGCTGGATTTGCAGCATATTCTGGAGTATAAATATTGAAAAACGCAGAATCTGTATAATATTACATCCAGACACGCTCTCGCTCTTATCGCAGCGTAGCGGATGCATAAGAGACCAGAATACGGTCTCTGAGCACCGACGCTGCTTTACGGTCTGGAGTGTAATATATAACAGATTCTGCTTTTGCAATATAAGTATGTGAATACGAGGAGAAAAATCGATGAATAAATTAAGAGAAATGGCAAATAAAGGCGAAAACGCTCTTGGAACATTTGTGGAACTGGGTGGAGCGAATGTAGTAGAAGCTCTGGGACAGACTGGACTGGATTTTATCATTGTGGATAATGAGCATGGTCCATTTGATGTGGAATCTTCTCTGGAGTGCATCCGTGCAGCAGAGAGTTCAGGACTGGTGCCTCTGTGCCGTGTGCGTGAAATTGCAAGACCAGCCATCTTAAAGCTTCTGGATCAGGGCGCAGCAGGACTGATTGTACCTTATATTGAAACAGTAGAACAGGTTCAGAAACTGATTGAATTTGGTAAATATGCTCCGGTTGGAAAACGTGGTTACAGCGGAAGCCGTAAGGACCGCTGGTGCTTTGGCAAGCCGGGAAATCTGCCGCTGGATCAGCAGATGAAATACTGGAATGAAGAGACCCTTCTGATTCCACAGTGTGAAACAGTTGGCTGTCTGGAACACATCGAAGAGATCACTGCACTGGAAGGTGTGGACGGTATCTTCGTAGGTCCGTTTGACTTATCTATTTCTATGGGAATGCCTGGGGATTTCCAGAATCCAAAAATGATTGCTGCATTTGAACGTATCATCAAAGCCTGCAAAGCAGCAGGAAAGCTGTCCATTATCTTTACTGCAAGAGAAGACTGGATTCAGGATTATTACAAGATGGGATTCGATATGGTTACCTTTGGTATGGATGCCAGTGTCATGGTAAATGGATTTAAGAAACTGGTGGCAGACAATAAATAATATTGATGTCGATCGGTAAAAAGTAAAAGAAAAGGCGGGGACTATGCAGAATATATTGATTCTGTATGATTCCCGCCTTTTATAGCTGTAGTGAAATATTATTTTTTGTCTGTTTAGCCTGCCTTCGGATAAAATACATATGTATCTGTTTCGCTTAAGGTCGACTGGGAAACTGTAATTTCTGTCCTTCCCGACAGATCTGCGCTGGCAACAACCAGAGTGTTCGGATCCAGATACAGGGTATCATAAGAAGAGCCGTTGATATGTACCTGACTGTAACGGGTAAAATTTTCGCCACGGACAATCAGAACATGGTCTTTTGTGTAAGATACATTACGGATTGTGACTGGGAAGAAACCCATCTGCATATCAGTTGGCGTATATGGGTTTTCGCCGCCATAAGTAATTTTATCACCATAGAGTATGTCATATTCCAGTTCTTTTAAACCACTTAAATACGCTTCTTCTGTAATCTCGCCATCTTTTAACTGACGTCCGGAATTCTGATGGTAAGCATTGATGGCGCCATCAGGGATCTCAAGGGCACTTAAGAGAGTAGAACCCATCTCATAAGCCTGCATATCCTGCCAGTCGAACTTCAGACCGGCATTGTTCCAGATAAAATATTCTGTGTCATAGATCGTGCCGCTGCTAAGCATATCATCTGTCAGATCCAGGCTTGGGCAGTGATCTCCATACATTACCAGAATGGTCGGCTCGTGGCGGTTGCGCAGCATATCTACCAGATCACCGATGAACTGATCCATTTCATAGAGCTGGTTCACATAGTAGCTTAACTGATTCAGGTAGGCCTCATCGGTAATGGTATCACTAGAGACAGTAACGTGATGGGTGTATTTTACACTGGAATCTGTCGGATAACTGCCATGTCCCTGTACAGAGACCGTAAATACAAAGTCCTGACCTCTGGTACTGTCCAGAGCGGTTGTAATCTCATCGGTCAGAACGGAATCCTTCACCCAGTCCATAGGAGTATAACTGTCCGGCCACATATATTCTACGGAAGTAAAGGTATCAAATCCCAGATTCGGATAAACCAGATTCCGGTCATAAAAATCACCGGTGTTATTGTGGATGGCAAAAGCCTGATAACCATAGGGTTTTAGATCATAAGACAGGGACTCACACGCAGTCTCCTTCACAATAGTCTTATATGGATATTCGCCGATTCCAAAATCATCGATATTCATGCCGGTGAGCACTTCAAATTCAGAATTTACCGTACCGGCACCCACAACAGGCATGCTGAATGCGCCAGAAGGATATTCTTCCATCATCCTGGTCAGATTTGGCAGGGGATTGCTGGAAAACTTGATATCCTTTAAACGGTTCACATTGAAGAACGTTTCCAGTTGGACAATCACTACGTTTGGTTTATGGGAATAGTAGGTCACTCCTTCTTCACTTTCTTCCTGTGTTTCATAATTTTCTGTCAGTTGTTCCATCACTTCTTCCGAGTAGTCACTTGGCTTGCTGATACCGGTATTTAGCAGACTGGCTCCAAAACAGTAGATAAATCCGTTTTTCAGGTAAGACTGGGAAAGTTCACGGAATGCAGTCTCCAGAAGTCCTGTGGACTGGCCAAGGAGAATTCCACCCCAGGTCAGTAAAAGAGAACCCAGAATGATCGGAATGGAATGAATGTATTTCGGTTTATGCTCTGCCTTTGAAGTTTTCATGAAGAAGAAAACAAAAAGAATCAGAACTGCGATTACCAAAATTGCAATACCGATATACTGTGCCTTATTCAGATATTTAGCAGCAACGTCAACTCCATCCTTGATAAGAAGCAGATCACTGTTAGTAAAGGGCGTTACACGGTAAAACAGCAGAACAAAGTTCACGATACCGCCTGCCAGCCAGAACAGGCTGATCAGAATGATGACGCCGATTCGCTTGCGGAAGATCAGAGCAAAGGTGAAAGAGGCTGCCACAATCATCACATTGACCAGATAGGCATATGGATGAAAGATAATAAACTGAAATCCGCCAATCAGGGAATGATAAGCCATACATTCAATCAGAAATACCAATATTAACGGCATCACAAGATAGCAGAGAAGATAGCCGTCGGATGCAGATTCATTCTGGTATTTGTAAAAAAGCGCAGTCAGTTTACCAGTGTGGGATGTAGGAGTTCTCTTATGTAAAAATTCTGATTTCTGTTTTTTAAAATGTTGTTTTTTATCTGTCTTTTTCATAGCAATGTTAATTTAAAAAGTCCTTTGTAAAATGCAGGTACCGGTCCGGAATCACATGTATAAAAAATGGACGGATACAAGTTATATGTATTTTTTACGATAGAAATGAAGGTTTGTCAACACATGAAGTGATTTTTCTGATATACTATTCTTCAAGAAAAGTATACGGAAAGTCAGAAAGAGGAAAAATAAAAATGACACAGTCAGCATGTGATACCTGTGCCTATTACAGTTATGATGAGGACTATGAGTGCTATACCTGTGACATGGATCTGGATGAGGACGAACTGGTCCGGTTTCTGTCAGATACCCATTATAATTGTCCGTATTACCGTAACGGTGATGAGTACGCGGTTGTACGGAAACAGATATAGGCTCCCATTTTAATAGGAAGTAATAGTGCATAATTTATAAAAGTCCAAGAAAAAAATAATTGTGACTTATTCATAAAATGTTTGAAATTTAACAAAGCATGTGATAGACTCAATCTATGCGAAGAAGGTGGTGAGAACATGGTAGCGGAGACAATCAGAAAAGTGCAGGAAGCAGAAGGCAAAGCAGACGTAATCGCAAAAGAATGCCGACAGCAGTGCACAGACATGGTAGACCAGGCTAAGAAAGACGCAGCAGCCCTGAAGGAAGCCAGACTTCAGGCAGCGAAGGACAAGGCCGGAGCAGCCATGGAAGCTTCTAAGAAAGAAGCAGAAAAGTTTATGGAATCTGTGGAAGCAGATATCCAGAAAGAAATTGCTGCATTAAAGACCCTTGCAGCAGGCAAAGAAGCACAGGCAACAGAGGCAGTTATCAAGGCGCTGTTTTAATGTGCTGATTTTTTATTCAAAAGTAAATAAAGAGTAAAGGAGGGATGCGGATATGGCAGTTATGCAGATGCAAAGATTCAGTATCTGCGCACTGAAAAAAGATCGAAAAGCCATTTTGGAAGAACTTCAGTTACTGGGTGTTGCTGAGATTGACAACTCAGTCATTGAAGATACCGAGATGGAAAAGATGAATACGGCAGAACGTCGTCAGATCTATGAAAAGCATGCAGCACTCGCAGAACATGCACTTTCAGTACTGCAAAAGTATGTCCCGGAAAAGACTTCCATGTTTAGTTCTCTGGAAGGAAAACCGCTCATGAACAAGACGGATTTTGAAAAGATTCGTGCAGAGCGCAAGAGACTGCTGACAACAGCAGATGATCTGATGGATCTGAGCAAGCGGATCGCAGAGAACGCTGCCAATGTGGCAAAACTGGAGAATCAGATCGAATCACTGGTTCCATGGATGAATCTGGATATTCCGATGAATTATCGTGGAACAGCAGAGACGGCAATGTTTCTGGGGACTATGCCGAAGCCGATGACGGTGGAGGAAATCCGTACAGAAGTGGCGAAGAGCCAGCCGGATCTGGAAGCATACGATTTGGAAGTTTTATCAGCAGATAAGGATCTGACCTATCTGACGGCGGTGTGTCTGAAAGGAGATGCCGCAAAGCTGGAAGAAGCGCTTCGGGCAGCCGGATTCGCAAGGCCATCTCAGGTATCCGGTAAGATTCCGTCTCAGTGGAAAACAGAACTGGAGGCGGAAATTGAAAAACTGAAGGCGGACAGTGTGGAAGCCGAGAACAGAATCAAATCATACGAAGGAAGCAGGGAGGAACTGAAAGCAGTTTCCGATTATTACCGGCTTCGTGCAGACAAGTATCAGGTACTGGGACAGATACCGCAGACAAAACAGACTTTTGTCATCAGCGGATATATCCCGGAAGTTTCTGTCTCTATACTGGAGGAGAAGATCGCCAGAATATATGACTGTTCTGTAGAATTTGAGGAGATCGGTGAAGAAGAAGAACCACCGGTACTGCTGAAAAACAACAAGATTTCCAGATCCGTGGAAGGAGTACTGGAATCTTACGGTCTGCCGCATAAGGGCGAAGTAGACCCGACAACGGTAATGTCCGTATTTTATATTGTATTATTTGGAATGATGCTGTCAGATGCAGCTTACGGATTACTGATTTCCGTAGCATGCTTCATCGCATTGAAGAAGTTTCCGCGTATGTCAGACAGCATGAATAAGTCACTGCACCTGTTTGGTTACTGTGGTATTTCCACATTTGTATGGGGTGTTCTCTTTGGAGGATACTTTGGTGATGTCATCGATGTAGTTGCAAGAACCTTCTTCGGAAGAACCGCAACCACATCTGTGATCCCGGCATTGTGGTTCGTACCGTTGAATAACCCAATGAAACTTCTTGTATTTTCACTGGGAGTTGGTGTGGTTCATCTGTTCTTTGGTCTGGGACTGAAAGGATACAGTTATCTGAAGAGCAAAGATGTGGCAGGATTTATCTGCGATGTTGTGTTCTGGTACATGCTTCTGATCGGACTGATCCTGATGCTGATTCCGTCCAGTCTGTTTGCATCCATCGCACAGACACAGGTGACATTCTCTCCGTTTATGAATACGCTGGCAAAAGCACTGGCGATCATCGGAGCACTTGGACTTCTGTTCTTTGCAGCAAGAGACAAGAAGAATATCGGTCTTCGTCTGGCACTTGGTGCATACGAACTGTATAACATCACCGGATGGCTCAGTGATGTACTTTCTTACTCCAGACTTCTGGCACTGGGACTGGCAACCGGTGTTATCGCATCTGTAGTCAATCAGATGGGAAGTATGTTCGGCGGCGGTGTGATGGGAGCAATCCTGTTCATTTTAGTATTCATCGTTGGGCATACACTGAATCTGGGTATCAACCTTTTAGGTGCCTATGTGCACACAAATCGTCTTCAGTTTGTAGAATTCTTCGGAAAATTCTATGAAGGCGGCGGAAAACCTTTTGAACCATTTAAAGAAAATACAAAATATGTAGAAATCAAGGAGGATTAATCTAATGAGTTTAGGAGTTGTTTTTGCATTATTAGGAGCAGCATTAGCTGTTATTCTTGCAGGTATGGGTTCTGCTTATGGTGTAGGTGTTGCAGGTCAGGCAGCATCCGGAGTAGTTGCTGAAGATCCTTCACAGTTTGCAAAAGTTCTGATTTTACAGCTTCTTCCTGGTACACAGGGTATTTACGGTCTGCTGGTAGCATTCATCACTTTATCTCAGATCGGTCTGCTTGGCGGATCTATCCCGGCTATTGATATCCCTACAGGTCTTATGATTCTGGCAGCCTGCTTACCAATCGGTATCGTAGGTCTGGTATCCGGAAGACATCAGGGAAAAACAGCAGTAGCAGCAATCGGTATCGTAGCAAAGAAACCGGATCAGTTCGGTAAAGCAATGCTGTTCCCTGCAATGGTAGAAACATACGCCATCCTGGCACTGCTGATCTCTATTCTGGCTGTTACAAACATTCCAGTGTAATGAGCGCACAAAATCAGAAAATAGAGAGAAGGAGAGCACAAGGAATGACTGGATTAGAAAAAATGATGAACCAGATTCTGGAAGAAGCAAATGCCTCCGCCAACAGTAAGAGAGCCGAAGCAGCAGCCGAAGCTGACCGCATTAAGGCAGCAGCCGAAGCTGAAGCAGAAGAAAAAGCCGCAGAGATTGCTCAGAAATCGGCCACAGATCTTGCAGGATATCAGGAAAGAGTAAAATCTTCTGCAGACTTGAAACGCAGAACAGCACTTCTGGCTGCGAAGCAGGAATTGATTACTGAGACCATTCAGAAAGCATACGAAGCATTCTGTGCCAAGGATGACGCAGAGTATTTCGAAACACTGAAAAAGATGGTGGAAAAATTTGCAGCTCCTCAAAAAGGAGAGATTGCACTGAATGCACAGGATCTTGCAAAAATACCTGCAGGATTTGAGAAAGAAGTAAATGCGCTGGCTCAGAAAAAAGGCGGTGAACTGGTTCTTTCCAAGACTCCGGCTACGGTAGAAAAAGGTTTCATCTTATCTTATGGCGGAATTGAAGAAAACTGCTCATTCAAAGCCATGTTTGATGCAAAGAAAGATGAATGCCAGGATCTTGTACAGAAAATATTATTTTCATAAAACGTAACCAGTAAAGGAGGACTTACATGTCAGATATAGATTTTACCTTTGCGGTTGCGAGAATACGATCACTGGAAAATTCACTGCTGAATGCCACAGCCATTGAACAGCTGATTGCCTGCCCGACAGAAGAAAACTGTCTGCAGCTTCTGGCTGAAAAAGGCTGGGGAGACAGTGATACCCCTCTGGAAGCAGATGCGATGCTGAACCGTGAGACAGAGAAGACATGGAACACCATGCGGGAGATGGGCATTGATATGTCAGTATTTGATGTACTATCCTATCCGAATGAATTCCATAATCTGAAGGCAGCCATCCGCGAGACCTGCCGGAAGGGAAAACATCCCGGTATTTATTATGAAGACTGTGAGCCATCAGGTGAGGAGATTGAAAAAATCATAGCAGAAAAAGATTTTTCCAAACTTCCTGAGTACATGGCAGCAGCGGCACAGGAAGCTTATGAGACTCTGATGCATACCAGGGACGGACAGCTGTGTGATGTCATTATCGACAAAGCCACACTGGAAGCCATCTATGCAGCAGGAAAGAAAGCAAAAGCAGGTATCCTGAAAAGCTATGCAGAAGATACCGTTGCAGTTGCTGATATCAAGATTGCTGTGCGTTCACAGAAGACCGCAAAGTCATTAGAATTTATGAAAAAGGCTATGGTGGAATGCGACAGCCTGAACATTGATTTGCTGGCAAGAGCTGCGCTGAACAGCGTGGACGCCATCTGCGAATATCTGTCAGGTACCGCATATGAAGGCGGCGCAGAAGCTCTGGCGGAATCACCATCCGCATTTGAGCGCTGGTGCGACAATAAGATCATCCAGACCATCAAGCCACAGAAATATAACCCATTTTCCGTAGAACCGCTGGTTGCCTATGTGCTGGCAAGGGAAAATGAGATCAAAACGGTAAGAATCATATTATCCGCAAAGGCCAACAACCTGCCGGAAGATTCCATCCGGGAAAGGGTAAGGGAAATGTATGTATAAAATTGCAGTTATGGGTGATTACGACAGCATCTACGGTTTTGCGGCTGTAGGGCTGGACACATATCCGTTATCCGATGAAAAAGAAGCAGAAAAGCAGCTGCATCAGCTTGTGCTGGCGCAATACGCAGTGATCTATATTACCGAAGAGTGGGCGGCAAAGATCCCTCACGCTATTGATAAATATAAAGATCAGATCCTGCCGGCCATTATCCAGATTCCGGGCGTATCCGGCAA
Organism: uncultured Lachnospiraceae bacterium; assembly: GCA_900544685.1. Classification (GTDB taxonomy): domain Bacteria; phylum Bacillota; class Clostridia; order Lachnospirales; family Lachnospiraceae; genus Marvinbryantia. The sequence goes on along the minus strand of UQWA01000029.1, from coordinate 27,078 downwards.
TACTGGCAAGGGCGTGGAAAATGTCAAGAAGTTTGTAGAGACAGCCGTAGGATCCGACATTCTGTTTTCAAACAATAAGTAATCTTCAGAAAGGTGATTTGTCCAATGAGTAAAGGAACGATTAAAAAAGTGGCAGGCCCACTGGTTATCGCTGAAGGCATGAGAGATGCGAACATGTTCGACGTGGTACGTGTCAGCAACCAGCGACTGATCGGTGAAATCATCGAAATGCACGGTGACGAGGCTTCCATTCAGGTATACGAAGAAACATCAGGACTGAAGCCGGGAGAACCGGTAGAATCTACAGAAGAACCACTTTCCGTAGAACTGGGACCTGGTCTGATTGCCAGCATCTATGATGGTATTCAGAGACCTCTGGATGACATCATGAAAGTAACAGGCGGCAACAACCTGATCCGTGGTGTAGAAGTACCTGCATTAAAGCGTGACAAGAAATGGAATTTTGTTCCGACAGCCAAAGTCGGAGATGAAGTATCCGGTGGTGATGTACTGGGTACCGTAAAGGAGACCATCATCGTAGAACAGAAGATCATGGTTCCTCCTACTATGAAAGGTAAAGTAAAAGAAATCAAAGCAGGCGAATTTACAGTAGATGAAGTTATCTGCGTATTAGAGACTGCAGACGGCGACAAAGAACTGACCATGATGCAGAAATGGCCGGTACGTAAGGGCCGTCCTTATAAGAAAAAACTGCATCCGAAGATGCCTCTGGTAACAGGACAGCGTGTCGTTGACTGTATGTTCCCGATTGCCAAAGGTGGTGTGGCAGCAGTACCTGGACCATTCGGAAGTGGTAAAACAGTTATTCAGCATCAGCTGGCAAAATGGGCAGAAGCAGATATCGTAGTTTACATCGGATGTGGCGAACGTGGAAATGAGATGACCGACGTTCTGAATGAGTTCCCGGAACTGAAAGACCCGAAAACTGGGGAATCTCTGATGGAAAGAACTGTGCTGATCGCCAACACCTCCGATATGCCGGTTGCTGCACGAGAAGCATCTATCTATACAGGTATTACCATTGCAGAATACTTCCGTGATATGGGTTACTCCGTAGCACTGATGGCAGACTCCACATCCCGTTGGGCTGAGGCTCTTCGAGAAATGTCAGGACGTCTGGAAGAAATGCCTGGTGAAGAAGGTTACCCGGCTTACCTGGGAAGCCGTCTGGCTCAGTTCTACGAAAGAGCCGGCCATGTCATTACCCTTGGAAGCGAAGGCAGAGAAGGTGCATTAAGTGCCATCGGTGCAGTGTCTCCTCCTGGTGGAGATATTTCCGAACCGGTATCTCAGGCAACCCTGCGTATCGTAAAGGTATTCTGGGGACTGGATTCCGCACTGGCTTACAAACGTCATTTCCCGGCTATCAACTGGCTGACCAGTTACTCTCTGTATCTGGATGACATGGGACCATGGTTCAACGAGCATGTTGCCCCGGATTGGATGAGTCTTCGTCAGGATATGATGAGTCTTCTGCAGGATGAAGCAGAATTAGATGAAATCGTAAAAATGGTAGGTATGGATGCACTGTCACCGACAGACCGTCTGAAGATGGAGGCAGCAAGATCTATCCGTGAGGACTTCCTGCATCAGAACTCCTTCCATGAAGTAGATACCTATACATCTCTGAACAAACAGCATAATATGATGAAACTGGTTATGGCTTTCTACAATGAGAGTCTGGAGGCATTGAATGGCGGTGCATCCATCAATGATATCCTGAAAATGGATGTTCGTGAAAGAATCGGTCGTTACAAATATACGCTGGAAGCAGATGTAGATACAGAATACGACAAGATCTACAAGGAACTGGCAGTAGAGATTGCGAACATTCTTGGAAAGGAGGACCAGTAAAATGCCAAAAGAGTATAGAACCATACAGGAAGTAGCAGGTCCTTTGATGCTGGTACAGGGTGTAGAAGATGTAGCATACGATGAACTGGGTGAGATCGAGCTTGCCAATGGAGAAACCAGACGTTGTAAAGTTCTGGAGATCAACGGCAGTGATGCACTGGTTCAGTTATACGAAAGTTCAACAGGTATTAACTTATCAAACAGTAAAGTACGTTTCCTGGGACGAAGCATGGAACTGGGTGTATCCGGTGATATGTTGGGACGAGTATTTGACGGTGTAGGCCGCCCGATCGATGACGGTCCGGAGATCCTTCCGGAAGAACGCCGTGATATCAATGGTCTGGCTATGAACCCGGCAGCCAGAAGCTATCCTCAGGAATTTATCCAGACCGGTATTTCGGCTATCGATGGTCTGAACACACTGGTTCGTGGACAGAAGCTGCCAATTTTCTCTGCATCCGGTCTTCCGCATGCACAGCTGGCAGCACAGATTGCAAGACAGGCAAAGGTTCGTGGAAAAGATGAACAGTTCGCCGTTGTATTTGCAGCTATGGGTATTACCTTCGAAGAGTCCAACTTCTTCGTAGAGAGCTTTAAAGAAACAGGCGCCATCGACCGTACCGTTATGTTTGTCAACCTGGCAAACGACCCGGCGGTAGAACGTATCGCAACACCGCGTATGGCACTGACAGCAGCAGAGTTCCTTGCTTTCGAAAAAGGCATGCACGTACTGGTTATCCTGACAGATATTACCAACTACGCAGATGCCCTTCGAGAAGTGTCTGCCGCACGTAAGGAAGTTCCTGGACGTCGTGGATATCCTGGATATATGTACACTGACCTTGCAACACTGTATGAAAGAGCAGGACGTCAGGTAGGAAAGGACGGAAGTATCACCATGATCCCGATCCTGACCATGCCAGAAGATGATAAGACTCATCCGATCCCTGACCTTACCGGATACATCACAGAAGGACAGGTTATCCTAAGCCGTGATCTATACAGAAGAGGTGTTACACCTCCAATCGATGTACTGCCGTCTCTGTCCCGTCTGAAAGATAAAGGTATCGGTGAAGGAAAGACACGTGCTGACCATGCCAATACCATGAACCAGCTGTTTGCAGCTTACTCCCGTGGTAAAGATGCAAAAGAACTGATGGTTATCCTTGGTGAAGCTGCCCTTTCAGACATCGACCTGATTTATGCAAAATTTGCAGATGCATTTGAAAAAGAATATGTATCTCAGGGTTACGATACCAACCGTGATATCGAAGAGACTCTGGAAATTGGATGGAAGCTGCTCTCCATTCTTCCAAGAAGCGAACTGAAACGTATCGATGACAAGTTCCTCGATATGTACTATGGAAAACAGTAAATCGCAGTAAAAAACTTGGAAGGAAGGTGAATGCAAAGTGGCATCTACACAGGTGAATCCTACCCGTATGGAGCTGACTCGCCAGAAGAACAAGCTGAAAACAGCGGTTCGCGGACATAAGCTCCTGAAGGATAAGCGAGACGAGCTGATGAGACAGTTCCTGGATCTCGTTCGCGAGAACATGGAACTGCGTCTGAAGGTAGAAGCTGGTATCCGTTCTGCAAACACCAACTTTGTCATTGCAAAAGCAGGAATGTCCGAACCGACATTAAAAACTGCTCTGATGACACCGAAACAGGAAGTTTATCTGGAAGTGGATAAGAAAAATGTTATGAGCGTGGATATCCCGGTACTGGAATACAAGACCAGAACCGCAGATGCCAATGACATCTATTCTTATGGTTTTGCCTTTACTTCCAGTGACCTGGATGGTGCAGTAAAATCCCTGGCAGATGTACTGCCGGATATGCTGAAGCTTGCAGAGAGCGAGAAAGCATGCCAGTTGATGTCAGCGGAGATCGAAAAGACCAGACGACGTGTAAACGCGTTGGAGCATGTCATTATTCCGGAAGCCCAGGAAAATATCAAGTATATTTCCATGAAGCTGGGTGAAAATGAACGTTCTTCTCAGATCCGACTGATGAAAGTAAAAGATATGATGTTGGAAGAAACCCATCATTACAAAGAAAAAGCTCACGAAAGAGCAATGGAGAATTCCTAAAAAAGAAAACGAAAAGAGACAGTTCCTGTGCAAAGTGCAGAAACTGTCTCTTTTTGGTATTTTGGATACTTGTATTTGAAATGATTTCAAGCTATAATACATCACAAAAAGCAAGAAAATCAAGAAATACGAGGGATGAGACGATGAAGAAAAAGGGACATTTGGCAGTGAAGATCGTGCTTGTTCTGGCAGTGATCTGTGTGGTGGCAGCAGGAGTCGGTTACTGGGTGTTTAAGACACAGTTTTACGACCAGACGAATTACGTGAAAAAAGGTACTTATGGAACCAGTGGTTTTTCAGCGGAGGATATGATTGCAGCAGGAAAAGTGGCCAGTCAGACTGCAAGAATTGGATCCCAAGAGATGGAAGATGCTTCCGAAGCAGTATCTGAAGCAACACTTTCTTCCGAAGATGAGGGAAAACTGATTGCAGAGCAGCAGGAAGCGCTTCTGAATACTGCAGATCAGATGTTCAGTACCAAGAATACCTATAACATTCTTCTGCTTGGTGTAGACAGAAGAGATGAATCCTGGAACGGTAATTCTGATGTGGTGATGCTGGTGACAGTGAATATGGACAAACAGAAGATCTATATGACATCATTTCTGAGAGACTTATATGTGAATATTCCCGACATTGGTGTGCGAAAGTTAAATGCTGCCTGTGCCAATGGCGGACCGGAACTGGCAGTGCAGACTCTGGAAGAAAATTATCAGGTCCAGATTGATAATTATGCCATGGTAGATTTCAATGCCATGATTGATGTGATTGATGCCTTGGGTGGTATTGAGCTGGAGATTGATGAGGATGAGCGAGTGACAGCCAATGATTACATTACCTGTATGTGCCAGGATAATGAAGTGGATCCGGAACCATACTATATTAAAGAAGCCGGACTGGTACATTTGAGCGGTTATCAGGCAGTGGGATACGCAAGAAACCGTTATACCGGAAAAGGCAGTGATTTTGGCAGAACCCAGAGACAGAGAAATGTCATGACTGCGATTCTGAAAAAGGTACAGAGCGGAAGCTATGATTCCCTGACGGATGTAGTGAAGAGTATTATGCCGTATATCACTCACGATATTACAGAGATGGAGATGATCGGAATTCTTCTGAAGCTGAATACCTGGATCGGATATGATACCGTGGAACAGCACATTCCTTATAATGACGAATACTACACAGACAATGAGATTCTGATTCCGAATGACATGTCGGATACGATTACGAAGCTGAATGGTCTGCTTTATGGAGATCTGGAGATCAGTGAGACCGAAGGACAGAGTGAAACAGAGACAGAAAGCGAAGCAGAAGTGTAAGATAATGCTCCGGGACGGCGGAGAGTGTTCCGAAAGCATTTTGAAAAGAATATGGTTTGTGAGGTCTGAAATGGGAAATAAGAATAGAAAAGGAAGCAAGAAGAAAATTGTCGCTATCATATGTCTGGTGTTGATTGTATTGTTTGCCGGAACACTGGTTTCTGCATATAGTATATTCAAAGTAAGATTCTATGATAAATCTAATTATGTAAAACGTGGTACCTATATGGCATCCAGACTTACAGAGCGAAAAGGTGTCGAGGGTGAGAAGAACCGCAGTGAAGCAGCAACCCAGGCAGTATCAGCTAAAACAGATGTATCTGAAGCCACAGACAAGAATGGTATAACAGTAAATTCAGCCACAAAAAATGCGGATGTAGATTCGGCAGAAAAAACAGATATTTTTGATACGGCAACGCTGACAATACATCAGCGCCATCAGGTAGAGACAGGAATACCCGAGACAGAATCCGAAGGAAAAACAATGGCGGTAAGATCCGGCAGTACGGTGCAGAAAACGACAGAGAGCGAAAAAAGCAACATGCTGGTGAAGATGGCTCAGCAGTTTTTTTCTAAGAAGGATACCTACAATATTCTGCTTCTTGGTGTAGACAGAAGAGACGAGTCCTGGGAAGGCAATTCCGATGTGATTCTTCTGGTGACAGTGAACAAAGAAAAGAAGACCGTATATCTTACATCTTTTCTGCGTGATCTCTACGCGGATATTCCAGGTGTGGGAGTGCGCAAGCTGAATGCAGCCTGTGCCAATGGCGGACCGGAACTGACGGTGCAAACTCTGGAAGAAAATTATCAGGTTGAGATTGATAACTACGCTATGGTAGACTTTAATGCCATGATTGATGTGGTGGATGCCCTGGGCGGTGTGGATCTGGAGATCGACGAAGATGAACGGGTAACAGCCAATGATTACATTACCTGTATGTGTGAAGACAATGGAGATGACCCGGAGGATTATTATATTGAAAAGGCCGGACTGGTACATCTGAATGGTTATCAGGCTGTTGGTTATGCACGTAACCGTTATACCGGAAAGGGCAGTGACTTCGGACGTACCCAGCGCCAGAGGAATGTACTGACAGCCATAGCAGAAAAAGCACAGGATGGGGATTATGCATCGTTGGCAGATACCATGGAAGATGTGATGCCTTATATAACCCATGATATTACAGAAATGCAGATGATCGGTCTGATGATGCAGCTTGGAAGCTGGCTGGATTATGACATTCAGCAGCAGCACATTCCGTATGATGGAGAATATACTTCACAGGATGAGATACTGGTACCGACTGATATGAATGCAACTGTGGAAAAACTCACATCCATTCTCTATGGAGACGGAGAGATCGAGACCGAAACCGAGTCAGAATCCGAGACAGAGACAGAAGCAGTACAGTAAAAAACAGACAAAAACAAACCAATCAAAGCTTTCTTTGGAAAGGCAAGACGCCGGACTGAAGGAAGCTTTTTAGTATAATAGGAAATTGCATTTCCTATTATACTAAAAGCCTCCGGCAGGATGCGCACTGCGGCGTACAATGATGATGTCGCAAGCGACCACCGCAGGCGCCAGAATGTTCCAAGGCACATTCTTTGTTTTGTCTTAAAAATCATTCTTAATGACATAAAAACAGAACTTTATGTAATATATACTTGACAAAATGCTATTGTAAGAATAGAATATGAGTATCAAAGGAAAGAACAGGAGGAATTTGATGATGAACGAACATTCAATTGGGTTTGCAGCAGGTTTTATATTAGCAGTAATCGCAGTGATAGCGATCAAACGTATCATGTACGGTAAGTTAGACAGAAAGCCAGAGTATGACGAAATGCAGAAAGCGGCGCAGGGAATGGCTTATAAATATGGATTTTTTACAGCAATTATAACAGAAGTAGTATGCGCCATATTGGATATACTGGATATTCATCTATTTGCAGACGGAGCCACACCAATGTTTCTGATATTGTTCTTAAGTGCAGGAGCATTTGCAGGGTACAGCATCTGGAAGGAAGCATATTTTGGATTACATGCCAATACAGGGCGGTATATCCGGTTCTTATTTGTGGTGACGGTCATCAACCTGATTTCAGCAGTTCAGAGCTTCAGAAACGGAACGATGCTTACGAATGGGAAGCTGAATTATACCTGCGTGAATCTGTGGTGTGCCATACTGCTGGCTGTTATGTTGGTGATTATGCTGATTAAGAAAAATCAGAAGCAGGAAGAAGAATAGGACGGTGTATAGATGAAGAACCTGAGAATGAAAGCTGCCAGGGCAGCAAAAGACATGTCCCAGCAGGAACTGGCAGATGCGGTCAATGTTTCCAGACAGACCATCAATGCTATAGAAAAGGGAGATTACAATCCCACCATTAAGCTATGCCGTGCCATATGCCGGACACTGGATAAGACACTGGATGATCTGTTCTGGGAAGAGGAAAATTAGAGTTATGACGGAAAAATCAGTGAAATCAATGAGAAAAGGTTTATGATGGTTGCAAAAAAGAAGAAAAAATGTTAAAACTATAAGAGTGCCGGATCTGAAAAATGGATGGAAAAGGCGCTTTTATCGTTTTTTACAGGAGGAATACTAACTATGCCAATACGTATCCCGGATGCACTTCCGGCTCATGATATATTAGAGTCAGAAAATATATTTGTTATGACAGAGTACCGTGCCATGCATCAGAATATCAGACCGTTGAATCTGCTGATTCTGAATCTGATGCCGACCAAGATTGTAACAGAGACACAGCTTCTTCGTATGCTGTCCAATACTCCGCTGCAGATTCAGGTAGAATTTTTGCAGACAGCAAGTTATAAATCTACCCATACAGATGCCAACCATCTGAAGCAGTTTTATCATACCTTTGACCAGATCAAGGATCGCCGTTATGATGGTATGATTATTACAGGAGCACCGCTGGATTATGTGCCGTGTGAAGAGACACTTTACTGGGATGAGGTCTGCAAGATCATGGAATGGACCAAGACTCATGTGCACTGTACTTTCCATCTTTGCTGGGGAGCTTATGCAGGTCTTTACTATCATTATGGAATCGAGAAGCTGGATATGCCGAAGAAGCTGTTCGGTATCTATTCCCATGAGATTCGCAAAGAGACATCCCCGTTGTTCCGTGGATTTAATGACCATTTCCTGGCACCACATTCCAGAGCGACAGATGTACGTCTTTCTGATGTAGAAGCCATTCCGAATTTGGAAGTGATGGCAGTGACAGAGACAGGAAGCCTTGCCATTGCCAAAACCACAGACAGCCGTCAGTTCTTCGTAACCTGCCATGCAGAGTACGACAGAGAAACGCTGGCACTGGAATATGAGCGTGACATGAAGAAGGGACTGACCAGTGTGGATCTGCCGGTCAACTATTATCCGGATGATGATCCGACCAAGATCCCATCCATGACATGGAGAGCAACCGGTCAGCTTCTGTATTCCAACTGGCTGAACTTCTATGTATACCAGAGCACACCATATGATCTGAAAGAAATTAAATAAAATACAGATGTACGAAAGAAAAAGCTGGATTTCACAGATGTGGAGTCTGGCTTTTTGCGCATAAATATCTCCTTATGTACATATAATAATAAAAACGTACGTTATGTACAATGTTGACATAGTGTGCAGAATATGATATTCTGGAGGTGGAAAAGGAGATGATAGATATGCTGGCAACAAGTGCAACTGAAGTACGAAAAGAGTGGAGCAGTGTTCTTGACAGTGTAGTGCGTGACAAACCCCAGTTTATTAAAAGAACACGAGATAAAATGTGGCTGTCCAATTTGGATATTATGAATGATATATTGGAAGCTTACAAGTTTACGGCAGATAAATATATAGAAGATGATGGAACTGTGACATTGTCTCTGAATGAGATAGATTTGATTGAAAATGCAGATACAGAAGCAAATGCAAGAATGGCACTTGCTAATGCAATTATGGAATACGCAGAAGAATATTATAATAATTTTTCTTATTACAATACTGCGCCGAACAGGAAAAAGCATGTTCCGTATATCTTTAAGGCTTTAATCATGGATGATATTGCAAAGATTGGAGAGAGTATTGAATGCCGCGATGGAAAGAACTAAAGCGATTTTGTGAAAAAGATGGCTGGGAATTATACAAAGATACGGATCATTATTTCTATCGAAAAAGGATGGATGATGGACAAGTAAAAATGACAAAAGTATCAAAGGGATCAGGCGAAATACATACAAGAATGTGGCAACAGATATTAAAAAAACAGTTACAGGTTACACAGGAATATTTTAACAAGTTCATATAGAGAAAAACTCCCAAAATCCATTGCGATGCGGGAGTTTTTTGTATATACTGAATCACAGAAAATGAAGGAAGAGAGGCAGTAAGCCGATTATGAATGAAGAAACAAGAATCCGCCACGCCAGACCCGATGAATTGCAAGAGATCATGGAGATCTATGCCGATGCCAGAGCTTTCATGGCGGCAAATGGCAATGCAGAGCAGTGGAGTGACGGGTATCCTCAGAAAGAAGTGCTTCAAGAGGACTTGAGTAAAGAACGCCTGTATGTATACGAAGAAGACGGGGAGATCGGGGCAGCATTTGTATTTTTTATTGGAGAAGAACCGGATTATGAAACATCTGTCAGCGGAGCATGGACAAGTCCAAAGCCATACGGTGTCCTGCACCGGATCGCAGTTGTAAAATACGGAAAAGGAATTGCTTCCAAGTGTTTACAGTGGTGCTATGAACAGTGTCATTGTATGCGTGGAGACACCGGACAGAAAAACCGAAGCATGCAACGGTTGTTTGAGAAAAATGGATTTACCCAGTGTGCCATGATTCATCCATGGTATGGAGAAATGCTGGGATATGAGAAATATGAAAAGAAGGAGAGTACAACATGTTAATCTGTGATTACATTGTGGAAATGATTGACGGAGATTATGCTCATTTGAGAAGAGTAGACGAAGAAAACGGAGAATTAAAACTGGTTGCAAGAGCACTGCTTCCGGCTGAGATTATGGAAGGCAGCAGACTGCATTATGAAATGCTAGAGTATACTCTGGTGCCATAAAAGGTGGCGGTCAGTTATCTGACCGCCGGAGAGAGAAATTATGAATGTATGTAAACTTCCAGGTTTATGATAAAGTTAAAAACAAAGGGATCATAAAACCTCAGGTAGTTGTCCTGCTATGGAAGATCATTTTTAGTCGGAGCCGTCACAACACATGCTAGCTTTGTACCGCAACGGCTTCATTTGATGTTTTCAGTATAAAAAAAAGTTGTGTCTAAAGTTTGTTTGAATTCGAAAATAAATCTTAACAAAAAAGAAAAGAATTGGAAAAAGCTGTATCGAAAAAGATACATATTTTCATAATCGTCAAATAGACAAAACACGAAAAATGTGCTAATATAAACCCATATGAGGAATTTTAGGAATTGCTCTCCAAAGATAGGACCTGAAGTTCCGCACATATGATACTTATATGGTAAAATGATCCCAACCGGATCAATAAAATAAGGAGGAACAAACCAATGGCAAGAAAAATGAAAACCATGGATGGTAACCATGCAGCAGCTCATGCTTCTTATGCATACAGCGATGTAGCGGCTATCTTCCCTATCACACCTTCATCCGTTATGGCAGAAGCCACAGATGAATGGGCAACCCAGGGTAGAAAGAACATTTTCGGACAGGAAGTTCAGGTTACAGAAATGCAGTCTGAAGCAGGTGCAGCAGGTGCTGTACACGGATCTCTGTCAGCAGGTGCCCTGACAACTACTTATACAGCTTCACAGGGTCTGCTTCTTATGATCCCTAACCTTTACAAAATCGCTGGTGAACAGCTTCCAGGTGTATTCAACGTATCCGCTCGTGCACTTGCAAGCCACGCACTTTCTATCTTCGGAGATCATTCCGACGTATATGCCTGTCGTCAGACTGGTGCAGCTATGCTGTGCGAATCTTCCGTACAGGAAGTTATGGACTTAACACCAGTTGCACACTGTGCAGCAATCAAAGGACGTATTCCATTCATCAACTTCTTCGATGGATTCCGTACATCTCACGAGATCCAGAAGATCGAGACATGGGATTACGAAGATCTGAAAGATATGGTAGATATGGATGCAGTTGAAGCATTCAGAAACCATGCTCTGAATCCAAATCATCCATGCCAGAGAGGTTCAGCTCAGAACCCGGATATCTTCTTCCAGGCAAGAGAAGCATGTAACCCATACTACGATGCTATGCCGGCAATCGTACAGGAATACATGGACAAAGTAAACGCTAAGATCGGAACAAACTACAAGCTGTTCAACTACTACGGAGCTGAAGATGCTGAGAACGTCATCATCGCTATGGGTTCTGTATGTGATACTATCGAAGAGACAATTGACTACTTACTGGCTAAGGGAGAAAAAGTCGGTGTTGTTAAAGTTCGTCTTTACAGACCATTCTCTGCAGAAGCACTGGTAGCTGCTATCCCTGAGACAGTAAAACGTATCTCTGTTCTTGACAGAACAAAAGAGCCGGGTGCTATGGGTGAACCTCTGTACCTTGACGTTGTTGCAGCTCTGAAAGGAACAAAATTCGAATCTACTCCAGTATTTACAGGACGTTACGGACTTGGTTCCAAAGATACAACACCAGCTCAGATCGTAGCTGTATACGAAAACACAACAAAAGAAAAATTCACAATCGGTATCAACGATGATGTTACAAATCTGTCTCTGGAACTGGGTGCTCCACTGGTTACTACACCAGAAGGAACCATCAACTGCAAGTTCTGGGGTCTGGGAGCTGACGGTACTGTAGGTGCTAACAAGAACTCCATCAAGATCATTGGTGATAACACAGATATGTACGCTCAGGCTTACTTTGATTATGATTCAAAGAAATCCGGTGGTGTTACAATGTCTCACCTGCGTTTCGGTAAGAAACCAATCAAATCCACATACCTGATTCACCGTGCAAACTTTGTAGCTTGCCACAATCCATCTTATGTACGTAAGTACAACATGGTACAGGAGCTGGTTGACGGTGGTACATTCCTTCTGAACTGCCCATGGGATATGGAAGGTATCGAACATCATCTGCCAGGACAGGTTAAGAGCTACATTGCTAACCACAACATTAAGTTCTACGTAATCGATGGTATCAAGATCGGTAAAGAAATCGGACTTGGACAGCGTATCAACACTGTACTTCAGTCTGCATTCTTCAAACTGGCTAACATCATTCCGGAAGAACAGGCAATTGACCTTATGAAAGCTGCTGCAAAAGCAACATACGGACGTAAGGGTGACGCTATCGTTCAGATGAACTACGATGCAATCGATGCTGGTGCAAAACAGGTTGTTGAAATCCAGGTTCCAGAAAGCTGGAAAGACGCAGCAGAAGAAGACATCATTGCAAAAGCAGCTACAGAAGGAAAGAAAGAAGTTCTTGACTTCGTTAACAATATCCAGCATGCAGTAAGTGCTCAGGAAGGTAACAGCCTGCCAGTATCTGCATTCAAGGATTATGTAGATGGTTCTACACCATCCGGTACAGCCGCATACGAAAAACGTGGTATCGCAGTAGATATCCCAGTATGGAACCAGGAAAACTGTATCCAGTGTAACAGATGTGCATATGTCTGCCCACACGCAGTTATCCGTCCGGTAGCTATGACAGAAGCAGAAGTTGCTGCAGCTCCAGAAGGAATGAAGACACTTCCAATGACTGGTATGGCTGATTACAAGTTCGCTATCGTTACATCCGCACTTGACTGTACAGGATGTGGCTCCTGTGTAAATGTCTGCCCAGGTAAGAAAGGCAACAAAGCCCTTACAATGGCTAACATGGAAGCAAACGAAGGAGAACAGAAATACTTCGATTACAGCGTAACTCTTCCAGTCAAAGAAGATGTTGTTGCTAAATTCAAAGAAAATACAGTAAAAGGTTCTCAGTTCAAACAGCCACTGCTTGAGTTCTCAGGCGCTTGTGCTGGTTGTGGTGAAACACCTTATGCAAAACTGATCACACAGCTGTTCGGTGACAGAATGTATGTTGCTAACGCAACAGGATGCTCCTCTATCTGGGGTAACTCTTCACCATCTACACCTTACACTGTAAACGCTAAGGGACAGGGTCCTGCATGGTCCAACTCTCTGTTCGAAGACAATGCTGAGTTCGGTTACGGTATGTTACTTGCTCAGAAAGCACTTCGTGACGGTCTGAAGACTAAAGTAGAAGCTCTGATCGCTGATACAGACAAAGAAGACATTAAGGCTGCCGGTCAGGAATGGCTGGATACATTCGCAGTTGGTGCTACCAACGGTGCTGCTACAGATAAGCTGATCGCTGCTCTGGAAGCTTGCGGATGTGAAAAAGCTCAGGATATCCTGAAGAGCAAAGACTTCCTTGCTAAGAAATCCCAGTGGATCTTCGGTGGTGACGGATGGGCATACGATATCGGATTCGGTGGAGTTGACCACGTACTGGCAAGCGGACAGGATATCAACGTAATGGTATTCGATACAGAAGTTTACTCTAATACAGGTGGACAGGCTTCCAAGTCTACACAGCCAGGTGCTATCGCACAGTTCGCTGCTGCAGGTAAAGAAGTAAAGAAGAAAGATATGGCTTCCATCGCTATGTCTTACGGATATGTATATGTAGCTCAGATCGCTATGGGTGCTGATTACAACCAGTGCGTAAAAGCAATTGCAGAAGCTGAAGCTTATCCGGGACCATCACTGATTATTGCATACGCTCCATGTATCAACCATGGTATCAAGAAAGGTATGAGCAAAGCTCAGACAGAAGAAGAACTTGCAGTTAAGACAGGTTACTGGCATCTGTTCCGCTTCAATCCAGAAGCAGAGAACAAGTTCAGCCTGGATTCCAAGGCTCCTGATTACACAGGATACGATGAATTCCTGAACGGAGAAGTTCGTTACAATTCTCTGAAACGTGCTAATCCAGACAGAGCTGCAAAACTCTTCGCTAAGAACCAGAAGTGCAACGAAGAAAGATATGAATATCTGAACAAACTGATTGCACTCCACGGAGCAAAAGCAGAGTAATTAAGCATAAAAGCTATATAAGACGGGCATCACCATTATGGTGGTGCCTGTTTTGTCGTCTGTGGCGTTGACACTACTTCTGGAAATATTTATAATAGACTGCGAGGGCTTTTAGACTACAGTTTAAGATCGGAGGCACAGGCATGTTTCGTAGTTTGCCACAATATGATGTAATCAAAACAGAAGAGATCCCGGATATCAAATCCACCGGAACCTTGCTGGTTCATAAAAAGAGCGGGGCGCGGGTAATGATTCTGGAAAATGAAGATGAAAATAAAGTATTTAATATTGCATTCCGCACACCACCTGCAGACAGTACCGGTGTAGCCCATATTCTGGAGCACAGTGTATTATGCGGAAGCAAGAAGTTCCCGTCCAAGGATCCGTTTGTGGAACTGGCAAAAGGTTCCCTGAACACCTTTTTAAACGCCATGACTTATCCGGATAAGACCATGTATCCAATTGCCAGCTGCAATATGCAGGATTTCTGCAATCTTATGGAAGTTTATGTGGATGCCGTTTTCTATCCGAATATTTATCAGAAAGAAGAGATCTTCCGACAGGAAGGATGGAGCTACGTTCTGGAAAAACCGGAAGATGAGATTATCTATAACGGTGTGGTATATAATGAGATGAAGGGGGCATTTTCCTCCCCGGATGATGTGCTGGACCGTGAGATCCTGAATTCGCTTTACCCGGATACTCCATATGGTATCGAGTCCGGCGGTGATCCGAAGAACATCCCGGATTTGACATATGAAGAATTTCTGGCATTTCATAAGAAATACTATCACCCATCCAACAGCTATATTTATCTGTACGGTGATATGGATATGGAAGAACGTCTGGCATGGCTGGACAGCGAATACTTAAGCAAATTTGATGCGGACCATGTGGATTCTGAGATCCGTCAGCAGCCGGCATTCGCAGAAGTAAAAGAACTGGAAAAGACTTACTCCATTTCCAATATGGAAGAGGAAGCAGATAATACTTATCTGGCATATAACTGGTCTGTGGGGGATGTGTTGGACGCAGACCTTTCAGCAGCCATGTCTATCGTAGAATATGTATTGCTGGAAGCACCGGGAGCGCCACTGAAGCAGGCACTTCTGGATGCAGAGATTGGCAAAGATGTGGAAGGCAGCTATGACAGCGGTGTACGCCAGCCATATTTTTCTGTGATTGCCAAGAACAGCAATCCGGACCAGAAAGAACGGTTTGTCCACATTATACGCACGGTATTACAGGAGCAGGTGGAAAAAGGTCTGGAAGAGCGATCTCTTCTGGCAGGTATCAATAATCTGGAATTTAAGCTGCGTGAAGCAGACTTCGGACATTTCCCGAAGGGTCTGATGTACGGCATCGATGCTTTTGACAGCTGGCTATATGATGAGAATGAGCCATTCCTCTATCTGAAGCAGATCCAGAGCTGTGATTTCTTAAAGAGCAAACTGGGTACAGGCTATTATGAAGAACTAATTCGGAAGTATCTTCTGGATAATACACATGCATCCCTGATTGTCATGAAGCCGGAAAAAGGGCTGACAGCCAAAGAAGAAGAACGTGTCAGAGAAAAACTGGCGGCTTATAAGGCATCTCTGTCAGAAGAAGGGATTCAGAAGATGATCGAGAAGACCGGAAAGCTTCGCACTTTCCAGGAGACTCCGTCAACCAAAGAAGAACTGGAGAAGATACCGCTTCTGCAGCTTTCTGATATACGAAAAGAGATTGCGCCGTTATATAATCAGCCGATTGATGTGGATGGCACATTGCTTTTGTATCACGAACTGGACACTAACGGCATTGCTTATCTGAATGTGATGTTTGATGCGAAAGGCTTAACACCACAGCAGTTATCTTATCTTGGAATTTTAAAATGCGTCTTGGGTATGGTGGATACAGAACATTATGACTTCCATGAACTGAGCAATGAGATCAATATTCAGTCCGGTGGAATTTATCCGGTATCCGATGTATTTGCAGACTTTGCAAAGCCGGGAGAATATGCGGCTGCTTTTGAAATGAAGGCAAAAGTATTATATGACAAGATTGATTTTGCCTTTGATATGATCGAAGAGATTCTCTTTACCTCCAGTATGGAGAAAGAAAAACGTCTCTACGAGATCCTGGCACGGTTAAAATCCCGTCTTCAGGTGAGACTTACAAGCGCAGGACACTCTACGGCAGCAACCAGAGCCATGGCACACTTTTCACCGGTTTCTGCATTCAATGAACGTACCGGTGGAGTGACACTGTACGAACTGGTAGAATCCATTGAGACACATTTTGAGGATAAAAAAGGCGAACTTGTGGACAATCTGAAAAATCTGCTTTCCACCCTGATGGTACAGGAAGGACTGATGGTCAGTCTGACCTCTGAAAAAGAAGTCGTAGAAAAAGTGGAGAGCCGGATGCGAAGCTTAAAAGCCAGACTGCCATATCGTGTCAAAAAAGAACAGACACAGGAAAGTATCCTGATCCCACAGTCTAACGAAGGTCTGATGACTGCATCTCAGGTGCAGTATGTAGCATTGGCTGGTAACTTCCGTCAATATGGCTGCGAATACAATGGAGCACTGCGCATTCTGCGCACCATTATGGGATATGAATATCTGTGGACCAATATCCGTGTACAGGGCGGTGCTTACGGATGTATGAGTGGATTTGGCAAGACTGGAGATACCTATCTGGTATCTTACCGGGATCCGAATCTGGGACGTACTCTGGATATATACAAAGGAATCGGAGAATATCTGAAGAACTTTACTGTAGATGACAGAGATATGTGCAAATATATCATCGGAACCATCAGCGAATGTGATACGCCGATGAATCCGGCGGCAAAGGGCAGCCGGTCCTTAAATGCATGGATGAGCCATGTGACAGAAGAAGAATTGCAAAAAGAGCGTGACCAGATCCTTTCCGCAGACCAGGACAGTATCCGTGCGCTGGAGCCACTGCTTCAGGCAGTGCTGGATCACGGTAACATCTGTGTCATTGGAGGAGAAGAAAAGATACAGTCTGAAAAGGAACTTTTTGAACAGGTAAGACCTTTGATTCGTGGATAAAAGGAGCATACATGAATATAAATTTAGATGAATTAAGAAACACACCTCAGAAAAAATCAGGTTTTGTGACACTGATTGGCCGTCCGAATGTGGGAAAATCCACACTGATGAATCATCTGATCGGACAGAAGATCGCGATCACATCCAACAAGCCACAGACCACACGTAACAGGATACAAACCGTATACACTGATGAACGCGGGCAGATTGTATTTCTGGATACACCGGGTATCCACAAGGCGAAAAATAAGCTGGGTGAATACATGGTGAATGTGGCAGAGCGTACCCTGAATGAGGTAGATGTAATTCTCTGGCTGGTAGAACCGAGTACCTTTATCGGGGCAGGGGAGCGTCATATCGTAGAGCAGTTAAAGAAAACGAAGACACCGGTGATCCTGATTATCAATAAGGTGGATACAGTAGATAAAAAAGAAATTATCAAATACATGGACACTTACCGGAAGGTTTATCATTTTGCAGAGATTATTCCGGTATCTGCGCTGCGGGCACAGAATCTGGATTCTGTTCTGGATATGATTTTCAAATATCTGCCATACGGACCGATGTTCTATGATGAAGATACCATTACCGATCAGCCGCAGAGACAGATTGTGGCTGAGATGATCCGTGAGAAGGCATTGCGCTGTCTGGATGAAGAGATCCCTCATGGAATTGCAGTGGCCATTGATCAGATGAAGGAACGAAAAGACAGCGGAATGTTTGATATTGACGCCACCATTATCTGTGAGCGGGATTCGCACAAAGGCATTATCATTGGCAAGGGCGGTTCTATGTTAAAGAGAATCGGTTCTGAAGCAAGAAGAGATATTGAAAACATGCTGGAAGCCAAGGTTAATCTGCAGATCTGGGTAAAGGTGAAGAAAGACTGGCGTGACAGTGATTTCCTGATGAAGAACTTTGGTTATGACAAGAAGGACATTCAGTAAGCATGAGTGACAGAATCACACTGACCGGAATGGTATTATCCGCATTACCGGTGGGGGAATATGATAAACGAATTGTTTTGCTGACGAAGGAACGAGGCAAGATCAGTGGTTTTGCCAAAGGCGCACGCAGACAGAACAGTCCCATGATGGCGGCTGCCAATCCATTTTGTTATGGGACTTTTGAATGCTTTGAAGGAAGAACATCTTACAATATCTATCAGGCGCAGATTGACCAGTATTTTGAGAAGCTTTCACTGGATTTTGAAAGTGCCTATTATGGCATGTATTTTCTGGAATTCGCAGATTATTACGCAAGAGAAAATAACGATGAAAAAGAGTTGCTAAAGCTGCTGTATGTGACACTGCGTGCACTGGAGCATGGACGGGTGGACCGGAAGCTAATCCGTTATATTTACGAGCTGCGTGCCATGGTGATCAACGGAGAATACCCGGAGAGTTTTTTCTGCGTCAGTTGTGGATCAGGAGAGAACCTGTGCGGATACTCGGATGAGAAAAACGGGGTAATCTGTCAGAACTGTCTGCCACGCATGAGAGGAAAAAGACTACTGGAATCAACCATATACGCAATGCAGTATGTGACGGCAGCACCACTGGAAAAGCTGTATACATTCACATTATCCCCTGAGGTAGAGCGTGAATTTACATCCATGCAGGAAAGATTTCGCCGGAAGATGATTGACAGAGACTTTAAAACACTGGAAATTTTAAATACTTTACGGATTTAGCAGTTGAAAACAGGGCATGTTCTTAGTATAATTGAAATTGTATGATTTTGATTTGTAATGCAGGAAGGGGAAGTACTGCATTTTGGAGGGCAGTCAATGAAAAGGGGTTACTTATTAGCCACGTTGCTGGGCTTTTGTTGTTTCCTGACAGGGTGCAGCATGCTGGAAGGTTTTTCTCCGGAAGTGACAGGGGTGTCTGTCAGCAAGAACGGTGCGGTTACAGAAGTCGTTATGGAGAGTTTTGATGCTTCTTACTACAGTGAAGAAGAGCTGAAAAGTACTGTTGAGAGTGAGATCGCAGATTATAACAGCAGTCATGGCGACAAGGCTGTGAAAAAGAAGAGTCTGGAAGTCAAAGACGGAGAGGCACAGATGCGTCTGGTGTATGATTCTTATCAAAATTATGCCGGATTCAATCATGTGGACTTCTATGTAGGAGACATTAACGGAGCCATTCAGGCAGGATATGCTTTTGAGGGAAGCTTTCTTCCGGTCAGTGACGGGAAAGCAGCAGAAGGCAGCAATGTGTGGGGATCCAGCCTGATGAGCGGCACAAATTACAAGACTGTGGTGGTAAGTGAAGCATTGCTGGTGGATGTACCGGGCAAGATTTGCTATGTCAGTGACGGAGTAAAAGTGACTGGTAAGTCAGAAGCTGTGACAGAAGACAGTAGTATTGCTTATATACTTTATGAATAATAAAAAAGTGAGGAGAAATGATATGGAAAAGACAATGGACAAGATTGTTGCACTGGCAAAATCAAGAGGATTTGTGTATCCGGGATCAGAGATTTACGGAGGACTGGCAAATACCTGGGATTACGGCAATCTTGGTGTAGAATTAAAGAACAATGTAAAACGTGCATGGTGGCAGAAGTTCGTTCAGGAGAACCCATATAATGTAGGTGTTGATTGTGCGATCTTAATGAATCCGCAGACATGGGTAGCTTCCGGACATCTTGGTGGATTTGCAGATCCTCTGATGGATTGTAAAGAATGTCACGAACGTTTCCGTGCAGATAAGCTGATTGAAGATTACAGTGAAGAACATGGTGTTACACTGGAGAAACCAATCGATGCATACTCTCAGGAAGAAATGAAGAATTTTATTGAAGAACATAATGTATGCTGTCCAAGCTGCGGAAAGCACAATTTTACCGATATTCGTCAGTTCAACCTGATGTTCAAGACATTCCAGGGTGTTACAGAAGATGCTAAGAATACCGTATATTTAAGACCGGAGACTGCACAGGGAATTTTTGTAAACTTCAAAAACGTACAGAGAACATCCAGAAAGAAGATTCCATTTGGTATTGGACAGATCGGTAAATCTTTCCGTAACGAGATTACACCGGGTAACTTTACATTCCGTACACGTGAGTTTGAACAGATGGAACTGGAATTCTTCTGTGAACCAGGTACAGACCTTGACTGGTTCCACTACTGGAGATCTTTCTGTATCAACTGGCTGCAGACTCTTGGTATCAAAGAAGATGAGATGAGAGCAAGAGATCATGCACCGGAAGAACTTTGCTTCTACAGCAAGGGTACTACAGATATTGAATTTCTCTTCCCATTTGGATGGGGCGAACTGTGGGGTATCGCAGACAGAACAGATTATGACCTTACCCAGCATCAGAATGTATCTGGTCAGGATATGACATATTTTGACGATGAAAAGCATGAAAAATATATTCCATATGTTGTTGAACCATCTCTTGGTGCTGACCGCGTGGTTCTGGCTTTCCTTTGCAGCGCATACGATGAAGAAAATATTGGTACAGAAGAGAAACCAGACATAAGAACGGTATTGCATTTCCATCCGGCACTGGCTCCTGTTAAGATCGGTGTTCTTCCACTGTCCAAGAAGCTGAATGAAGGGGCAGAAAAAGTGTTTGCGCAGCTATCCAAGAAATACAACTGCGAATTTGATGACCGTGGAAACATTGGAAAACGTTACCGTCGTCAGGATGAGATCGGTACACCATTCTGTGTAACATACGATTTCGAATCTGAGACAGACGGAGCAGTCACCATCCGTGACCGTGATACCATGGAACAGGTTCGTGTGAAGATCGACGAACTGGATGCATACTTTGCAGACAAATTTATATTTTAATGATACAGACCGGCATTCCCTTCTGGAGTGTCGGTCTTTTTCAGTTCAGGTGAAATAGCATTTTGAATCTTTTTCGATTATTTGTGATACATTTGTCTGGTTGTGCAATATATAATGTAAAATAGCGTTAAAAATATAACGATATATACAAAAACACGGTAAACAAATCGAAAAACAGGAAAAATAATCAAAAATATGACTAAAAAACAAAAGTAATGCTTGACTAATTTGTTTAATATGTTATGCTAATTATGTGCAGCTACAACAGGGTAGTAAATCACACCGGGAAAATAACCGGTGTTTTTTGCGCTTAGGAGTTTTTATTTCGAAGTAATCCTGTTGTTGCGAAGAAATATGGCTGTGTGGGAGCAGCCTTATTTTCGCAATTCAGATTAGGAGGAATTTGAGTATGACAAAATGGGTTTATTTGTTCAAAGAAGGTAATGCGGATATGAGAAACCTTCTTGGAGGAAAGGGTGCGAATCTGGCCGAGATGACCAACTTGGGACTTCCTGTGCCGCAGGGATTCACGATCACAACTGAGGCATGTACGCAGTATTACGAAGATGGTCAGAAAATTAACGATGAGATTCAGGGTCAGATTATGGAATACATCGAGAAGATGGAAGAGATCACAGGGAAGAAGTTTGGGGATAAGGAGAATCCATTGCTGGTATCTGTCAGATCCGGAGCAAGAGCATCTATGCCGGGTATGATGGATACCATTTTGAATCTTGGGTTGAATGAAGAAGTAGTAGAAGTACTGGCTGATAAGTCAGGTAATCCAAGATGGGCATGGGACTGCTACCGCAGATTTATCCAGATGTTCTCTGATGTTGTAATGGAAGTAGGAAAGAAGTACTTTGAAGAGCTTATCGACAAGATGAAGCTTGCAAAGGGTGTGACACAGGACGTAGAACTGACAGCAGAAGACTTAAAAGAGCTGGCTAATCAGTTCAAGGCAGAATATAAAGAGAAAATCGGCGCAGACTTCCCGACAGATCCGAAGGTTCAGCTCATGGAAGCCATCAAAGCCGTATTCCGTTCCTGGGACAACCCTCGCGCCAATGTATACCGTCGTGACAACGATATTCCATATTCCTGGGGAACTGCTGTAAATGTACAGATGATGGCATTTGGAAACATGGGTGAGACATCCGGAACCGGTGTTGCATTTACCCGTGACCCGGCTACAGGAGAAAAACACCTGATGGGTGAATTCCTGATGAACGCTCAGGGGGAAGACGTAGTTGCAGGTGTGAGAACCCCTCAGAGAATTGACCAGTTAAAGGAAGTTATGCCGGAAGTATACGATCAGTTTACCAAGATCTGTGCGACACTGGAAGATCACTACCGTGATATGCAGGATATGGAGTTTACTATTGAAGACAGAAAGCTGTACATGCTGCAGACACGTAACGGTAAGAGAACAGCCCAGGCAGCTCTGAAGATTGCCTGCGATCTGGTAGATGAAGGTATGATCACAGAACAGAAGGCAGTAGCCATGATCGATCCAAGAAATCTGGATACGCTGCTTCATCCACAGTTTGACAAGACAGCTCTGGTTAAAGCTGTTCCGGTTGCAAAAGCACTGGGAGCATCACCGGGAGCAGCATGCGGACAGATTGTATTTACAGCAGATGATGCAAAAGAATGGCATGCAATGGGCAAAAAAGTGGTTCTGGTTCGTCTTGAAACGTCACCGGAAGATATCGAAGGTATGAAGGCTTCCCAGGGTATTCTGACCGTTCGTGGCGGTATGACCAGCCATGCAGCAGTAGTAGCACGTGGCATGGGAACCTGTTGCGTATCCGGATGTGGTGACATCCATATGGACGAAGCTAACAAGAAGTTCACACTGGCAGGAAAAGAATACCATGAAGGAGACTGGATCTCCATCGACGGTTCCACCGGTAATATCTATGATGGTGTCATCAAGACCGTAGACGCTACCATTGCCGGAGAATTCGGACGTATCATGGGATGGGCTGACAAATATAGAAAACTGAAAGTAAGAACCAATGCAGATACACCTGCAGATGCTAAGAAAGCAAGAGAACTGGGTGCAGAAGGAATCGGACTTTGCCGTACCGAGCATATGTTCTTTGAAGGAGACCGAATCGATGCATTCCGTGAGATGATCTGCTCCGATACCGTAGAAGAAAGAGAAGCAGCACTGGAAAAGATCCTTCCGGTTCAGCAGAGTGACTTTGAGAAGCTTTACGAAGCACTGGAAGGCAACCCGGTAACTATCCGTTTCCTGGATCCGCCTCTGCATGAATTTGTACCACAGACAGACGAAGATATTCAGAAGCTGGCTGATTCCCAGGGCAAGACTGTAGATCAGATCAAGGGCATCATTGATTCTCTGCATGAATTCAATCCAATGATGGGACATCGTGGAGTTCGTCTGGCAGTTACTTATCCGGAGATCGCCAAGATGCAGACAAGAGCTGTCATCCGTGCAGCTATCAATGTGAAGAAGAAACATCCAGACTGGAAGATCTGTCCGGAAATCATGATTCCACTGATTGGTGATGACAAAGAGCTTCGTTTTGTAAAGAAGACTGTTGTAGATACCGCCAATGAGGAGATCGCAGCAGCAGGCGCAGATCTGAAGTATCAGGTAGGTACCATGATCGAGATTCCTCGTGCAGCTCTGACAGCAGATGAGATCGCAAAAGATGCGGACTTCTTCTGTTTCGGAACCAACGACCTGACACAGATGACTTTTGGATTCTCCCGTGATGATGCAGGTAAGTTCCTGGAAGCATATTACGAGAGAAAGATCTTCGAAAATGACCCATTTGCAAAACTTGACCAGAATGGTGTCGGCAAACTGATGGAGATGGCGATTCAGCTTGGTAAGGGAGAAAACCCGAACTTGCATATCGGTATCTGTGGCGAACACGGCGGCGATCCGTCATCCGTAGAATTCTGCCACAAGATTGGACTGGATTATGTATCCTGTTCACCGTTCAGAGTGCCAATTGCCAGACTTGCCGCAGCGCAGGCTGCCATCGCAGAGATGTAAAAGGGACTGTTGTTTTGTCAACAGGCAAAGTAAAATATCCTGTTAAGGGGCAAATTACATAGCCCATTATTGTCCAAACATAAAAACTGACCTTGCCGGACTGGTTCATCCAGTCCCTCAAGGTCTTTTTTGTGTCACAGTAAAAGGGCACATAAAAAAACTTTCGTTTTCATGCGCCCTTTTTCATACTTTATTTTTTCTTTTTGGATTTTGCAGATTTGTTTGCTTCTGCTTCTTTATCCAGAGTATTCTGTGCCTTGCTGCGGATCTTCGCGAAAAATCCCTTTTTCTTCACAGGCTGCTCCAGCGGACCTCTTACTCCACGGACATCCGTAATATAAATACCGCTTACGGTGGCTTTTACTTCCTTTTTTACTGGAATAACATCATACACTTTTGCATCGGCAACCAGTGTCATGATCCTAGGACCAACTTTTGCTTTTACAATCGGAAGCTTGGAACGTCTCATAAGCTTTGGAGTCTGGTCGATGACCATCTGAGGAAGTCCGGAGTCTTTTAAGCGAAGCATCTTCTTGTCAATTATCAGCATGGAAACGGTCTGTTTCACAGCTTCCATCTGTTCCATCTGCTCAGCCTGTTTCTTCTGGGCTTTTCTGCCGAAATAATACAGGACTCCGAGAGCAACGACCAAAACGACAAGAATAATGATTAATACGTTAAGTAATGTCATTTTTCCCCTCCTCTAAATTCGCTTTTTCTATTCTAACATTCTTTTTTTAAAAGTGCAATAAGCATTCTGATATCTATGAAAAATCTGTGATATTATTGTTTTTTGGGAAGACTTATGGTAAAGTAGATTAGAATATGTGCAATGAAGGGATGAATGCTTATGGGGTATGATGAAGACACACAGGCACGTGCTGCAAGAAGGAAGAAGCGTAAGAGAAGACAAAGGACGATGGGGGTCATGATTCTTCTTTTTCTGATTCTGGTCATAGCAGGAGTTGGCTATTATATTGTTTTTGGTAACAGCAAAGTAAATCCGGAGTTGATAAAGAACAGTTTGGGAACAGCAGGAAATGCAGTGTCCGGATTGATTCAGACGGGCAAAGATGCACTGCCTGACAGTATAAAAGAGAAACTCCCGTCCGGATGGTTTGAGACTGAGACGGAGAGTGAAACGGAGACAGAAGCACCGACAGAGACGGAAACCGAGACAGAGGATCATTCTGATGAAGAGGCAGCACAGTTGATTGCTGAAGCTGACGCCATGGCAGTATCTTATGACTACGACGGTGCAGCGAAGCATCTGAAGGCTTCTAATTTATATGCAGTCAGAACAGATCTGCAGCAAAAGGTATCCGAGTATAAGGCACAGAAGGCAGCATGCGTGGCAATTGCACCGGAAGATGTTACTCATGTTTTCTATCATACATTAGTAGTAGATCCATCTAAGGCATTTAATCCGGATTTGGATGGTTATGCAGGATGGCAGCAGTGGATGACTACCATTTCAGAATTTGATGAGATTACGCAGGAAATGTATGACAGGGGTTATGTGCTGGTAAGTATTCACGATCTGATTAAGAAGACTACGAATGAAGACGGATCGGTAACGATTGAGCCAAATAACATTTATCTGCCGGAAGGAAAGAAGGCATTTGTACTTTCACTGGATGATCTGTGTTATTACCATACCTATGACAATCATGGGGTAGCATCAAAGATTGTTCTGGATGAGAATGGCAAGCCTACCTGTGAGTATGTGCAGGATGACGGTACCGTGGTGACAGGTGCCTATGATGCAGTGCCGAGATTGGATGCCTTCCTGGAAGAACATCCGGATGGATGCTATAAGGGAGCAAGAGGTATTATTGCTCTTACAGGTTATAATGGAATTCTGGGATATCGTACAGACGGAACATACAGTGAAGACCACAATACAAATTCAGAGGTTTACTACAGGGATGATCTTCAGTCAGAATGGCTGGCGAACCATCCGGATTTTGACTGGGAGCAGGAATGTGAAGACGCTAAAAAAGTGGTAGAGGCTATGAAAGCTGACGGATGGGAATTTGCAAGCCACACTTGGGGTCATAAGAATGTAGGCGAGACGGATTATGATGATCTGGTGAGAGATACCGAGAGATGGTTTGAATATGTATCACCACTGATTGGTGAGACAGATGCCATTATTTTTGCTCATGGGGCAGATATTTCTTCCAGTGGTTATACAGAAGATAATGCAAAATATACTTATTTTAAGAGTAAGGGATTTGATATTTACTGTCCTGTAGACTCTGTACCGTATACTACGACAGTAACATCTGAATATCTGCATCAGGGAAGAAGAAATCTGGACGGTTATCGTATTTATAATGATGCGATTTCAGATAATCCAATGACAGCAGATTTATTTGATGCCAGCAAAGTACTGGATCCTGACAGACCACTTCCGGTGCCGGATTTGTAAAAGGGGTCAGGAATATATGAAGATATGTAATATGGCGGAGCCTTTTGCATAAAGAGGGATAGAATCAAAGTGTGGAAGAAGAGAGGATAGGAAAATGAAAAGAAAAACAGTAGTAGCATTACTGGCGTGTGTTGCGCTTGCAGCAACCGGATGCGCTGGTAATGAAAAAGAGACGGAAAAAGCAGCCACAGAGGCAGCAACCGAAGCCGTAACAACAGAAGCGGAATCTGAGACGGCAAGCGAAGCTGAAACAACAGAAGCTGCAACAGAAGAAGCAACCACAGAAGCAGCATCTGAGACAGAGACAGAAACCGAAGAAGTAACAACGGAAGCAGCAT
>UQWA01000028.1 GCA_900544685.1 uncultured Lachnospiraceae bacterium | reverse complement strand
CGGTCAGAGATATCGGAAGGAAAATACCATATATATAACTATTATCCGAAAAATGCAGAACGAAATTTCGAAGTATACCAGATTGAGATGGATGCAGGCTGTGACCATACTTCAGTAGGACATTGCGCCAACAGTTTTGAATATCTTGTGTTGACGGATGGTAAAATAACGATTTCTCTGAATGAAAAGGATTATATCATGGAAAAAGATGACGCGCTGTATTTTGATGCATCACAGCCCCACCGTTATAAAAATGAAGAAGCATCATCTGCAAAGATGACAATGGTAATACAGTATTTATAAAATACAATAATATCTGAAAAGAGATGAGGAACAAAGAATTATGATACAGACAATTTTATGGGATGTGGATGCGACGCTGCTGGACTTTCATGCTGCAGAAAAAGCCGCTATCTTAAAACTATTCCGGCAGTTTCATCTGGGAGAATGTACGGAAGAGATGCTTCAAAGATATGCAAACATCAATCGTGGTTACTGGGAGCGGCTGGAGAGAGGAGAACTGACCAGAGATCAGGTACTGGTAGGACGTTTTCAGGAGTTCTTTGAAAAAGAAGGACTGGATGTATCGGCAGCACCGGCTTTTAATGAAGCATATCAGAGCAGTCTTGGGGATACCATAGTCTATCGGGATGACAGTTATCATATTATTAAATCACTGAGAGGAAAAGTAAAGCAGTATGTGGTTTCTAATGGGACGATTGTGGCGCAGGAGAAGAAGCTGCGCCTGTCCGGCCTGGGCAAGCTGATGGATGGGGTATTCCTGTCGGAAGAACTGGGCGTAGAGAAGCCGAACAAAGCTTTTTTTGATAAGGTCTTTAAAGAAATTGGGGACATGGATCGAGATACCGTGCTGATTGTGGGAGATTCCCTGACCAGTGATATCCGGGGAGGCAACAATGCAGGTATCCGTACCTGCTGGTACAATCCGGAACATGCAGCACTGATAGAAGGTGTACATGTGGATTATGAGATCACGGATCTTCATGAGGTATACGATCTTTTGAAGAAATAAAAGAGAGAGGTGCTTATAGAGGAGACTTTTATTTAAACAGAGATTAAATTCCTGTATAAGTAAACAGGACGGCCATCACAAGGGACGGCAGGAGATTCGCTACTTTAATAGTCTTTGGCCAGATCAGATTCACTCCCACACAGAAGATCAGAATATTTCCCACTAAAGACAGATTGTCTAACACAGCGGTGGTCATGAATCCAGACAGTGCCACTGCCAGTACCGTCATGCTTCCCTGGAGAACTGCCACCGGAATAAAGGAAAACACACATCCTTTTCCCATAGACGATGCCATAATCATGACAATAATAAAGTCCAGCACTGCTTTTGCAAGAAGTGTGGAATAATCTCCATAAATACCATCCTGTATGGATCCGATAATAGCCATGGCACCAATGCTGACGGTCAAGGAGGCAGACACAAATCCGTTGGTAAACTGACTGTCTCCATCACTTCCGGTCCGATGCTTCAGCCATTCCCCAAAACGTTCGAATAATCCATCAATATCAATGATTTCACCAATCAATGCCCCCACAGCCAGAGAAAGAATCATCAACATGGTACCAGTTGTAGTAAGCGTTGTACCAGTATCTGATACCACCAGCATTTTCGATAAGGCACCGGCAGCTCCCAGAAACAGAACAGCAAAGCCGGCTGCTTTCATAATGATTTCCTGATAATGTTCTTTTAAAAATCGTTTCAATCCAATCCCCAGTATTCCACCTGCCAGAATAGCCAGGGCATTGATGATCGTTCCAAGTCCTTTCATAAATGTTTCCTCTTTTGTTATAGTCTGGAACTTCTCGTTCCATCAGTTATCTTAACAGGATAAGAAGCTACTGTCCAGCAGTTCCTATTTGGCAGGCAAAATATTGCCATCTGTTCAAGTCATTGCAGAGGAATATTATCGTTGCGACGCCGGTGAAAGACATTGCATTGTAGTGCTGAAAAAGTTAAAATAGAATGTAGAATTACAGTATTGGAGGACAGTATAATGAATGCAGTATTAGAAAACATGAAGTCAAGAAGAAGCATCCGCAAGTTTAAACCTGATATGGTACCACAGGAGATTCTGGATCAGATCATGGAAGCCGGACTGTATGCAGCCAGCGGTATGGGACGTCAGGCGACGATCATGATTCAGGTGACGAATAAGGAGATGCGAAATAAGATTGCACAGATGAATCAGGAGATCGGTGGCTGGAAGGAAGGCTTTGATCCGTTTTACGGAGCACCGGCCATGATCATTGTTTTAGCAAAAAAAGAAGTGCCGACCCGTATTTACGATGGAAGTCTCGTTATGGGCAATCTGATGCTGGCAGCCCATGAACTGGGAATCGGAAGCTGCTGGATTCATCGTGCGAAGGAAGAATTCGAGACAGACTGGGGAAAAGAGTTGCTGAAGTCTCTGGGCGTGGAAGGTGAATATGAAGGCATCGGACACTGTGCACTGGGCTATGTGGACGGGGAATATCCACAGGCTGCCGAAAGAAAAGAAAAGCGTATCTTTGCGGTGAAGTGATGATAAAGAAAAACAGTAAAACGATAGGTATTGTGCTGATGGTGGTGCTCGTTCTTTTATAAAAAAGAAGTATAAAACCCCTGTTTTTTCACATAATATCCATATGACACATTATATGGAAAACACTATGAGAAAACAGGAGGAATACCATACATTATGAAAGCCACAGGAATAGTCCGGCGGATTGATGATTTAGGCCGGGTCGTGATACCAAAAGAGATACGAAAGACATTGAGAATCCGAGAATCAGATCCGCTGGAGATCTTCACAGACAGAGAAGGAGAGATCATTCTGAAAAAGTACTCTCCCATTGGAGAACTGGGCAGTTTTGCGAAGCAGTATGCGGAATCTTTGGCACAGACCACAGGCCACAGCATCTGCATCACTGACCGGGACCAGATCATTGCCACAGCAGGTGGAGTGAAGCGTGAATATGTCGGCAGGCCTATCAGCGGTTCATTGGAGAGCCTGATCGAAGAGAGAGAAAATGTGCTTCACAATCAGGCAGACAAGGAGCATGTGGATATTTTGGAGATCAATGAGGAGAAACGCGCCCAGGTGATCAGTCCGATCCTCTGTGAAGGAGATGCCATAGGTGCTGTAGTTCTTATGGGAAAAAGTGATAAGGTACAGATGGGTGAGACAGAACAGATCGTGGCCAGATGTGCAGCTAATTTTATGGGACGGCAGATGGAAAATTGAAAATGAATATATGAGACAGAAAACTTCGGCAGATGAGAACTAATCGGTCGGAGTTTTTGATTTATCTGGATTATTATATTGAAAAGAAATAGGTAGACTGGGTGAAAAGTATGGTTTAATATGGTATATTTAGTTATATGACAATTGTTGATTAGTTAAGAAATATGGGGATAGATGAGACGATGCAAGAACAGTATAGTTGTAAATTATCGGATTGCCACATATAATTCGATTGCTGAGGCGGTACGTTTGACTGGTATTAATTCAAAAAGTATACGAGATGCTGCAACAGGAAAACAGAATCATGCAGGCGGGTTTAAATGGAAATACCAGGAATAAATATTAGGAGGTAAAACCTTATATGGCTGAAGATTTACAAGAAAAAGCAACGAAAGAAACTCTAAAAAGAATTATTGACAATAATATAAATATTCCAGAAAGAGCAAAATTAGAATTAAAAATGATCATAGAAAGTGAGCATAGCCCAGAAAAAATATTACAAGCCTGTTTGTTATATATGTTGTAATATGATATGAAATAGTAAAATTAAAGATGGATGTACTTCTATAGTTGCAATTAATTTTGCTGGTTTTTACTTATTTTCTCTAAAATAACTTGACGCAGTAAGTGGTAAGGTATATTATAGTTTATAGAAGAATTTTTTGAAGTAAGTAGCATATGCTATTTATATAATCGGGGTGCAACTCCTGATTTCTCCGCTGCGGAGAGTTTAAATATGAGCAGAATAAAAGTAAAGTTGCATGAAGAGACTCTGAAGAGATTCAGAGTCTTTTTTCTTAGAAGGAGATTAATTTGTATAAAGCGGAAGAATTACGTGGACTTAAACTAAAGCCAAGAATTAATGATATTGATCTGCGTACCTTACAGGATTATTACAGTAAATTTTTGAATCCATTCATTTATCAGTATGATGTAGTAGAGGACAAGAAACAAAAAACAATTCAGCTAAGATTTGATGAAGAGAATTTTTGTCATTTATTAGGAATTGAATCAATCGTAAAATATTCGGTTTCCAGAAAAGAACTACATAATTATAAAGGACAGGACGGATGGAATTTTATAAAAAATGCGGGTATTGGTTTAAATGATTTGAAGAAGATGAATAAAAATAAATTTAAGAGTATGAAAGCTAAATTTGTTTATTTTTATCTTATGGCAGATATTATTGAAAAACCTGTTGCGGTGAACTTCAAAAATGAAGCAGTGAAACCGCCAACGAGAATAGATTGTGATATATTGTTTTATACAAAAGAAGAAAATGCGGTTGTTCATCTTGGTATTAAGAAAGATGAAGTATTAGGATATTATATTCCAAAAACATTCTTTGTTGAGAAAATGGGAGAGGATGGCGGTGATATTTATATAGATAAACAAAAGAAGATAGAAGTGATTAAGAAAAATAGAATTATTATGTTATAAAACGATAATGGATAGTAAGTAAACAGATAAGGAGACCGATATCCTATGGAAATACAGGAATTTCAGAAAAAACTGGCCGAACTGAGCCAGAGTGCAAATGAGAATGGAAAGGTACTGAAGGGTGATCAGATTCGTAGCTTTTTTGACGGGATGGATTTGAACCGGGAACAGCTTTTACAGATTTTCCGTTATTTTAAAAGTCAGGGAATTCATATTGAGGGCATCTCTTTTTCCGATGAACAGGAGAGCCAGCCTGTAGAGACGGAAGAGGAAATGGCAAAGAAAGCAGCAGAAGCAAAAGAACTGGAAAAAGAAGACCAGAGGAGAACAGATCGGATTCAGGGCAATCAGTGTCTGACAGCAGAAGACAAAGAATATCTGAAGCGTTATAAAGAGTCACTGAAGAAACCGGAAGAGACAACCGAGCGCCTGGAAGAGTTCCTGCCACTGGCAGCAGATCTTGCGGCAGAGATGTTCCGGGATGGAATGAATCTGGCAGATTTGATTCAGGAAGCAAACGTAGCGCTTCTGAATATTTTCGCAGGAGATATGGAGGGCGTTACGAACAGTGATATCCGGGATCGGCTGCGCAAAGGTGTGAAAGAGGCAGCAAATCAGCAGGATGAGCAGAAGTTCGAAGATGACTGTCTGGTGGCAAAAGTACAGAATCTGGACAATGTCATGAAAGATCTGACAGATGGGGATGAAGGAGAGCCGAAGTTCAGTGTGGAAGAACTTGCAATTATGCTGGATATGGATATTGATGAGATGAAAGATATCATTCGTCTGACCGGAAGTATGTAGAGAAAAAAAGAAGGGCTGACTAATCAGATCATCCAATAGATGACTGACTGGTCAGCCTTTTTCAGCTTATAACGGAGAGATTATTTTTCGTCCTCCATGCTCATTTGATGGAGCAGATTTTTCTTGATGTCATAGAGCTTATCAGAGAGATCCACATACATTTGTGATGGATTGATGAGGCGTCTGTGTTCTTCCCACAGAGTATCAAGCTCTTTGCTGCAGATATCACGCAGTTCCATAACAGATGGAGAGGTGTAAACGCATTCTCCTTTTCTGAAGACAGGAACCAGCAGCTCACGCAGCTCGTATGTGCCGGCTTTTAACTTCGTGCGTTTCCAGGTCTCCAGAGGGTCAAAGATAGTCAGATCACTGGATTCATCAAATACTTCGTCAGCCAGACAAATCAGATCTGCCTTGATCTTGTGCTCCACCTTTTCATAGATACGGAATACCGTTTTATTACCTGGATTCGTGATCTTCTCTATATTTTCAGAAAGCTTAATTTTAGGAATGAAGTTACCGCGTTCATCCTGAACAGCAGCCAGCTTGTATACACCGCCGAAAGCAGGGCAATCCTTGGAAGTAATCATGTTGGTACCCACACCCCAGGAATCAATGCAGCATCCCTGAGACTTCAGACTGGTGATCAGGTATTCATCCAGGTCACTGGAGGCTGAGATGAATGCATCCGGGAAACCGGCTTCATCCAGCATCTGGCGAGCGCGCTTTGTGAGATAAGCCAGGTCACCACTGTCCAGACGGATACCGTAGTTTTTCAGTTCAATTCCGGCTTCCCGCATCTCAGTGAAGACACGGATGGCATTTGGAACACCGGATTTTAAAGTATCGTAGGTATCTACCAGCAGACAGCAGGCATCCGGATATAATTCAGAATACTTCTTAAAAGCAGTGTATTCATCCGGGAAACTCATGATCCAGCTGTGTGCGTGTGTCCCTTTTACAGGTACGTCAAAAAGCTGTCCGGCAAGTACATTGGAAGTGCCGATACATCCGGCAATCATAGCTGCTCTGGCACCATAGACACCGGCATCCGGTCCCTGTGCACGACGAAGACCGAATTCCATCACACCACCGCCGTCAGCCGCATAAACCACACGGGCAGTCTTAGTAGCAATCAGACTCTGGTGATTAATGATCGTCAGCAATGCAGTCTCTACAAGCTGGGCTTCCATAATCGGGGCAACTACCTTTACCAGCGGCTCTCTTGGGAAGATCACAGTTCCTTCCGGGATAGCATAAATATCACCGCTAAAATGGAAGCCTCTTAAATATTCCAGAAAATCGTCTTCAAAAAGATGGAGAGAATCCAGATATGCAATATCTTCATCAGAAAATTTGAGACGTTTGATATAATCAATCAGCTGGTCCAGACCGGCGCAGATGGCATAGCCGTTACCACATGGATTATTCCGGTAGAACATATCAAATACAACTGTCTCATTACAGTTATTTTTAAAATACCCCTGCATCATCGTAAGCTCATAGAGATCCGTTAACAGGGTCAGATTCATTGTACTCATGTCATTTCTCCTTTGATCAGAATGGTTTTACCAATATATCGCTTATTATACACTTATTAAGGCAAAAAAGGGGATTTTTTTATAGCGAAAAACGAAAATCCCACAGCTCAGAAAGTGAACTGTGAGATTTAATATTATGGGAGGGGTTATTGTGGTGTTATTTTATAAGCTTGCTGTTGTGTACAAAGTATGCAGGCATATTCATTATAGTGATTCCGGACGGTCAGCTTCATAGTCAGACCAGTCTGCAGACGTAGTTGCACTGCTGGTATCGGCAGTTGTTTCATAGGAATCTACAGTGATGGTATACGGGCTTTCGCCGTCTTCATAAACAGTTCCGTCGCGTCCCTGGATGGTAACAGTGTTGCCTTCTTCATCTACAATGGTTCCTTCACTTGACAGAGAAGAAAGGGTGCTGTCATCGGTAACGATCCAGGTACTTCCCATATCAATGGTAACATTGCAATAGCCGTCTCCGCCTTCACCTGCATAAGTCTCATCATTCACAAAGGCACCGGTCAGAGTACTGTTATCTGTCATATAGAAATCCAGATTGCTGATGGAGTCCCATACAACGTCCCCGTCCATATCCTGGTTAATGGCCGTAAACAGGCAGTCAGATCCATTGGCGCCTGCTGTACCCCACCCTCTGGCATTGTCATTGCCGGTACATCTCAGGAAAAATTCACTGTCCGGTGCGTAGGTAATATCCACTCCGTCTAAGGTAATTGTGCATTCTGTATTTGTAGTATACAGAAGACCTCCATTTCCGGTGGATAAAGTACCGTCAGTCATCTGGAAGGTACTGTTACCCACTTCAGAATCTCCGGACATACTCTGATATACAATTACACCCCAGGTACAGTCATTCTGGTCATCGTCCGACATATTTCCAGAGAGGTTACAGTCAAACAGATGCAGAGAATTCAGTCCTTCAATGCAGACTGCTTCGGAACCGTTGGCGGTCAGATCAGCATCATTAATGGCAATATCTGCAGTACAGTAAACAGCCGGAGAACCCACACCATTGGAGGTATAAGTACCGCCATCTACTACCATAGTACCGCCGCCGCGGTCACTGCGGATCGCTGCGGAAGATTCACCGTTGGTAGTCACATCCAGATCCCATGCATACAGAGTACCGCCCCCGGCTGCATGAATACCACCAGAGGTATCCTGTTGAGTTGTGATAGTAGAATCTGCCGCATAGACCGTCCCGTCACCATAAGCAAAGAGTCCGGCACCGCCTTTTGCATCTGTGGAAATGGTACTGCCACTGACAGATGCGGTGCCGTCTGTGGCAAGAACGGCAGCACCCACACCATAAAAGCTGGAATTATCACCGCCTGTGCTGTTGGCAGAGTCACGTAAAATATTAGAATCTTTGATAGTCACATCTGCACCTTTTTCTATCAAAACAGCATTTTCATCGGTACCGGAGGATTCGATATCTTCCCCGTCAAATGTAGTATCTTCGGTACAGTCATTTACAGCATCGTAGCTGTCTACCCCCTGAGCCTGTCCGCCAGGATCGCCGCCGCCCGGTGCATCACCGGGAGCTCCGCCAGGACCACTCTGTCCATCAGGAGCATTCCCATCCTGCGCAGGTTCTCCAGGTGCCTCCCCATCAGGTTTTTCCCTGTCAGGCTTCTCTGGCGGGGTAGAAGCATCGGAAGAAGATTCGGTATTTGAGGAAGTGTCCGAGGCTTCGTCTGATACTTCTGTCGTAGATGTATTTGTCGTAGATGCGGCCATAACAGGTACGGCAGTCATAGTCAGTGCCATACCAAGTGCCAGTGCTGCGTATTTATTTCTCATAAGAGTTACCAACCTTCCTATTGAGTGTTCTGTTGAATTTGATGAGTTTATGTTATAGGAAAAGTATGGTCATTCTGTGAAAACTATGGAAATAAAATATGTTTTTCCTTAAGAAAATCGGAAGATTGGCAGTTGCGAAAAGAGATATAGAATGGTATGGTAAGAGGAGAAAACAGGCGGGAACAGAAAATGAAAGAGATTGGTATCAGAAAAGAAGTAACAGA
This sequence comes from uncultured Lachnospiraceae bacterium, assembly GCA_900544685.1. Taxonomy (GTDB): domain Bacteria; phylum Bacillota; class Clostridia; order Lachnospirales; family Lachnospiraceae; genus Marvinbryantia. The sequence goes on along the minus strand of UQWA01000028.1, from coordinate 31,280 downwards.
AGAAAAATGGTTGTAGAAGAAAGGCATATACAGACATGACGAATGAGTTGCAAAAGATAGAACGGGAAGTACACAGAGATGTAGAAGAAATAGAAGAGAAGATTCAGACATCGGAGACGTTTTTCCTCAGTGCCATACTGGCACTGTCAGGTGGTTTTCAGGATGCGTATACCTACAATGTGCGAGATAATGTGTTTTCCAATGCCCAGACTGGTAATGTGGTGCTGATGAGTCAGCATATGATGTTGGGAGAATGGGGAAAGGCATTGCATTATCTTTTCCCGGTGATAGCCTTTGCACTTGGCGTACTGGTGGCAGAACAGATTGGCCATAAATACAAAATGGCAAAGAGAGTTCACTGGAGACAGATCATCGTTGCCATGGAATTTGTGATTCTATTTGCAGTAGGATTCATCCCATCAGGATATAATATGATTGCCACTATGCTGGTATCCTTTGCCTGTTCCATGCAGGTACAGGCATTCCGTAAGGTGCATGGATACGGCTATGCCAGTACCATGTGCATAGGAAACTTACGAAGTGGAACAGAGAGCCTGTCGGTTTATTTAAGAGATAAAAAGCCAGAGGCACTGAAAAAAGTGGCACATTATTATGGAATTATTCTGACCTTTGCGGTTGGTGCCGGAATTGGCGGTGTATGTTCCATATATATCGGTCTGAAAGCCATCTGGGGATCCAGTGCACTATTGATTCTGGCATGCATGATGATGGTTCAGGAGAAGAGATAGTCTCTAAGCTGTGCGAGAATATGGTATAAAATTGATATGGAAAATTAGCTGGACTGCATAAAAAATCTATGCAGTCCTTTATCATGTCAGGCATTCTTGAAAAAATAATTTTGTAATTGAGGGATATTTCAGATCACCATACGTCTAATAAATGAAAGCAAACAGGAAATGGAAATAAAACTCCATCCTGTGGATAAGGAGGGCAGTATTAGTGACGAAGGAACAACTGGGAAAGGTAATTCTGGACTCCCAGCATCAGATGTATGCCACGGCGAAGTCCATTTTAAAGGATGACCATGACTGCGCCGATGCTATACAGGAGACTATTGTGAAGGCATTTGCGAAGCTGGATACGCTGAGAAAGGATCGATTTGTGAAGACATGGCTGATGCGGATTCTAATGAATGAATGCTATAACATCTGTCGGAAGTCTGAGAAAATTTTACCCATAGATCAGTATATGGAACAGATCGAAGCACCGCAAAAAGAAAGCAGGAACTACGGAGAATTATATGAAGCAGTTCAGGAACTGCAGGAAGAGCTTCGCATTCCGGTAGTGCTGTATTATGTGGAAGACTTTAGCTGCCAGGAAATTGCAGAGATTCTGGGTATTTCCGAAGGGGCAGTACAGAAGCGGCTGGCGAGAGCCAGAGAAAAATTGAAAAACAGATTACAGAATAAGGAGGCAGCAGTCAGATGAGAGTGGAAGATTTAAAAGATCAGTACCCAAAGACACCGGATTTTATCAGTGAAATGATAGAAAAAGAAGTGGAAAAACAGGTTCACATGCGGAGAAACAACAGACGAAGCAGGAAGAAAAAGAAAGTATGGACCCTGGGAAGAACAGCAACAGCGGCGGCAGTCGCCTGTGTACTTATCGGAACCGGAGCCTATGCAGCAGTTAATGCTTATCGGAATTATCATATGAATCTGCAGCAACAGGGCAGCTACAGTGTGGTAACAGGAGTGACAGCCGATACCGAGAGTCAGACAACGGAAGCTCTGCCAGATCAGATTGCAGATGTAAAAATAGAGACTTCTTATATTCCGGAAGGCATGGAATGGAAGGATGAACGTCATCTGGATTACATCAATACAGATAACAAAGGTGGATTCAGCATTGACAGTGTATTGATCGGAGACGGTAATCTGGAAAAGGGACTGACTGATACCAGTGTGGAAGAAAGCGAACAGACTACATTTGGAGAACACGAAGGCGTCTATCTGAAGTATCATACGGTACAGACAGATACCCATTTTAACCAGCGAATTTATCTGCTCTGCCCGGAAGAGGACAGAATTGTGACCATGTACATTGGAAGTGATGTATCCAAAGAAGAAGCATATAAAGTGGCAGAAGGCATTACACTGACGGAGACCGGGGAGATGATCAGCACAGGAGATATGTGGGACTGGAACACCCTGGTAGAAAATGAAAACGCTGCATTAGCAGAAGGTGATGGATCAGAACTTCCGGCATATGATACCGTGGTGCCGGCAGACAGACTGCACATTTATGCTATGGGAGAAGAGGTATACAAAGATCCTGCATTAACAGAGGATGCAGAAGGAAATCAGACAGCAGAGAGCAAGATGAGTCTAAGTGTAGACAGTGTGCAGGTATCAGATGATTTCTCATTACTGAATGAAGCGTATATTCCGGATGAATGGAAAGACAGATTAGATGAAAATGGAAAATTAAAAGACAACGAAGCAACTTATATCAAATGTGGTGATGGTGTGGATACGCTGGATGAAGTGGTAAGAACAGAGAACTTCCCGGCAAAACTGGTATACGCTGCCCTGACAGTTACAAACCATAGTGACCAGGATCTGGAAAATATCCATTACTATATTAAGATGTCTCTGCTGGATCAGACAGATGACGGGTATCAGGAAAAGGATTATATGAACCAGTCTGGAGAGGATTATGATTACGTACAGTGGGACGGCGGGCTGAATATAGATGGCGGAATGCAGTATTATGACAGCCAGAGTGATATCGGGAAGAACTACATTTCCAGTCTGGCAGCAGGTGAAAGCACAGAGGTGAACGTGGCCTGGATTGTCAATGAAGAAGATCTTGGACGGATGTATCTGGAAGTATCCGGATATGGAGCAAGTCTGAATAGTCCAAATGCAGATCCGGTCCAGTTGGTGGATGTGAGACAATAGATTTTCATTACATTCAAGAATGCCTCGGCATTCTTGCTGCGAAAGGTATGAGTTATAAGATGTAAAAAGGAATTTGCGCAGAACGAAATATTTCGGCGCAAATTCCTTTTTTCTGTCACATTCTACCGAAAACCTATTTACAGAGCCGGAAAAACATGGTACATTCATAGTTAGCAAAAGCTAACTTCTATAAGTTGCGAATGAACAGTGAGGTGTTGTCATGCCATTGAATCTGGCAGAGTTTCATAAAGCATATACCATAGCCAAGGTCTGCGGTCTGGAAAGGCAGAAGCATTATCTGGAGACACTTGGATTTACAGCAGGAAGTACGGTGGAGGTGTTGTCTGAGCTTCACGGATATTTTGTTGTGCTGATCAGAGAGAGCAAAATCGGAATCGAGAAGCGCCTGGCACAGAATGTGATTCTGGTTGCAGAATAAAAAGAGCAGGGAGAAAAAACGTGAAATTTAACAAAAAAATTATAAACTTTTGCAATGCACAGCTGGTATTGTTCCTGCTGTTTTTGCTTGTTGTGGCATTTCATCTGGATAACCTCATTCATTACGATACGACAGTTGCATTGCTGGTGCGGATCATTCTGGTTACCATTGCACTTTTTGGATGTGCCCTGACACTTGCACTGAAGGACTATGTGCAGAATATGGTGCAGAGTGAAGCTACAGATGCAGTGGGGATTCATAATAAAAAGGCACTGGAAAAAAAGCTGAACCAGATCCAGGAACTGGATGACACGCTGGATGTGGGCATTATGATGTTTGATATGAATGGTCTGAAATATATCAACGACACCTTTGGTCATGATGAAGGAGACCGTTTTATCAAAAATTTTGCATCTTTTCTGACCAGAATTCTGACAGAAAACAGTTTCCTGGCAAGATACGGTGGAGATGAATTTGTCATTATACAGGAACACACGTCTCTGGATGAACTGGAAAAGATGAACGTAGAGCTTCAGAAAATTGTAGATGTATACAATGCACAGGCAGAACATGAAATCAGTTATGCTGTTGGGTATGAAGTCAGCTATAAGAATCATTATTATCTGGTGCAGGATCTGATGAAGCATGCCGATGAAAAAATGTACCGGGACAAAGCATTTAAAAAGAGCGGAAGCAGTCAGACACAGATCAGGAGAAGGGCAGTCAGTGGTGCCGGACAGATTATCTCCATCAGGGAACTGGCAGGCAAGTTATTCACCTTAAAGAATAATGGAGAAGAACATAAGACTTACATACTGCTGCTAATGGATGTGAAGGATTTTCATCTGATCAATGAATTTTGGGGCTACCAGATGGGAAATGAGATTTTACAGTTTATATGGAAAAGACTGGAGTTATTTCCAAAAGTAGTTTTTACCAGTCGATTTCATTCAGATGTATTTGTGGCAGTAGTGGATGTGACAGGAGAAGCTCTGGATTCCTGTCTGAAAATGGTTGCGAAGAATAACCAGATTCTGGCCAATGAGGTGCAGGGAAAATATCCAGTAGAATATTTCTCTATGAATACAGGTGTTTATTACGATTTGAACCGAGAGGAGGATACAGAAAAGATTATTTCTCATACCAATACTGCCAGAAGAAAAGCAAGGGAGCAGGTGGATGGTATCTGTGCCTATACCGAAGAACTGGCGCATGCGGAATTGTTACGGGCAGATGTATTACATTCCTTCCAGAGTGCGCTGGAAAAAGAAGAATTCGTTCTGTATTTTCAGCCAAAGATTTCCGGAATGGATGAAAGCATCACCAGTGCGGAGGTGCTGGTGCGCTGGCAGAGGGCAGATGGAGCAATCTTGGGACCAGACAAATTTATATCAGTTTTGGAAGAATGTGGAAAAGTGGAAGCACTGGATTTTTATGTGTATGAAAAAGCGTTTCAGTGGATGGTCAGCCAGTGTGAATGCCGGACACAGCCAGTGACACTGTCTCTGAATATTTCCCCGTTTCACTTCCGGGATATTGAGGGATTTACGAAAAAACTGCTGGATGTCATTAACAAATACGAGATAGATACCAGATATCTTATTTTTGAAATTACCGAAAGTGCCTATATACGAAACCGAGATGCAGTAAATGGGATGATCAGAATCCTTCACGCATACCATATTCGTATCTCCATGGATGATTTTGGCTCAGGATACTCATCTCTGAATACACTGAAAGATATTGCCTTTGATGAAGTGAAGATCGATAAGAGCTTTCTGGACGGTAGCCTGACGGAAAAAGGTCGCATCGTATTGCAGGAGATCTTCCATCTGCTGAAGCGGACCGGAAAAAGCATTGTCTGTGAAGGCGTAGAAACAAAAGAAGCTGCTGATTTCCTGATTCAGGAAGGCTGCGATGAACTGCAGGGATATTACTATTACCGGCCGATCTGCATGCAGGAGTTTGAGGAAGCAGTAAAAGAAAAAAGAAAAGCATCATAAATTAAAATGACATATATACAAAATCGCCAGATCATGAAAAAGGACTGGCGATTTTTTACATGTTTTTTACTTTGCTTTTCTGAAGCTTTACAAAAGTTTTACCCTGCCATGATAGTATGGCAGGACTTTTTTCTTTATACTGGACTCATCTGATAACGATCAGGAGAGGAGAAAAAGATGAAGAAAAAAATTTGTATGCTTCTGGCAGGAACGATGCTGGCAGGCAGCCTTGGAACCACAGGATTTGCACAGGAAGAAACGACAACAACAGAACCAATGGAGCTGACCATGTATTTTCCAGTCTCCGTAGGAGGCGGACCGGATGCACTGATTGATGATCTGTGTGCACAGTATCATGAAGAAAATCCGAATATTACCATTAATCCGGTTTATGCAGGAAGTTATGCAGATACCAGAACAAAGGTACAGGCAGCCATCAAAGGCGGGAATACACCGGATCTGGCAATCATGTTTTCCATAGATTTATATTCCCTTCTGGCTATGGATGCCATTGCAGATATTGACAGCTTCTGCACCACAGAAGAGGATCAGCAGTGGCTGGATGGATTCTACGATGGATTCATGATGAACAGCCGTGACGGAGAAACCACTTACGGTATTCCATGGCAGAGAAGTACCATTGTTCTTTATTATAATAAAGATGCATTTGAAGCAGCGGGTCTGGATCCGGAACAGCCGCCTACAACATGGGATGAACTGTATGAAGATGCACAGAAGCTGACGATTACCGAAAACGGACAGACCACCCAGTACGGAATTCAGATTCCTTCTGACGGATATGCATATTGGATGCTCCAGACTTTCTGTGTACAGCAGAGTGGTTTTAACCTGATGAATGATACTGGTACAGAAACTTATTATGATGATGAACGTACAGCGAAGGGACTGAAGTTCTGGAAGAGTCTGTCAGAGGACGGTTCACAGCCATCCGGTATCGTAGCATGGGCAACTACACCTTCTGATTTCCTGGAAGGAAAAACAGCCATGATGTACCACACAACCGGTAATCTGACCAATGTGAAAAACAATGCAACATTTGATTTTGGTGTAGCAATGCTGCCGGAAAATGAATCCTTTGGTTCTCCGACAGGCGGCGGTAACTTCTATATCTTCAAGGGCGTATCCGAAGAACGCCAGAAGGCAGCCTTTGACTTCATCAAATGGATGACCGACGATGAACGTGTAGCTCAGTGGAGCATTGATACCGGATATGTGGCAACCAGACCAAGTGCTTACGAAACAGACAGAATGAAACAGTACGCAGAAGAATTCCCATACTGTCTGGTGGCAAGAGACCAGCTGGAATATGGATATGCAGAATTATCTACCTACAATCAGGCTGAAGTTCAGAAAGCCATTGATGACGCAATCTCTTATGTCATGACAGATCAGCAGGATGTGGAAACAGCACTGGCAGCCGCACAGCAGACCGCGGATGGTATTCTTCAGGCATACAGATAACAGGAGGACTATATGAGTACAGCAGAGCAGGTACTTACCGGTCCAATGATACAGTCAGGGACATCTCGTGTGTCCCTGACTGTGATTCAGGAACGGGCAAGAAGGAAAAAATGGAAAAACAGTTTCCGTGCGTGGCTGTTATTACTGCCATCACTGATATTTCTGGGGATCTTTACCGTATATCCGATTATACAGAGTCTGATTTCCAGTTTTTACAAAGATGATCTGTCTACGGTACAGCCGGTATTTACAGGACTGGCAAATTATCAGGCACTGCTTACGGATCCGGTATTCTGGGAATGTATGAGGAACAATCTTCTGATTGCAGTGGTGACGGTTCCGGCCAGCATTTTACTGGGTGTGGCAATGGCATCCTTTTCCAATTCTCTTGGAAAATGGGGAAAGACCGTGACCAGAATCGGATTCATCTATCCGACCTTTATTCCTCTGGTAGCGGCAGCCAATATCTGGATGTTTATCTATACACCGATTTATGGACTTTTGGGATACATTAATTCCAGCTGGCGGCTTCTGGCAGACGGAAAGACTGCAATCTGGGCAATTATTGTTATGCTGATCTGGAAACAGGCAGGCTATCTGATGTTATTTTATATTGCCGGATTAAACGGTATTTCAAAAGAAGTGTTTGAAGCAGCGGAGATCGACGGAGCAACCGGATTTCGCAGATTCAAAGCCATCACCTGGCCATTGTTAAAACCGACTACCATGTATGTATTTATCATTGCACTGACCAGTGCCTTTAAGACAGTGGATCATCTTTATATTATGACAAAGGGTGGCCCCGGCAATGCAACAAACATGCTGTTGTTTTACATTTATCAAACCGGATTTGATTACTGGAACAACGGAAAAGCATCTGCAATGACAGTGATACTGGTAGGAATTCTGCTGATTGTGACAGCAGTAAAATTCTTCTATGATGACAAACATGCTTACTATAACGAATAGGGGATAGGACGATGATAAAAAAAATAGGTATTGGGGATGTGCTTTACCGTTCTCTGATGTGGATACTGATGGCAGTGTCTGTGATTCCTCTGATCTGGGTTATCCGGACTGCATTTATCCCGTCAGGGAAAGCATTGAATCTTTTCGCGCTGGCAGCACCAACCTTGGAAAATATCCGTCATGTATTTGAGACGGTTCCTTTTTTACAATATTATGGCAACACCATTCTGATCACCTTACTGGTGCTTGTGGTGCAGCTGGTATTGGTTACACTTGCAGGATATGCCTTTGCCAGAATGGACTTCTATGGAAGCAAAGTACTTTTTGTAATTTTTCTGGCACAGATGATGATTGCACCGGAAGTATTGATTCTGCCAAACTACAGCCTGATGGTAAAACTTGGCTTAAATGACAGCCGGATCGGAATAGCGCTTCCGTTTTTTGCATCCGCTATGGGAACACTGATTGTTCGCCAGACGATCAAGACCATTCCCTATGAACTGGAAGAGGCAGCCCAGGTAGAGGGCGCATCTTTTATGCAGATTATCACGAAAGTCTATGTACCGCTGCTCAAACCGGCGTTCGTGGCGTTTGGTATGATTTCTGTATCCTACCAGTGGAATAACTTCTTATGGCCACTGGTTATGACGGATTCTGTATCTAAAAGACCATTGTCTCTGGGACTTGCCATGTTTGCCATGTCCTTTGAGACTGGTGCACAGTGGAGTGATGTCAGTGCAGCTACATTTCTGGTGTGCGCACCGCTTCTGATTCTGTTTGTAGTATTTCAGAAACAGTTTATAGAGAGTTTTGTACATTCGGGGATCAAATAGTGATGAAAAAAAGATTATTTATTATGGATATCGACGGAACCCTGGCATTGGGAAAACAGCTTATAGACGGTGCTGCAGAACTGATTGAAGAGATCCACAGACAGCACGGAATCTGCTGTTATTTTACGAACAATTCATCCAGAGGTGTGGCAGAATATGTGGATAAGTTTCAGAAATGGGGAATCCGGGTATCGGAAGAGGAATTTGTCACAGCCGGTACATTTGCAATCTCAGTACTGAAAAAACAGTACGGCAACCAGAAAATTTTTGTATTTGGAACCAGAGCATTTCTGTGGGAGTGCCGCAGGATGGGACTGAACGTGACAGAAAAGGAAGAAACAGACATTGCAGCAGTGCTGACTACCTATAACCGGGAACTGACTTATGAAACACTGACAACAGTATGCCGTGTATTGCAGAAAAATAAGATACCATGGTATGCGACGAACGAGGATCTATGCTGTCCTTATGAAGACGGGATTATGTTACCGGACTGCGGGGCGATCAGTTATATGATATCTCTTGCGGTAGACCGCAAGCCGCAGTTTATGGGCAAACCACATCCGGAGATGGCAGAATATGTGCTGGAAAAGTATAGTTGTATCAGGGAAGAAGCATTGCTGGTGGGAGACCGCTGCTATACAGATATTGCCTGTGGACAGCAGGCGGGGATTATGACCTGCCTGGTGTTGACCGGGGAAGAAAAAAATGCCAGAAACAAGGCAGATATTTGTCTGAATTCGGTAAAAGATCTTGCAAAAATATTGAAAAGGCAAAGACTGAATAATTCAGAAGAATTCCCAACGCATAACTGGATACAAAGTGCAGCAGAAAACAAAGAAGGCATACAGGAAACGTATGAGGGCTTGCAGCAGGAGCAGGTTTTTGCGGAAGAGAGCCGGTGGTACCGTGGGGATCTGCATATCCACACGACTATGTCAGACGGACATGACACTCCAAAAGAGATGAAGATCCGAGCAGAAAAAGAAGGCCTGGATTTTTACGCGGTTACCGATCACAATGTGTGGCAGAAAAAGTGGCCACTGACCAGCTGCATGGTGTTGCCGGGGATGGAGATGACGCAGGAGATTGGACATGCCAACCGGATCAAAGTGGGAAACCATGAGATCTTCAATCTGAACCATCCATTTTTGGATCAGTGGAGCTGGAAATGGATGGATTTAAAGCTGTCAAAACTGACTTGTCTGGAGGTGGATAATAATCCTACATTTGAGCACGATGCAAACCAGCATGCAGAAAAAGCCAATAAAAAAGCAGTGGCTTTATCAGATCTTCTGTGGGCTGACGGTCACAGGATCTGTGCGGTAGGCGGAAGTGATGTGCATCTGAAAGAAACAGAACATTATGGAGATGCAGCTGTGTCACCAAAACCGGGAGACCCTTCTACATGGTGTTATATGGAAGAGATGACACCGGCACAGTTTCTGAAGAGCATACAGGCTTGTCACGTTTATGTAACCAGAAACTGTGAAGTGCAATTTTCCTGTGAATGTTATCAGGCATCCGGAGAGCGGATACCGGGCGCATATCGTTTCGGGGACAGACTGCCGGACCAATGCGCAATTATGGGATTCGAACTGAAGATAAAAACCAGAGAACGGAATGCGCAGGTCTTTTATCTGAATGACGGGGAAAAGATGGTGCTGCTGGAAGAGGTACGAAAAGATGGATGGAGACAATACAATGGAACGATTACTTTTTCGGCGCTGGAAACCTATCACTGGATAAGGTTTGGCGCAGAAACAAGAAAAGGAACCCTGCTCTTTTACGCCAATCCATTCACAAGAGGAGAAAAGAAGCCGGAGCTCCTGACATTTGGAAATGCGATATCTCATCTGACATAAAAGAGGAACTATTACATAAAAACGGCTGTGCAGTCTGCCAGCTGTTTTTTGGTTTCTGCATCATATACTTTCGAACTGAGAAACTGAATACGGCGGCCCTGCTTTTCTGCTCTGGCAGTGACGAGGATAGAAGATCCGGCAGGTGCGCTGCGCATAAAATTCATAGTTAAATTCACGGTGACACTGTTCTGAGTCTCCATCAGATACTTGATCAACAGTCCCATGGTCATATCACAACAGGTGGTCATGAGTCCACCGTGAAGAATACGCATATGATTCAGCATCCAGTCTTTGACCTGAAATTTCAGGGTCAGGGACTTATCTGCTGGATTACATTCTGTCAGCTCCGGAGCTAACAGATCATGTATCCCACCACTGTAAGAGCCTTTCTTGGCAAGATATTCTTTCAGAATCCGTTCCATATGCTGCTGATCAGTTTCTTCCGGGAAACGATTCTGTTGACAGTTATCAAAAATTTTTTCTGGCATATATGTTCACCTCGTAGTTTTATTTCATTTGTATCTGTTCAGTGCAGGACAGTGGGTTCTGAATCGTTACTGTCAGTTCACATTTTCTATCCTACGTCTTTTTTCACAGAAGATCAATGCATTAGCTTCGAAAAATCAGAAATTCTGTAACCTTTTCATCTGCTCATCTGTATTATAATTGAAGGTACCTGAAACAGAATAAAGGGGAGTACTCATGAGACAACCAGTACAGGAACTGATAGAGCGTTATCAGAAGAATCTTTACGCAGCGGCATTTAACATCTGCAAAAATCAGATGGATGCAGAGGACGTGGTTCAGGAGACGTTCGTTCAGTATTACACAATCAAAAAAGAATTTGAAAATGAGCGGCATATCAGGGCATGGCTTCTGCGAGTTGCGATTAATAAAGCGAAGAATCTCAGTATGACATTCTGGAAAAAGCATAAATGTTCCCTGGAAGATTATATGGAAACACTGGAGTTTACAGATACACATTCCAGAGATCTGTTTGAAGAAGTGATGAAACTCCCGGAAAAATACCGGATTGTGATCCATCTGTTTTATTATGAAGATTATTCCATATGGGAGATTGCCAGTATCCTGAAACTGTCGGAAAGCAATGTGAAAGTACGGCTTTCCCGTGGACGGACTATGCTGAAGAATTCATTGCAGGAGGAGTGGGAAGATGACGAATAAAGAAAAATACAAAAAAGCGTTTTCTGCATTAGAGCCTCATGAATGCTCATTTCAGGAGGTAGAACAGATGGCAGTATTACAGAAAAAAACAAAAATGAAGATAGCGGCAGCCATGATAACAGGATGTGTTCTTCTTGGTGGAACCGGAACAGCCTATGCCATGAACGTGGGTGGAATCCAGCGCATGGTACAGATCTGGATGCATGGAGAAAGGACAGATGCAGTGATGGATGTGACAAATGACGGGGAAGGTTACAGTATCACATGGAAAGATGAAAACGGAGAAGAGCGAGAAGTCAGCGGAGGTGGAATCGCCTATGAAGCGAATGGAAAACAACGTCCGCTGACAGCAGAAGAATATCTGGAAGAATGGGATTCCCCAGAGGTGGAATATCTGGATGATGGCAGTGTCTGGGTATATTATCGAGATCAGAAAATTGATATAACAGATAAATTCGATGAAGACGGTATCTGCTATGTTCAGGTAAAAGATGAGAAAGGTCCGATTTACATGACTATCAAATATCAGAATGGATGGGGAAGCAACAGAAAGAAATATATGGATCCGAAAGAAATGTGGGGGTAAAACAGATTTGAAAATATCAGATTTACAATGCCAGTTTTTACAGCATCCGCGGGAAATTGTATACAAAAATTATGAATAATTTTAGTTGATTTCTTCAAACATATTCTGTATACTAATGCTTGTGGAGAAAGTAACAATCTCCATATGAGGAGAAAGATACCGTATTTCCTGCATTTGCAGGCGGTTATCGAAATTAGATACTAGGAAAGAAAAGAGGTTAATGGAAGATGGCAGAGATCAATTTAAGCAAGTATGGCATCACCGGAACAACAGAAATCGTTCACAATCCTTCATATGAACAGCTGTTTGAAGAAGAAACAAAAGCTGGACTGGAAGGCTATGAAGTAGGAAAGGTTACAGAACTTGGTGCAGTGAACGTTATGACAGGTATTTATACAGGACGTTCTCCTAAAGATAAATACATTGTTATGGATGAGAATTCCAAAGATACTGTATGGTGGACAACAGATGAATACAAGAACGACAACCATCCAATGCCAGAAAATGTATGGGAAACCGTAAAAGAAATCGCTAAGAAAGAACTTTGCAACAAGAGACTGTTTGTTGTAGATGCTTTCTGTGGAGCAAACAAAGATACACGTATGGCAGTTCGTTTCATCGTTGAAGTAGCATGGCAGGCACACTTCATCACAAACATGTTCATCACACCATCAGCTGAAGAACTTGAAACATTCGAGCCAGACTTCGTTGTATATAACGCTTCTAAAGCAAAAGTTGAAAACTACAAAGAATTAGGACTGAACTCCGAAACATGTGTAGCATTCAACATCACAAGCCGTGAACAGGTTATCATTAACACATGGTACGGCGGAGAAATGAAAAAAGGTATGTTCTCTATGATGAACTACTACCTGCCACTGAAGGGCATCGCAGCAATGCACTGCTCAGCTAACACAGATAAGAATGGTGAAAACACCGCAATCTTCTTTGGTCTGTCTGGAACAGGTAAGACAACACTTTCCACAGATCCTAAGAGACTTCTGATCGGTGATGACGAACACGGCTGGGATGACAACGGCGTATTCAACTTTGAAGGTGGATGCTACGCAAAAGTTATCAACCTGGACAAAGAATCTGAACCAGATATCTACAATGCAATCAGACGTGACGCTCTTCTTGAGAACGTTACAGTTGCAGCAGATGGCAAGATCGATTTCGCTGATAAGAGCGTAACAGAAAACACTCGTGTTTCCTACCCAATCGATCACATCGAAAACATTGTTCGTCCAGTTTCTTCAGCTCCGGCAGCTAAGAACGTAATCTTCCTGTCAGCAGATGCATTTGGAGTACTTCCTCCAGTATCTATTCTGACACCGGAACAGACACAGTACTACTTCCTGTCTGGTTTCACAGCTAAACTGGCTGGTACAGAACGTGGAATTACAGAACCTACACCTACTTTCTCAGCTTGCTTTGGTCAGGCATTCCTGGAACTGCATCCTACAAAATATGCAGAAGAGCTGGTTAAGAAGATGGAAAAGAGCGGAGCAAAAGCTTACCTGGTTAACACAGGATGGAACGGAACCGGAAAACGTATCTCCATCAAAGATACTCGTGGTATCATCGATGCAATCCTGAACGGAGATATCAAGACAGCTCCTACAAAGACAATTCCAATGTTCAACTTCGAAGTTCCTACAGAACTGAACGGTGTTGATACAGGAATCCTGGATCCTCGCGATACCTATGCTAACGCTTCCGAATGGGAAGAAAAAGCAAAAGACCTGGCTGGCAGATTCATTAAGAACTTTGCTAAATACGAAGGAAATGAAGCTGGTAAAGCACTGGTTGCAGCAGGACCACAGCTGTAAGATGCAAATTGCATAATGAAGACTGATATGGATCGGGTGTGAATTTTCACACCCGATTCTTTTCAAATAAAAGATATTACGTTACCATGTGTGAAGGTTTCGAAAATCTTTTGCTTCGGAGTGAGGAAATGGTATGGTAAAAGTAGACTTGATTACCGGATTCCTGGGATCCGGAAAAACCACATTTATAAAAAAATATGCAAAATATCTGATAAATTCAGGAAAAAATATCTGTATTCTGGAGAATGATTTTGGAGCAGTGAATGTGGATATGATGCTGCTACAGGAACTTATGGGAGACAAGTGTGAACTGGAGATGGTGGCGGGCGGATGTGATGAAGACTGCCACCGGAGACGGTTTAAGACGAAGCTTATATCCATGGGGATGTGCGGTTATGACCGTGTCCTGATCGAACCGTCAGGAATTTTTGATGTGGATGAATTCTTTGATATTCTCAGGGAAGAGCCACTGGACCGCTGGTATGAGATAGGATCTGTGTACACCATTGTGGATGCAGGGCTGAACACAGATCTGTCAGAAAGTTCCAGATACATGCTGGCACAGCAGGCTGCCTGTGCGGGAAAAATCGTGATGAGCAGAACACAGTGCGTCAGCCCTGAGAAGGAAAAGGAAACAGAAGATTTTTTACAGAAAGTTCTGGCAGAATTTCAGTGCAGCAGAAGTCTGGAACATGATATTTACAGAAAAGACTGGAATAAAATGAATGACAGTGATTTTCAGGAGTTGACAAAAAGTGGATACCGTACAGAAAAATGTGGGAAACTCTGGATAGATCAGAGAGAAGCATACACATCTGTTTATTACATGAATTTACCGATTCAGGAAACAGAATTGAAAGATGCGGCAGAAAAGATCCTGAAAGATAAGGAGTGTGGAAAGGTATTCCGTATCAAAGGCTTTCTGAAAAAGGAGACGGAAGCTGGCTGGAACTGAATATTACCCATGATCAGATGTCTGTGGAACCTATCCCGAAGGGACAGGAAGTCATTATTGTGATCGGAGAACAACTGAATCAGGAAAAAATAAACCGGTATCTGGGAAAATAGCTATGACAAATATACATTATCATGATTTATTAGCAAATGATGGTAGTGCAAATTGCCATATTTATATTGCAAGATACTGCATTTTCATGTATGATTCTAATAGAGTGTTTCGGAAGAAGGGACATTTAAAATAATTATTTCGCCTTATGAATGGCGGGAATGAACAACGTTCGATACGATAGGAGGAGAACATGAGTAAATTCAAGAAGTGGTTAGGTAAAACAGCAGTAGCAGCAACCGTAGGTGTAGTATCTCTGCAGGCATCTGCCAGTGCAGCACCATTGGATGATTTGAATGCAATTTTGGAAAAACAGGCACAGGCAGAGGCTCCGTCACCAATCAGTACGATGCTGGACTGGGACAATATTGTAAAAGCAATGAATGAAGGCGGGGCACAGGTTAGTATCAATGCAACGATCCCGGAAGAACTGCTGGCAGATGCAGAACTGCCGGAACAGTTACAGGGAGATCTGGGTCTGACAGCAGATACAACCATTGACCTGAAAGATAAGCAGTGGCTGTTTAAACTGGCAGCAGCAGTGAACGCAGATAATATTGCAAGTCTTTCCCTGTATGGGGATGAGAACCAGCTGGCACTGACACTTCCAGAATTTTTATCTAAGACAGTGGCATTGAAGTCCGGAAGTTTTAAAGAACAATATGAAGGTTCTGTATGGGAGCAGTTTTTTGGTGAACTTGATATGCCGGAAGATATCGATATGAAGTTCTTCCCGGAAGGTTCAGCATCTGCAGAAGATGCCACAGATCTGGTGGGGAATATTAAGGCAATTCTGGAAAAAGCTACGACATCTGCGCAGGATGCCATGAATGTGGAAACCAGAGAGGATGCAGAATACCCGGGTGTCACATTCTATGATGCAACCTATGATACTGAGAGTGTAATGAGTATCTACAGTGATCTCCTGACGGAGCTTTCTTCCGTACTGAGTGCTTCAGGAGTGACAGGGGTAGAAGATTTTGATGCTGCTATGGAAGAATCTCTGGAACAGGGAAAAGCAGTACTGGGAGATCAGTTTACCATTACTTACTGGGTAGAAAACGATCTGGTAACGAAGATGACCATGACAATGAAGATGGATGAAAGCCTGATTGATGAACAGAATGATACCTTATCAGATCTGGATAATGACGCAGAATCTGAGGCAGAAGAAGTAACAACGGCTGCTGAAGACAGTGAATCGTCGGTTGTGATTATGGATCTTGTATATACCTTTACAGATCCGGCGAATATGTCAGCAGGGTTTGACATGGATATGGATATCTATGAAGAAGGGGCAGAAGAAGATGCTATGCATCTGGCATATGCATTTGCCAATGAGACTACAGACAGCAAGATGGATGTGAAAGTGAACCTGAAAGCATCTGACAGTGAGGAGACATTTATCGATGCCGATATCTTCACTATGAATTTTGATGCAGAGAGCGGAGCACTGGATATGGAGATCAGTATCCCGGATGAAGAGACCGGAACAGATGTAGGTATGACTCTGAACAGCACATTTGAAGATGTACAGGAAGGCAAGGGCTTTACATGGACTCTGAACAACCTGACACTGGCTGCAGACGGCGAAGAATTACCGCTGCTGACCGGCTATGTAACTGTAAATGCGGATTATGAAAAGATCGAAACACCTGCAGATGCAGAGATGCTGGCAGATATGGACTCTGCCGGTGTGATGGGACTGATTATGGAGATTCAGTCCAATGCAGAAAGCTGGATGGAAAAATGGGGTCTGGCAGAAGAGGAGACTGAGACGGATGAAGACGGTATCACGACTTTTCCTGAGACAGATGAAGAGATACCGGTAGTCGATGATCTGGAAACAGAGACAGAAGCATAACCTGACAGCAAAAGAAGTATAGAGAAAATGGAGAACGGTTCAGGATTCTTTCATGACAGAGAAAAGTCAGAAACAAAAGTGGATTCTGGACCGTTTTTTAAAGTGATAAGGAAAAGAGAGAAGAGGAAGAGAGTATATGGACGGATCAGTATTTATAGGAACAGCCTGGGCGCTGCTTCCGCCATTGCTGGCAATTGTGCTGGCACTTGTAACCAAAGAGGTATACAGTTCCCTGTTTGTCGGGGTAGCACTGGGGGCATTGCTCTGTACGGGCTTCCATCCGTGGAATGCTTTTGTTACTTTGTTTGATATTATGAAAAACAGTATGAATCTGAATATTCTGATTTTTGATGTACTGCTGGGTATGATTATTGTGCTGATGTCCAAGTCGGGTGGGTCTGCCGCTTACGGTAACTGGGCCAGTAACCATATTAAGTCCAGAAAAACAGCCATGCTGGCAACCACAGGGCTTGGTGTACTGATTTTTGTGGATGATTACTTTAACTGTCTGACAGTAGGATCGGTAATGCGTCCTGTGACAGACCGTTTTAAGATCTCCAGAGCGAAGCTTGCCTATATTATTGATGCAACAGCAGCACCGATCTGTATTATTGCACCAGTTTCCAGCTGGGCAGCAGCTGTAAATTCCTATGTACCTGCAGATGCCGGGATTACAGGATTCCAGCTCTTTTTACGGACCATTCCGTATAACCTTTATGCCATTCTGACATTAGTTATGGTAATCTATATCTGTGTGACCGGATTTGATTTCGGTCTGATGAAGAAGCATGAAGAAAATGCGAAAAAAGGTGATCTTTTTACCAGTGGCGCAGAAGAATTCGAAAATGTAAAGAACGAAGAAGTATGCCCGAATGGAAAAGTATATGATCTGATTCTTCCGGTTCTGGTGCTGATTGTATCTGCTATCGGAGCTATGGTGTATACAGGATTCTTAGGCGGTGCAACAGATGTGGTATCTGCCTTCTCAGGATGTGATGCGGAAACCAGTCTGATTTTTGCCACGATGCTGACAATTTTCTTTATGTTAGTTTTGTATCTGCCAAGAAAGGTAGTGACGTTTAAAGGTTTTATGGACAGTTTTGTGGAAGGATTCCGTCTGATGATTCCGGCAGTTGCCATTCTGATTTTTGCATGGACCTTAAAGGGTGTCAGCGATACACTGGGACTGGCTGAATTTGTAGGAGGTGTGGTAGGTTCCCATACTTCTGCAGGTGTGATCATTCCGGCTATTATGTTTATGGTAGGTGTGTTCCTGGCATTTTCCACCGGAACAAGCTGGGGAACTTTTGCGATTCTGGTACCGATTGTAGTTGCCATGTTCCCGGATGCAAAGCAGCTCGAAATGATGATTATTTCCGTATCCGCAGTTTTGGCAGGTGCAGTGTGCGGAGACCATGTTTCTCCGATCTCAGATACGACAGTTATGTCCTCGGCGGGGGCACAGAGTAACCACATTAACCATGTATCTACACAGATGCAGTATGCAGCAGTGGTTGCTGTTGTCTGTGTAATTGGTTATGTGATAGCCGGATTTGTGAAGATCTGGTGGATTACGTTAGGAGTCAGCGTAGCTATGCTGCTTATGGTACTTACTTTTATGAAAAAATATAACAATGGTGAGGAAAGTGCGGGAAATGAAAAAGCATCTGATTAGAGTCCCGTACATCAATCAGAGCCTGAACTATCCGACGGGGTGCGAAAGTGTCTCGTCGGTTATGCTGTTAAGACATCTTGGTTATCAGGTGACGGTGGATGAATGGATTGAAAACTATCTGGAATGTCAGGAATTTGAAACCAGGGAGGGTATCGTGTATGGTGGTGATCCGAGGAAGGTATTCTGTGGAAGTCCTTACAGGGAAGACGGAATGGGCTGCTATGCACCTGTGATCTGTAAGACCTTGAACAAAGTGTTTGAAAAAGAAGGAATCTATCATGCAGTGGATGAGACAGGAAGTTCCATGGAAGAACTGCTCAGTACCTACATTGACCGGGAAATGCCGGTGGTTTTCTGGGCATGTATCGACATGAAGGAACCGATTGTGGGACCGTCATGGAAACTGGAAGAAGCTCCACAGGAGACATTCACCTGGATCTCCAATGAACACTGCATGCTGTTGGTTGGATATGACGAAGAAGGATATTACTTCAATGATCCATATGAAAATCATGGAGTGATCCGTTATGAAAAAGAACTGGTACAAAAGCGGCATGAGGCTCAGTATGCCATGGCAGTTGGAATTCAATACAAAAATGGGAATGCAATTACAGCAAACACTGCTAATTGACCAAAGTGCAGCAAACTACTATAATAGGTAGGAGAAAAATTATATAAGGAAAGAGGAGATTAAAATGAACGAGCGGAATGATGCAATACGTGATGTCTCGAAGCTGGGGATTCCTAAGACGCTGCTTCTTGGACTTCAGCATATGTTTGCCATGTTTGGTGCGACGATTCTGGTGCCGATTCTGGTAAACAACTATTTTGAGGGAGAAGGACTCTCCATACAGGTTACCCTGTTCTGTGCAGGCTTGGGTACCTTATTTTTCCATTTCTGCACGAAGTTGAAAGTTCCGGCATTTCTTGGATCATCGTTTGCCTTTCTTGGGGGATTTTACACGGTGTCCCAGTTAAATACCGGAATTTTTGCGGATATGACTATGGGTGAAAAGCTGCCTTATGCATGTGGCGGAATTGTGGTGGCCGGACTGCTATATCTGGTACTGGCACTGATTGTAAAGCTGGTAGGTGTAAAGAGAGTCATGTACTTCCTGCCACCGATTGTGACTGGACCGATTATTATCTGTATCGGACTGAGTCTCGCACCGTCAGCAATCAGCAATGCTTCTTCAAACTGGCTTCTGGCATTTACAGCACTTGCAGTGGTCATTATTTTTAACATCTGGGGAAAAGGAATGTTTAAGATCATCCCGATTTTAATGGGGGTATTGATTTCTTATGGAATGGCATTGATCTTGGATGCAATGGGTGTTACGAATGCAGACGGAAGTGCGATACTGGACTTTTCCCAAGCAGCTTCTGCCGGATTGGTTGGATTACCGCCTTTCCAGATCTGTAAGTTCCATCTGACACCGATTCTGATTATGGCACCGATTGCTCTGGCATCTATGATGGAGCATATCGGAGATATCAGTGCGATCTCAGCAACAGTAGGAGAAAACTTTATAGAAGATCCGGGACTTCACCGTACACTGATTGGTGACGGACTGGCAACATCTCTGTCAGCACTGATCGGAGGACCGGCAAATACGACTTATGGAGAGAATACCGGTGTTCTGGAACTGAGCCGTGTATATGATCCAAAGGTGATCCGTCTGGCAGCAATTTATGCAGTGATTCTGAGTATGATCCCGAAGATGGCAGAGATCATCGGTTCCATGCCATCTTCGATTGTCGGTGGTGTCAGCTTTATCTTATACGGTATGATTTCTGCTATCGGTGTACGTAACATCGTAGAGAACAAGGTGGATTTTACCAAGTCCAGAAATCTGATCATTGCAGCAGTGATTCTGGTATGCGGCCTTGGATTCTCAGATGGGCTGACATTCCACGTACTTGGTACCGATGTTACACTGACCAGCCTTGCCATTGCAGCAATCGCAGGTATTCTCTTAAATGCTATTCTTCCGGGAAATGATTATGAATTCGGTAAGAATGCAACTGGAGATATCAGCAGAGGACTTGGCATCAATCCTCAGAATTCAGATCTGAAAGAAAAGAAATAAAGATACTGTAAATTAATAATACATTTGGAGGAAAACTATGAGTAACGTAATTGAAATGACACATCCACTGATTCAGCACAAAATCACCAGACTGCGTGACAAGAATACAGGAACAGCAGAATTCAGCGCTCTGGTAGAAGAGATAGCCATGTTGATGGGTTATGAAGCATTAAAGGACCTTCCGCTGGAAGAGATTGAGATTGAAACACCGATTGAGACATGCAAGTCCCCTGTGATCGCAGGAAAGAAACTGGCCATTGTTCCAATTCTGAGAGCAGGACTCGGTATGGTAAGCGGTGTGCAGGCACTGGTACCAACGGCAAAGATCGGACATATCGGTCTGTACCGTGATGAGGTAACACATATTCCACACGAATACTACTGCAAGCTGCCGGATCCGATTTCTGAACGACTGATTGTAGTAACGGACCCGATGCTGGCTACCGGTGGTTCTGCCATCGCAGCAGTGGATTTCATCAAACAGCACGGTGGAAAAAAGATTAAGTTCATGGCGATTATCGCAGCTCCGGAAGGACTGAAAAAGCTTCAGGCAGCACATCCGGATATCCAGATTTATGTTGGACATATTGACCGTGAACTGAATGAAAATGCATATATCTGCCCGGGACTTGGTGATGCCGGAGACCGTATTTTCGGTACAAAATAAGTAACTGGGGGATATATTATGTCTGGAACGATCGACCTGACTTTTGTTCTGGAAATGATTGGGACGGTTGCGTTTGCCTTGTCAGGTGCCATGGTTGCCATCCAGAAACGTCTGGATTTTCTTGGCATTCTGGTACTTGGCATTACAACCGCGGTCGGAGGCGGAATGATCCGTGATCTTATCATCGGGGTTCATCCGCCAATGATGTTTGTCAAGCCGATTTACGTCATGGTATCTATGATATCTATCCTGATTCTTTTCCTTGTGATCAAAATCAATCATGCTTCCCCAAAATTCCTGGAATCAGCATTATATGAAACCCTCTTTAACCTGATGGATGCCATCGGGTTGGGGGTTTTTACCGTTGTAGGAGTAAATTCTGTCATGAATAATGATATGAACCATATGCTGTTCCTGAAGATTTTTCTTGGGGTAATTACCGGTGTGGGCGGTGGTCTGCTGCGCGACATGATGGCAAATGAGACACCGGGTATTCTGCGGAAACATGTATATGCCTGTGCATCTATTGCAGGGGCAGTCAGTTATATTCTGCTATATGACTGGCTGCATTCCGGTGTGGCTATGATCTTATCGATCATCTTAGTAGTAGTGATCCGTGTACTTGCCAAGCATTATGAGTGGAATCTGCCAAAAGCACTCTGAGACAGAGAAAAGAATGTAGATGCGGGATTCGATGAAATAAAAGAGTAAAGTTTAAAAAAGGTAAGAAGGAGTTATATATGAATGAAAATGTGAGAGAGAATAAAATGGGTACCATGCCCATTCCGAAACTGTTGTTTACGATGTCGCTGCCACTGATATTATCTATGCTGGTACAGGCGCTGTATAATATTGTAGACAGCGTTTTTGTGGCACAGATTAATGAAAATGCACTGACAGCCGTATCACTGGCATTTCCGATTCAGAATCTGATGATTTCTGTTGCTTCCGGTACGGGAGTTGGTGTAAATGCACTTTTATCCAAGAGTCTGGGTGAAAAAGAGATGGACAAAGTACATAAAGCAGCCAATAATGGTGTGCTTCTTGCAATCTGCAGTTATCTGGTATTTGCAGTCATTGGACTGGTGGGATCACGTGCATTTTTTGCTACACAGACCACAGATCCGGAGATTCTGGAATATGGTGTGCAGTATATGACGGTAGTCTGCGTCTGTTCTTTTGGGCTGTTTATGCAGATCTGTATGGAACGTTTGCTGCAGTCCACAGGTATGACTCTCTATAACATGATTTCTCAGGGAACCGGTGCAATTGTGAATATTATTCTGGATCCGGTATTTATCTTTGGTATTGGTTTTGTCCCGAAAATGGGCGTGGCAGGTGCTGCCATTGCCACAGTCATCGGACAGTTCTGCGGTATGTGCATCGGTATTTACTGTAATCTTAAGAAAAATAAAGAAATTCAGTTTTCCTTTAAACGGATGCGTTTTGATGGCGAAACCGTAAAAGAAATCTATACAGTTGGTGTACCGTCGATTCTGATGATGTCCATCGGATCGATTATGACCTATGGTATGAATAAGATTCTGCTGGGATTTTCTTCTACTGCTGCAGCAGTATTTGGTGTGTACTTTAAGCTTCAGAGCTTTTTCTTTATGCCGGTATTCGGACTGAATAACAGTCTGGTTCCGATCATTGCCTATAATTACGGAGCAAGAAACAAAGCAAGAATCATGCGAACCGTAAAACTTGGCTGTGGTGCAGCTGTAACGATTCTGGTATTTGGTGCTATTGTATTCCAGACTATGCCGGCAACACTGCTTCGCATGTTCAATGCATCGGAAGATATGATCAGCATCGGAGTTACAGCCCTGCGGATCATCAGTCTCAGCTTCCTGCTGGCTGGTTTTTGTATTGTCATCGGTTCCGTATTTCAGGCACTTGGAAATGGTATGTACAGCCTGATTACATCCGTGTGCCGTCAGCTCCTGGTATTACTTCCGGTAGCCTATATTTTTGCTCATGCATTTGGACTGCATGCTGTATGGTGGTCTTATCCAGTGGCAGAACTTGCATCCCTGGCAGCATCTGTGTATTTGCTGAAAAGGATATATAATTCGCATCTGAGAGATTTGTAAGAAATAGAGGAGTGCTTATGTCTACATTATTAGTAACAAGCTAGGTTCTGGAGGAGGTTCTTTCAGCGGAAAAAAATCTGAAGGTGATCTGCAATCTTGTGAATCCACAATGATCCAGATAACTTTGGATAGAGATCATACCGGCGAGATAAAGTATTGGAGCTGTTGCTAAGATGCAGCAGCTTCTTTTGTGATATAATGGGAACAGTGTACAAATGAGAATGGGGAAAGGAGTCGGCCATGAAAAATTTAAGACAACAGTTACATAACATACCGGAACCTTCCATGCAGGAAAAGGAGACAAAAAAGACACTGATAGAGTTCTTGCAAGCAGAGACAGACTTGAAGATTGTGGACTGCGGCAGTTGGTTCTATGCCTGGAAGAAGGGAGTGAATAAGACTGCACAGGGAGCGATTGCTTTTCGGGCAGATATGGATGCGGTCAGTCTGGATGGAAAAACAGTTGGACATTTTTGCGGACATGACGGGCATAGTACAATTCTGGCCATGACAGGGAAAAAGCTAACTGGAAAAACTACGAACCGGGATGTATATCTGATTTTCCAGCCGGGAGAAGAAACTGGTGAAGGTGGAGCCATTTGCAGTACTTTGATCAAAGAAAAAGGAATTGCAGAAGTTTATGGCCTGCACAACATTCCTGGATATGCAAAAGGTGCGATTCTGCTTCGGAAGGGTACCTTTGCCTGTGCATCTACAGGGCTTCGTATTCATATGACAGGAAGCCCAACTCATGCAGCCTATCCGGAAAATGGAAGGAATCCATCTGAGACACTGGCACGTCTGATTTTGGAGGTGGAAAATATTACCAGAGAATTCCAGAGGCAGGGAAAAATCGTCCGCATGACAGTAATTGGCGTGGAGATTGGCAGTAACAGTTACGGCATGTCTGCGTCAGAAGGAGAAGTGCGCTTTACGGTTCGGGCAGAAAAGGAAGCAGAATTTGAGAGTTACCTGAAAGAGATACGTAAGATGGCAGAGGGCATGGCGAGGAAAGGTGGATTCACTCTTGAGATGGAAGAGATTGAGCGTTTTCCTGCTACAGAGAATCACGCTAAAGAGGTGGAAAAGGTAAGAGGGGCAGCGCAGAAACTGGGGCTTCAGACAATGGAACTTCCGGAGCCCATGCGCTGGTCTGAAGATTTCGGATATTATCTGAGAGAATGCAAGGGCGCCTTTTTCGGAATGGGAGATGGAGAAGAGTATCCACAGCTGCATACAGCAGAGTATGAGTTCCCGGATGAGATTCTTACAATTGCAGTGGAACTGTTATTTGCGATTGCAATGCAATAATTTTCGGATTATTTAGGTATCAATGTTGGCTCGCAGTTTAATCTGAATATCTGTAAATATTTTTTTATTTTCCGGAACAATGCCATCAATAAGATAGTCGAATAAAACTGACATGGCGAGTCGCCCCTGTCGTACGGGTTGCTGGCATATAGTGGCAAGTATGGTTCCGTCACGGACAAGATCTCGTGTTGTGGGAACGTCATCAAAAGATATCACTTTAAAAGAACGATGGGTTTCCTGAGATGTTTTTTTAATAGCAGTGCCTGCACCATGTACGCCGCCTGCAACAAGGAATACGGAATCGATTTCGGGGTGCTCAAGTAGCATGGTTTTGGTAATGTAGTAGGATTCCATTTCATCATCTCTGTTTTCTGCCACAGCTACAATGTTCATGCCGGAAAAGTTTTGAATATAGTCACGAAAACCTTCAATGCGGTCGGCATGAGATTTGGCTTTGGAAAAACCAGTTATTACACCAATATTGCAATGTCCCTGTGTTGCAATATTCAAAAAATTTGCAGCAGTTTTCCCGCAAAGATAAAAATCATTTCCAACATAGCAAAAGGAAGAGGTAAAGTCTGGTAAATCTGTATTTACTGTTACGATCGGAATATTCAATCTTTCAATTTCGTTTAATTTGTGGGCCAGAGCAGGTTCTGCGATAGGCTGAATGACCAGAGCATTAATTTGCTGACTGATTAGTTCGTCAATTTTTTCTAATTGTTTCTGCACGTCAAATTCAACTTGTTCAATTATGACCTGAATACCATAGCTTTTGAATTCAGCGGCTTTATCAATAATTCCCTTGTTTAACTCCTGATAGAAAGGATTATCGGCATGGATAATAATACATCCTATCTTTAAATTTTTCTGCTGTATGGCAAGAGTTTTGCCTGCACGGTTTGGACGATAATCTGTCTTTTTTATAATTTCCAAAACGAGTTTTCTGGTGTCTTCACTGACATCTCCGCGATTATTGATCACGCGCTCGACAGTGGCGCGTGATACACCGGCCATTTTTGCAATTTGGCTTTGAGTTATCATCTTAATCTCCTGATTTCCTGTATTGAATAATTAAAGATATATTAGCATGAATGGAGAAAAGTGTCAAAATAAAGTGCACGTGCTTTTGAAATGAAAAAATGAAATGAAAAAGAATAGACAATATATACAAAAAATAGAATGTTTATTAATGAAAAAGATACAAAATGGTAAAAACATGTTGAAAAACAGAATTTTCTATGCTATATTAATGCTACCGAGCACGTGAACGTTACAAAAAGGAGGAAAGACAATGAAAAAGAAGAAATTATTGGGAATGGCACTTACAGGAACAATGGTATTGGCAATGGCAGTTCCAGCTTTCGCAGAAGAAGCTCAGGATATTATGTTCGTCAGCATTGTCACCGGTGGAGTTGCATGGGGATCTGCACAAAAAGGATTTGAGGATGCCCTGGATGAACTTGGATGGACAGGACAGTATGTATCACCGACAACTCCAAACGATACAGCTGGCGTCATTAACTTGCTGGATACTGCTGTAACCAATCAGGCGGATGGAATTATTACCGTTATTTTGGATGCAGAGCAGGCAACAGATGTATTAACAAAGGCAAAAGATGCAAATATTCCGGTAGTAACATGTAATACTTATACAACACCTGAATTGCAGGATTGCTGGATTGGTACCGATCCTACCAATATGGGAGTTACACAGGCACAGACAGTGCTTGATTATCTGAAGGATGAAAAATACAGCTCCTTTGATCATGTAACAGCATGCTATATTCAGACAACACTGGAAACAGAAACACAGAATCTTCAGTACCAGGCATTTTGTGATACGATTTTGAAAGAGTATCCGGAGGCGACACTGATTCAGGAAGAGTGCAATTCGGACGCAGCAACAGCATCTGATAAGCTGGCAGCATTATTAAAGAGTTATCCAGATATGAATGTGGTAGTAAGTCAGGATGGATATGGCTGTCCTGGAATTGCGAATTACGTAGAGAGCGAAGGCCTCAGTGATGATCTGATTGTGATCGGAATCGATGACTCAGAAGAAATCCTTGGTTATGTAACAGATGGCGCATTGGATTGTACCATTGCGCAGGACTTCTATAAGATGGGATATGAAGCGGTTAATTACATAAAAGATATTAAAGAAGGCAATGAGCCTGAATTTGATAATGACTCAGGTACAATCATTATTAAAGCAGACGATGTAGATGAACATCTGGATCTTTTGAAAGAACGTGGACTGTTATAAGAATTAGAAAAGTAATAGGGTGGTCTGGTCTGTTGATAAGGCTACCCTATCACTATATAAAGGTGAAGAAAATGAAAAAGAAAAATATAGTACAAACTCTGGCAACAAAGAATGAAATAGGAACCTTATTACCACTTGTAATCATGTGTGTAATTGTAACGATTATTAATCCAAGTTTTATAGCGGTCAATAATCTGATCGATATTTTCCGAACAACCAGTTATTACCTGGTTGTTGGAGCACCACTTACCTTATTACTTATTTCAGCAGACATGGATCTTTCTATCGGTGCGGTAACCGCTCTTGGTGGTGTCACATGTATGTTTGCGATGAAATCAGGAGTTCCAATGGTGTTATGTATTTTGGTCGGCTTACTTTCCGGTCTGGCAGTTGGTATATTTAAAGCCTGGATTATTGTAGATTGTGAGCTCCCGGCGTTGATTGTTACATTGGGAATTCAGTATGCAGTGAATGGTATTGTTTCTATTACCACAAAAGGTATGTCGGTAAGCGGAGCAACAGATGTGTTTAAAGTATTAGGACAGGGAAGAATTTTTGGAAAAATCTATTTCACGATTATTATTGCGTTAGTAATAGCGATTATTTATCAGATTGTATTATCGAAGACAAAATATGGGCGTTCTCTGTTTGCGGTAGGTGGAAATGCAGAGACAGCGAGACTGGCTGGAATTCCTGTAAAGAGAAGAAGAAAGGAAATACACATTTTGGTATCTGTGTTCGCTGCGTTAGTTGGGATATTAATGGCTTCCAGATTTTCAAGTGCACAGACAACAGCGGGGGCAGGTACAGAATTGACGGTAATGGCAGCAGTAATTATTGGGGGTACAAGTATGTTTGGCGGAAGTGGTTCTGTGGTAGGAACCATTCTTGGCTGTCTGCTTCTGGCGGTAATTAGCAATGGACTGGTGCTGATTCGTGTTGACAGTTTCTGGCAGAATTTGATTTTTGGTGTCATATTGCTGATATCTGTAGCAATTGATAAATATCGTCAAAAATTAAGCCGTGCAGCATAGAAATGGCGGTGAGGAATATGATGAATTATATACTGGAAATGAAAGATGTAACAAAAAAATTTCCTGGAGTGCTTGCATTAAATAAAGTAACGTTGCAATTGAAAAAAGGAGAAATTCTGGGTATTTGCGGAGAAAATGGCGCAGGAAAATCTACACTGATGAAAATTTTAAGTGGAACTTACCCGTATGGAACCTATGAAGGGGAGATTTTATATGATGGAGTTCCGGTTAAATTAGCGGATGTATCGGCGGCACAAAAACTTGGTATAGAAATGATATACCAGGAAATCAGTATGATTTTGAACTCCAGTATTGCGGAAAATCTGTATCTTGGAAATTTACCTGGAGAAAGATGGGTAGATTTTAAAACCTTATATTCAGAGACACAGAAAATATTAGATCGAGTGAATATTAAGGCAAAGCCAACTGATAGAGTAGGAAATTTGAACAGTGGACAGATGCAGATGCTGGCATTGATGAGAGCATATATAAAAAATCCGAAAATATTGGTGTTAGACGAGCCGACATCTGCATTAACAAACAGCGAAGTAGACCAGTTAATGGATATCTTGAATGAGTTAAGGAAACGGGGAGTATCCTGTATCTATATTTCTCATAAACTGGAAGAAGTATATAGAATATGCGATCGTGTTTTGGTACTAAGAGATGGAAAAACGATAGATACACATGATATTCATGAGGTAAATGAACAGATCCTGATTGAGCAGATGGTAGGTAGAAAGATAGAGAATCTGTATCCGAAGAAGACAGTTCCAATCGGAGAAGAGGTGCTGAGGGTAGAGCATCTTAGTGTTCCACATCCAACTATAAAGAATAGAAATATAGTGGATGATGTTTCTTTTGAACTGAAAAAAGGAGAGATTCTTGGAATTGGCGGCCTTGTAGGCGCAGGGCGAAGTGAGATTCTTGGTGGTATTTTTGGCCAATTGTCAGAAGGCGTAGAGAAAAAAGTTTTTATCAAAGGAAAAGAAGTGAACATAAAAAATCCGTCAGATGCGATCAATGCCGGAATTGGTTTTGTGACAGAAGAAAGAAAATTGAATGGTTTTGTATGGATGCTGTCGATTCGAGATAATATGTATCTGGCGAGCCTTGATAAACTTCCTGTGAAAGGACTTCTTATTGATGAAAATGAAGAAAACCGGCTGAGTAAATCTATGTTTGACAGACTGCGTATAAAAGCACCTTCCATTCATACAAAAGTCAATACTTTATCAGGCGGAAATCAGCAGAAGGTGGTATTGTCAAAGTGGTTAATTAATGCGCCAACTATCCTTTTCGTAGATGAACCAACCAAAGGGGTAGATGTAGGAGCAAAAGCAGAAATTTATGGTTTGATGGGTGATCTGGTAGAAAGTGGTATATCGATTATCATGGTATCTTCGGATCTTCCAGAACTATTGGCGATTAGTGACCGTGTTTTGGTAGTCAGTAATGGAAAAATTACAGGTGAGTTCAGCAGAGACAATGTATCAGAAGAAGCAGTTATGCGTGCAGCGATAAAATAAGGGAGGTGATCATATGGGAGCGGGTGTAATGATAAAAGAATCATTTGCAAATATTCCGTCAATAGAAGGGCCGATTAAAGTGACAGAGAAATCACACCCATTTTGTGCCATGGAATATAGTCGTACGCCATTGAAACTGGAAGAGTATGGATATCTGGAAGAAGAATATTTTCTGACAGGGCATGCGAATATATATGATACCGATGAAACAGATGAGGTGGTTGTTTTTAAACAGAATTTACCGTATAAGACGAGAATATTGGTAAGAAGACCACAAGATTGCAGAAAATATTCTGGCAGAGTGTATGTTGATATTATGAATGCAACACAGGGATATGACATTGAGGATTTATGGCACAGAAATTATCTTTGGTGCATGGAAAATGGACATGCCTATGTTGGTATCACAAGCAAACCGGTAAATGTTCTTGCATTAAAAAATTTTGATTATGACAGATATCGTACATTGAACTGGTCGAATGGAGAAATGGTACCGGCTCCGGTCGTTTCCAAAACAGCAACGATACCGGGGACAGAAGAAGGTCTGGTTTGGGATATGCTTGGACAACTTGGAAATTTGCTGAGAGAAAAAGAAAACAATTGTCTTGGTGGATATCCGGTAAAATATATTTATCTCGCCGGTCAGAGTCAGAGTGGAGCATACTTAAATACATTTGTGCATTATTTTGATAAGTATACGCAAAAGGAAAATGGACAGCGGATTTTTGACGGATATCTGAATATCGTTGGGGCATTGGTGCAAAGAAGTATTCGGCAGGAAGACACGATTGGACCGTTAAGATTATCCGTCAGAAACATGAGACCTTGTGAAACACCGTATATTTGTATGTCCAGTGAAGCTGATTTGTACTTATTCAATCTGTTTTTAGAAGGAAATTTGTTTAAAGTAAAAATAGAGAATTCGGATACGGAGAAAAATAAGTGCCGATATTATGAGATACCAGGAAGTCCTCATACGGATATTGTGTGTCCAGTGCTGACGGCGGTTTCTGAAATAGAACAAATGGATGGTAAATTGCCAAACCTGGATCCTAAATTGCTGGAACATATTAATGATATGCATGTAGAATACTATATTTGTGGCTTATTGGAAAAGTTACATATTTGGGCATCGCAAAAAATTGCACCAGAAGTATATGAACCTATGGAAAGAACAGAGGAAGATCTGGTTCGAGATGCCTTTGGAAATGCAAAAGGAGGACTTAGAACATCCTATGTGGAGGTTCCTATTGCTACTTATGTGGCAAGCAATCCAGATGATCCTGAGGGTATCTGCGGAACAATGGAATATTTTACAGAAAGTACAGTCAAGCAGCTCTATGGATCGGAAGAAGGATATTTATCAAAGTTTAAAGAGTATACGTTAAAACAGCAGGAAGAAGGCTGGATCAGTAAAACAGATGCAGAAAAGATGATTATCTGGTCCAGAGAAGCAGTGAAACATATAAGAAAATAAAATTTTAAAGAAGGGGCTGTCGCACTAAATGATATGCTCCCTTCTAGGTAGACAAGTGAAATAATAAAAACTTGTCACTTAGGA